>JAEZXR010000116.1 GCA_023419605.1 Bacillota bacterium | reverse complement strand
TTGACCCCCGTGGATATGGTTTTGTTTCTTGACAATTCAAAACTACCACATTTGGTCTACTTATGCCTTTGTTTTACCAGCTTATTGGTAATACAATTATTTACTTTTCAATGCACAACACTAATTAATAAAGATAAAATTAATAACGAACCGGACAGAGAGTTGATTACGCCGGAAATAACGGGGAATGAAAGTGAAGAAGCGTCGGTTGCCGCTTTGAAGCAAGAAGAAAATAAAAGTACCGTGGATGAAAATAAAGCGAATATCCCTGGAAGAAAGCAATCGGATATTCAACTGAAACTTTACAGCTACCTGATGGACGATAACGGAAGAGAATCTGTAAAAGACAGGGCAACGCGACTAAATGGCGGTGACCAGCATATTTCATGCGTGTATTTTACAGCGGAGGCCCTGCGAAGAGCTAATGTTGCACTGACGGATGCCGTATGCAATACGGGAAAGATAGAGAAGGAAGATAAAAAGGAGATAAGCCTCACGTACCAGCTGCTCAGCAGGGGCTGGAAGATCAGCCGTGACCTGACGGTGCTTCTGCCCGGAGACTTATGCTTTACAACCCCGGATGCCGCCGGAAGACCCACACATTCCTATACTTTTATGGGATGGATGCGGGAGGGAGATTTCGATTATGCCTATGTTTGCGATAATCAATCTTACGACTACGGGACGACCTATCATATCAGAATGTGAAAATTCCCCTGACGGGTAAAGAAGCTTTTTCCTATTTTATGTACTATGAATAATAAATCCGGCATATACCTGGGGGGCAAAGTAAAAAAACAGCATATTGTATTGAAGGAATGGCGAGAGCAGTGTACAATTGAACATGAGACAGTAGGCTGGTAATTTGTAGCAAGATTTACACAGCTATTTTAGATATTGTGAGGTGTTTTTATGGCGATAATAGAAGTTATAAAATATAATGGCACACCGGATCTGTTTGCATGGAAATACCCGGGTGAAGAACTGGGTACCTGGACACAGCTCATTGTAAACGAATCGCAGGAGGCGATTTTGTTTAAAGGCGGGCAGGCGCTGGATTTATTTGCTCCCGGCAGACATACTTTGTCAACGGCGAATATTCCGGTTTTAAGTAATCTGGTAAATCTTCCTTTTGGAGGACGGTCACCCTTTGCAGCAGAGGTGTGGTATATCAATAAAGCCTCTTCCCTGGATGTAAAATGGGGAACGCCCACACCCATTCAGCTGCAGGATCCAAAGTACAAGATATTTGTTCCTCTGCGCTCTTTTGGCCAGTTTGGAATTCAGATTGAGGACTCAAGAAAGTTCCTGATAAAATTGGTAGGAACCCTTCCGGCTTTTGACAAGGATACCATACTGAAGTATTTTAGGGGTTTGTACCTGACCAAGGTAAAGGATGTTATTTCCTCCTACCTCGTACATAATCAAGTCAGTGTTTTGGAAATCAATGCGTACCTGGATGAGCTATCGGAGCATTTAAGGGAAAAAATGATGCCTGTCATGGAGGAGTACGGAATTAAATTATTGAACTTTTATATTAACGACATTAATGTGCCGGAGAACGACAGTGCGGTAATTAAACTGAAGGAAGCCCTTGCAAAACGTGCAGAAATGGACATCGTGGGGTATAACTATGTACAGCAGCGTTCCTTCGATACATTGGAAGGCGCTGCGACCAACCCCGGTTCAGGCCAGGCCGGATTTATGGGTGCCGGCATGGGGCTGGGTATGGGTGTAGGCATGGGCGGTGCTGTGGGCTCACAGTTGGGAGGAATGGCGCAGAACATTAATACGGCGCCCACAATGAAAAACTGTCCCGGCTGTAACGCTGTTCTCCAAAAAGATAACCGCTTTTGCAGTGAATGCGGCTGCGATACGCAAAAACAAGACAAAGAAAAGAAAACGGTGACTTGTCCCCAGTGTTCCGCTGCCATCAATGCCAGTGCAAAATTCTGCAGTGAATGTGGAGCTGCTTTGATAAAAAAGTGTTCAAATTGTAATGCAGAAATAAAGGGTACATCAAAATTCTGTCCGGAATGCGGCAATAAGCTATAAGCTGATTTTTGTATAAAAGGGTGATGAATTGTATGAATAATAAAACCAGAATGTTATGTACTTTTGCCATCGGTGTAATTGTTGTGATTATAACCGTAGTCATTTTCTTTGCAGGATTTTCCCAGGGAGAAAAAACTACGGTAGATTATACTGCCTTACTATTTGAACTTGTTTCCGAAATTGCTTTTTTTGCAGGGGTGATTTTTTTAATAAATAATGAATCTATGGATAAAACCCTCATTCGAGCAGGTCTAATTTCAACAGCAATACTCTATTGGCTGGTAACTACAGTGATAGGTCTGTTGTCCGGGATAATTTTTGAAGAGAACCTGGGCGGATTTGTTACAATGCAGCTTATTGTCATGGGAGTTGCAGCTGTCGTTACCATCTGTTTGTTTATGGCTGCGTCCAGTGTCCAAGCTTCCAATAAGGAAGTTGAAAGAGCAAGGCTTTGGCTGCAGGAAGGGGAAAATACCGTTTTTGCCCTCAAAGGGGAGGCCGCCTTTGCTGCCTATTCGGAACAGCTGGAGAAATTGTATGAGGCATTGCGGTTTAGTGACAAGACGGCCCCGGATATTACGAAAGATATAGAAATAAATGCCAGGGTAGAAATTCTTTCAAGTGACTTGCGGAAGGGTGTCATTGAGGAAGCGGATATTTATGCAAGGATCAATGAAATTATCACGCTAGTCAAGGAAAGAAACATGCTGGTTCTTCAGTCCAAGAGAGGTGGTTTTTAAATGAACTCGCAGCACTCCTCGCGCTCGGCAATCATTGTGAATATGATTGTAGGTAAGATTTCCAGTATAATTGGGTGGATTTTGACAATGCTTTTCGGATTAACGGCAATAATTCTCATTACAAATGAAAAGGGAAGCGGAAAAGCCGCCGGTGTGATCTTGTGCTTGATATTTATGACAGTGAGTATTGGACTGATTGTATTTGGCATAAGAACAAAAAGAAGGATCAAGAGATTCAAGCGATATGTGACCATTATCGTAGATCGAAATGAAAAAAGCATCGAAAATATTGCCGGTTCTACATCGAAATCGATTGAATTTGTGATGAATGACCTACAGACAATGATTAACAAGAAGTTTTTTGCTAATGCCTACATTGATGGAAGCAGAAAAGAAATTATTGTAGGGAACAAAACCGTTCCAATAGATCCGACTACCGCTCGAAGAGATTCTGTTCAGGCACCATCAGTTGTAATAGCCTGTAAAGGGTGTGGGGCAACGAATAGAATCGCAAAAGGAAAAAGTGGAGAGTGTGAATTTTGCGGTTCACCCATTGGGGCAAATTAGAATATAGAGGAGTGACAATGTAAAATGAGAACCAATAACGTTAAAAGCCCTGCATCCACTGCGGGAAGAGGCGTAAGAGTTTTTGGCTGGATTTTAGTGATTATGGGAGTCCTCTTTATAGCAAGCGGAGGCTTTGGCCCTAACAATCCTGTTGAAGGCAAAGTTATGGCGATGCTGTTTTTCTTCGGTGGGGGCGTCGCGCTTATTTTACAGGGCGAGAAAACCAGAAAGATAGCCCTGCGGTATGAGGAAGAGAGGGCGAGTGCTATAAATCGGCAAATGAATAATACAAATAATATGCATAATATAAATATTAATATGGCTGATATCGATGATCTGGAGGATATGCTTGATAAGGAGGATATGGAAGATATTTCGGAAATAGTTTCCAAGTCTCTTGATATTGCTAAAAACACCATCCCCCAGATGATGAAGCAAGGCACTTTTACTACAACCACAACCTATAGCAGCCAGGTGAACAACCGGACTACTGGCAGGGTTACCTTTTCCACCGGCCAAACAGGCTCTCCTGCGAGCAATCATGCCCCTGCCAGTACTCCAAGTCCAAAGAAGAGCGAGCCGGTCGTTGTTGCTTGCAAAGGCTGCGGTGCCAATAATAAAGTGATGCGAGGCTCGGTAGGTGAATGTGAATTTTGCGGATCGCCCATCAGTGCCAGCTGATAGGCGAAAGAAATGAAAGCAGAAGCTGGAGTTTACCAAATACGAAACCTACAGAACCAGAAAGCCTATATGGAGGCCCAAAGGGCAATCGCTATAAAAAGAAGAAGGAAAAGTCCCCGGACTTTTCCTTCTTCTTTTTATAAACTCTTTCTCCAATCCTTTAGCACCTTCCGTGCTTCAGACAAGGTTACAGCATTTTCCTGGAACGCAAAGCCGTCCTTATACTTCAGTATTTCCATTAGATGTCCGATACGAGGAAGCCGCAAGTGGATGCGTCGGAGTACTTCTGCCTCTGCAAAAATTTCTTTGGGAGTTCCTTCGAGAATTGTTTTTCCATCATTCATAACATAGGCATAGTCGCAGTATAGCGGGACCAAGTCGATATCATGGGTGGAAATGACGATGGAGATACCCAGTTCCTTCTGTATGTCTTTGAGAAAGTTCATAATTTCACTGACTCCCATAGGGTCCAAGCCTGCTGTAGGTTCATCCAGCACCAGCACCTCCGGCTCCATGGCCAGAACTCCTGCCATCGCTGCACGTTTTTTCTGACCGAAGCTAAGACAATGGGTGGGTTTATCCTTCAGATGGGAGATGCCTGTTCTCTCCATGGCCGTATCGACCTTCCTCCGCACTTCCTCCTCCGGCAGTTTCATGTTTACCAGTCCAAAGGAAATATCCTGGTATACACTGGCAGAGAATAACTGGTTATCAGGGTCTTGGAAAACAATCCCCACACTCTTACGCAGTTCCCGCAGACCCTTATGAGAATAATCCAGCGGTTTTCCGTTAAAAAGAACCTGACCGGAAGAAGGCTTTAATATTCCGTTGAAAGTCAGGAACAGTGTGGACTTGCCGGCGCCATTACCACCCAGGATGGCAGTGGTTTGACCTTTTGGGATTTCAAGGCTTATGCCTTTTAGTGCAAGGGTTCCATCCCCATAGGTGTAGCGGAGATCTCGAACCTCCAATATTTTTTCATTCATCCAAGCAATCCCCCTGTAAAATAGAATAGGATTTGCGGAAGGATAACTTCCGCTTTTATTTGACCGTACCGTAGTATCAAGGCGGTGAAAATCAGAATTCCATTTATTATAAGAGGTACAATATACTCATCCCTATGGGTTTCAAATTTCATTTCCAGCACATTCAGTTCACCGTCATATCCTCTGGCCTCCAATGCTGTATAGATCTCCTCCGACCGCTTATAGGCCCGGACAAAAAGTGTGGATACAAGGGCTGCCAGAGAGCGGTATCCGGAGGAGAGACTGGAGTATCCCAAACGGGAATTTTGTGCGGTAAACATAATGTTTGCTGTCTCCAGCAGGACAAAGATAAAGCGATAGATCAGCGACATCATTTCAATGAAAAGCTTTGGAATCTTCAACCTGCGGAGGGCTGCCAGCAAATCTACCATGGGGGTGCTGAGGGACAAAAAATACAGGCAGGAAACAGCCCCCAAGGCTTTGAAGAATAGCTGCAGGGCATTTATGATTCCTGCGGAGGATATACCGAGATATAGGCCGAATACCGGAACCGGAAACAAAAATGCTTCAGGGCTCCCGGAGATATTGATCCCAATGCTGAGAACCCCGATGAGGAGGAAGGACATTGGAACCAGGAGAAGCTTCAAAAATAAGGAAAGGGGAGTACCGCCTCGAGAGACGGTAAACCATTCCATAAGCAGAAGAATCACAAGAGAGATGGCGATTGAGTTCGCCCAAAGACAGACTCCCAATGTCAATAAAGCAAACAGCAGCTTGGGAAAGGGCGAAATTTGCTTTAGTTTTGACTGGTATGCGTAATAATCCATACTTAGCATGATGATTCTGCATCTTCCTTCTTTTTACGACCTCTGGCATAACCGATATAGTACCCGATGAATCCTGCTCCCAGTGCGGCTTGCAGAGCGAAAAGCAGGCTCTCGATCTCCCCGCTGGGCGGCTCCCATATAGGGGAGAACCAGGGCGTGTAATTTTCATTGATTTCACTGATGGCTGCTTCAGCCTCACCGTCGGCTCCGCCAAATTCGGCATTTTTGGCAATAAAAAGCGGTGCAACGGCAAGTCCGATGACGAGAGCAATCAGAATAAGGTTTTTGACGATTCCGGAAGATACCTTGCTTTGTTTCGTAATGACCTGTGTACTCATCCTTACACCTCCTCGGCAAATAGTTTTAAGTCTTTAAGATCCTGCTTGCTGTAAGCAGTGATGGCATTAAATATAAGCACCGTCAAAATACCTTCGCTAATGGCCAAAGGAAGCTGTGTAACGGCAAATATACCCATAAACTTTCCAAGGGAGGCCACAAAACCGCCTGTTTCTGCCGGAAAAGCCAGTGCAAGCTGGATTGCAGTAGTAACGTAGGTAAGCAAATCTCCGAGGGCTGCTGCAAGGAAAACTGCAAGCCATTGAGGGCCCTTGGCTTTTTTAACAATTTTATAGGTAACAAAGGCCACGATGGGTCCTACTACGGCCATGGAGAAGGTGTTGGCTCCAAGGGTGGTAAGGCCTCCATGGGCAAGGAGAAGTGCCTGGAACAGTAAAACGATAACGCCTAATACACTCATGGCTGTAGGACCGAAGAGTATGGCTCCGAGGCCCACGCCTGTCGGATGGGAACAGCTTCCCGTTACGGACGGTATTTTAAGGGCAGAGAGGACAAAAGTAAAAGCCCCTGCCATGGCTAAAAGCATTTTCAATCTGGGGTTTTCCTTAACGGTTTTCTGGATGGAGAAAAGGCCCAAAACAACAAAAGGAATAGCCAGTGCTCCCCAGGAAATAGCCCATACGGGAGGCAGGAAGCCTTCCATTATATGCATGGCAAAGGTGGTTTGCGGTAGCAGCAATATCATGGTTGCTATACCTAGAAAAAATGAAAGCTTTTTTGACACAAAAATTCCTCCTGACATTATTATGGATTTGGAGCTACTCATCGATGGCTGAATAGCACGGAAAAATGAATTCCTTACCCATTCTATCAAGAGGATGTAAAATAACCACAGGTACTTGTAATGATATACATGCAGACACCCCCTATCGCTCGTAGAGTTTTAGTGCACCATTACAGGCAGGTCTTCTGGCTTAAGTATCATCATTCTATCACCCTTCCCGGTTTCCCAGTGGCTTTTTGATAGAACTCCTCTTTTACAGCTACGGGATAGCATGGGATTTGCACCCATTTCCCTTTTAAGCGGAAGCGGCAGACGAATTTCTGTGCTTCTGCACCTGTAACTACAATATTTCGTTCGCCATTATTCTATCATTTGTGCCAGGAGGCGTCAATGCAATAAATCTGTATTCTCCAATCGACTTTTTTGTGAAGTTTATGAAAGCAGGCGAAAGATAATTCCGAGTATCTCAAAACATCGCATAGCAAAACAAAAACACTTACCAAAAGAAAGCCATGGAACTGGGCTTTGCAGATGCAAAGGTCTATGGCCCTGTGGCGGAGAAAGGCTATCAAGGGATTACCGGAAAAGCCAAGGTTGATGAATCCGGTCTTATCGATATATTCGACGCTTGTGACGGACTCTGCGTCAAGAAAAGCTATGATGAATACATCCACCATCCCCAAAAGGTAAATGCGCAGGAAGTGGTTGCGGCGTTTTTATGGGCAACCTGGATTATGGAAAAGCCGAAAGAATAAAATATACGTGGAAGTGGGAGACTTGCAGCTTATGCCCGATCCATGCATACTTTTTTCACTTTGGAGAAAGTAAATGTTTCTTATCTTCGACAATAGGGTTTAACAGGCGAATCATGCTGAGAATAAAAAGGGTACTCACGATGGGTATCCTTTCTATATTTATTGCGGAGGAGGTTCACTTCACGTATAAATCCCCACAATTTGAACGGCAGTGTAATTTATTTGATATAGACAGTGTAAAAGCAAAATGGTAATATTTCCTATATAGTATTGCATGAAAATTGATTATATGACGTAAAGGAGGGAAGGATAAAAGTTGGAAATGGATGAGCTTTGTATGGAACTTTTATCCAGAAATATCGTCATATAATTAAAACCATGAGGAGGGATGTAAAAGTGAAAAAACATCTAACGATTCTGATGTCTATACTGTTAACCGCTGCATTGCTGATAGGGTGCGAGAGTATCAAGGGAGAAGAACCCGGAAATTCCGTTGATACTATAAGTGCCTCGTCAGAGAATACGAATGAGAGTAATAATACCACTTTAAATAAGGATGTTTCAGGTCCGGAACTTAAGGAGAAGTTCCTTAAGAGTAAAGAAGGTCATGACTTCCAGGTTGTGTCATGGAAATTCGCAAAAGCTTTTCTCAGCGGAGACGGCAGCACGATGAAAAGCTATCTTCTGGACCCGAAGAGTAAGGAGCATTTCTATAATACGGAGAATATGTTCGGTGATGTGGAATTCCTGATCTTAAAACTTGACCCCAAAGATATAAAGGAGGATTCGGTACATGCCGAGTACGAGTATGGAGTAAAAGGCAAGGATACTTTGCAGTACCTGAACCTTGAGATGAAAAGGGTAGATAATGAATGGAAAGTGAAATTCTACGGTGTCGAAATGTAAAGGGGATAGTGGACTGTATTAGAAGTCAAGGATACGTGGAAATAGCAGGAAGGGAAGTGCAAATGCGTAGGTGTGAGGAATTCCGGCATATAAGTCCTCGGAATAGAGAAACCCTGTAAATTATATATAAGTCTTTGGCCCAGCAGGTTATAGTGCAAGATAAAACCCTGGGTCTTTTATATTGGGCGTTCTTCTGCAAAGAGGGCATATAATCGAGGAACGGATGGCGATTGAATTAACATAATCAAAAAGGGTTGTATAATTATGGCATAGCGAGTATAATTATGGTAAAAATGCAGTGGAGGAATGACAGTGAAAAAAATTACTATTTTTCTAGTAGCGGTATGTCTATGTTTTTCAGTTTCCGGATGTTCTACAGGGGCAAAACCTCAATCCGTGGTGAATAAGTTTTTTAAGGCAGTAAAAGATTGCAATTCCGAGGATCTAAAGTCAACAGTGCATTCCGCAGAGGGTGATAAAGTGGTGGATGGTGATATGTTCGCGGATGACACGTATAAGGAAATATTTAAGGAAAACGCCAAGATGATCAAATATAAAATAAACAGTACCACAATCAATGGGGATAGCGCAGTTCTAAAAGTGGATTGTACGTATGGGGATGCTTCCGAGGTGTTTGGAATTGCCCTTAAATCCTATATGCAAAAAGCATTGAGTACTGCTTTCTCCTCGAATAAAACCAGCGAGGATGAAACACAGAAGATTTTGAGTGAGGAGATCCAGGCTGCCGTTAAAAGTACCCCCCTCAAAACCGTCACAAAGGAGATTGATATTACCTGTAATAAAGTTGATGGAAAATGGCTGATTGCCAGTGATGATAATTTAGCCAACATAATACTGGCCAATATGTATACGGTATTTAGCGATATGGCAAATTCCTTTAAAGATACATCAAAATAAAACGGGAAATTACCAGGTGCCCTCAGCTTCGGTTGGGGGCATTGTTTTTTGAATGGGGGTAGGGATAGACTATATAATTTATGAAGGAATGCAGCTGATTGGGAAATCATGCAGTTTATATAGAGATGCAAATGGTGCGGTTTTCCTATAACGAGTATCCATGCGGCCGCTATTTGAAAAGAGTATGCCGGCACGGGCGTCAAAAAAGCCCCTATTCCGGGGCTTCCTCTAGAAACTTTATCTTTAGTTCAGCATGTTTTTCATATTCATCGGGGGTAACCATATTCTCCTCGCGCAACCGAGTCAGCAGCTTTAACATTAGTTTACAGCACTCTCTCAATTCATCCATGCTATTCACCACCTGATAATAATAGTATCACATATGGTAAAATGTGTAAATGAGATGCTGGTCCTACAATAAGGGTGGGGTTTTAGTCATTGAGTGGCATAGGACGTAATAGGATTTTCCTGATTTTTTATGTGTCTTAGTATGACTCACGTCTTTTTTTAAAGATGATCAGCAAAACGAAAGCAACAGCGCCTAGGCCGAGAAAAGCATAGGTGACATGGGAGTAAACATCCATAAATTCTAGGATTTTTTCCCATGATTCTCCAAGGAAAGCTCCGCCGAAAACAAGCAGTGTATTCCATAGTAACGTTCCCGCTGTTGTATAGAGCAGAAAAAGGCCGAATTTCATTTTAGACATACCGGCAGGAATGGAAATCAGGCTGCGAATCAGAGGAATCATTCGGCACAGGAAAACAGCCCAGTAGCCATGGCGTTTAAACCAGGAGTCTGCTTTGTGAATGTCCTTACCCTTTACTCCCAGGATATGTCCCCATCGGTCTATCATTTTTTCCAATCTTTTTACGTCAAACACACAGCCGATTCCATAAAGAATAACAGCACCCGATACAGAGCCGGCAGTAGCAAATGCCACCACACCTGGGACTGTAAGATTTGTAGTGGTAGTCATAAATCCTCCGAAAGTGAGAATAATTTCTGAGGGTATCGGGGGGAAAACATTTTCCAGTGTAATCAAAAGAAAAATGCTAATGTAGCCAAATTGCCCCATAAATTCCGTAATCCAGTTTTGCATATTAATCCTCCCTATCAGCTTCTATTTTTTTTGATAACACAATGTCCATTAATTTGTATAAGAAGAATAGACCTACAAAGCCAACACCGTAGGAGATAAGCATAAGTTCAATGGAAAGTAGCCCGAAGGAATTGAGAAAAACGGTATTGGTAAGGAAGTACAGAATGATTACCAAAATTATGGCAATTACTGTATAACCTACAAGGTAATAGTGTATCGGCAAGTTAAGAAGACTGCTGTTTTTGGAAAGCTCCGTGAATTCTTTTACCCTAAACTGGTTAATTGCCATTTTTACAGCTTCTTCCTTGGTTTTGCCCTGTGAAATAAGATCTTTCGTATAGTCCTCCAAATAGGCTTTTAACTCCGTTTGTTCATCGCTGCTCATGATCAGGTTATCGACGTAGGCATCAATATTGTCATATTTTTTGTAGTTTGCACTTACCTTAATATGGTCAATGTAGTTTAAAATCCCCCAAATTACTGCTGAAATAATGGCGGAACCATACGTAGCCAATTGAATTACCGGCGTTATTTCCGGGTTAATTTTTTCATTATAAAGTGAAGCTAGAAATATTCCCATAGAAATTATCAGTAGCCAGCGATATCGAATATCGGACAAGTTAAAAACTTTTCTTATCAACGGATTCATCGGTAAACCCTCCTAAATAAATTTTTCAACGATCTGTACGGTTTCTTTCCAGTCCTTGATGGATTGAGCCAGTAACTCTTTTCCACTGTCAGTTATTTTGTAGTATTTTCGTCGCCCTCCATTACTTTCGTCTCCCCAGTAGGAAGCTATGGCATTTAGTTTTTCAAGTCTTTTCAACGATAAGTATAAGGTAGCTTCCTGAATTTCAAACAGGCCTTCTGTCCGTACTTTAATGGTTTTTGATATTTCATAGCCATAGTCGTCCTTTTCATTTAGAACGCAAAGGATAAGAATATCAATGGTCCCTTTCAACATTTCCTTATTCAATGTATTCCCTCCTGCAAGTACTAAATATTATTAGGTACTTAATGATTAAGAGTATACAATATATTACTTAATAATGCAAGGTAATTTTTAAAATTTTATATTTTTTAGCGATTAGGTAAGAGTGTTAGGCGTATTGAAGTGATTATCAAAATGCGGCAGGGGAGGGCTTTGCCTTGCTGCCTATTTAGGAAACAAAAAATAGTAGCCTAAGCGGTAGGCTTGGTCGCAGCGTTTCTATCATAAGCAGCACACTTTACTTTTGATCGAATATAGTCTCTTTTCCTTTTTCCTTCCTATTACGGTAGAAGTCCATAATCATATCATCCATTAATTGACTAACAATTAACAGGTCTTCATTGCATAGGTCCACGGTGTCCGTGAATTCATTCAGCGTGTCCCTTATTTTTTCCATCTTTTCATCATTGCTCATGGTGATGTACCTTTTGGTTGCGGGAGTGTTTTCGTTTTTTATAAGATTTACACAGCTTTCTTTCTTCTATTCGCTTGTCAAGCAAATGCAACAAGTAAAGGGCTACGCCGAAGCCAATCAAACTTAACGTGCTCTTGACGGGATGATTACTACATTCCTGTAGAAGCAGATAATAGTCGGTTGAATACAACATTAACACCCTCCTTTAATAAACATTATTTTACGATTTCTTCTATTTTAGTGTTGGTGCCGGGCGGATAATAGCAAGTTAGCTGCCATTCCGTAGAATAACTGTATTCTTTGCCTATATGTATGCTGCAAAACATCAGTAATCATTATAAAACGCATTTTCAACAAATATGTCCCAAAGCGATGTCCCGTTTGTTTTCCGATATCTTTAAGTATAAAAAAATTTTATAAAATCGTCAACATATATATAAACTATTTTTAATAATTAGCAAATATATTTGCTTGTAATGTTTGCTTTTACGCGATATGTTCTTTTGGAGGTGGCAAAATGAGTGACATAGCTAAGCTAATCGGCGGAAGAATTAGAAATCTACGCAAGGAAAAGGGTTGGAGCCAAGAGGAACTAGCCCATAGAGCGAATATCGGCGCTTCTTATATAGGGGCAATTGAACGCGGAGAGATAAGTACAACAGTGGACAGTCTGGAAAAAATAGCATGTGCTTTTGAGATAACTTTTGAGGATTTATTCAGGCATTTGCAACCACCAACCGCTGAAGGCAAAGGGAATACCACGTTAGCTCTTTTATTGAACAAGCTGAATAAAATGAATGTCGATAATCAAAAGTTTGTATTGGAGTTTGTTGACCTCCTATCGGATAAAAAAATTGTCAATAAAAATGAGCCGAAGCGTCAATAACGCGAGACTTTTTAATTTTTTACGCCTATTATACCTACTCTATCCTTATCGTCGATTACATCTCTTACCTAGTTCAATGGATTATGTCGGTTAACGTTCCAGGAATGGTACAGTAGCGTTAAGGAACACATGGACGAAAGCAAGAAAGGCCAATTTGTATAGGTAAACTGCCCTGGGAAACCTGGGGCCTTATTTTTGTTTAAATATTGGATTGAAGGAAGGAATTTGAATAATTTTGTAGAATACGTAATGTGAGATAGCAATAATGTCTTAAACGAAGGCGTTAATAAATTAAAAATGATTTATTAAACTGAAACAGGTACTGAAATAGATGCATATCAAGGAATAAGTAGGTGTAGAAATGGACAATGAAAAAAGGACATATATTTCTATTGATGAATATATGAAATGTTTCCCTCTTGAAACTCAAAAAAAATTAGAGGAATTACGAGCCACCATTAAAATGATTGTGCCGGATGCAAAAGAAAAGATAAGTTATCAGATGCCTACATTCGCTCTAAACGGAAATTTGGTGCATTTTGCCGCATATAAAAGCCATATTGGATTCTATCCTGGAGCCAGTGGTATTGAGGCATTCGAGCATGAACTAAAAGCTTATAAACATGCAAAGGGCTCCATACAGTTTCCCCTGGATAAACCGTTACCGATGGAACTAATCAGCAGAATAGTAAAATATAGAGTCCAAGAGAATCTAAAAAAGTCTGCGAGAAAAGCCAGTAAAAATTAGAATACACTGCGCAATGGCCTTCATCTAACCAATAATTTCTACATAGGGGCTTGACTTTAAGTACAGTGGCCAATATGGAGATTTTATTATAGTAGAACCTTAAATAACTGAAAGGGGAGTACAAATGAAAGCATTAGTTTTTGACAGGGTTGGAGAAGTAAAACTACGAGAAGTCGATGCACCCACCATTATGGAGGATACGGATGTTGTGCTGCGGGTGACATTGACAGCAATTTGCGGAAGTGATCTACATTTAATGCATGGACACATACAAACTACCCCTGGTTATGTGTTGGGACATGAATACGTGGGTGTAGTAGAACAGGTCGGAGCAGCAGTAAAAAGGTTCAAACGAGGAGATCGGGTAGTCGGTGCAGGGGCTCCTTTTTGTGGGTTGTGTGACAATTGTAGAAAAGGACATATTTACAGGTGCCTAAGAGGTGGGATATTAGGAAGCGGACCGGAGTATGGCAATCTTAGCGGTACCCATGCAGAGTATGTGAGGATTCCATATGCGGACACAAGTCTGATAGCAATACCCGAGAACCTGACAGATGAGCAGGTTTTATTCGTCGGGGACATTCTCTCTACCGGCTACTTTTCTGTGATTAAAGCAAATGTAACACCGGGAAGCAGTGTGGCTATATTTGGTGCAGGCCCTGTCGGACTTTGTGCAGTAGCAGCGGCAAAGTTATTTAATCCCAAACAGATAATTTTGGTAGGACGTGAAAACCAGTACCGATTGGATATGGGTAAGAAATTAGGGGCGACCCATACAATACTCTCCAGTGAGGAATCGCCGTTATCCGCCATCATGAGCTTGACGGAGGGGCAAGGTGCGGATGCGGTAATCGAAGCAGTAGGCAGCGCAAGTACCATACAAGAAGCGGTTCGTTGTGCCGGAATCGGTAGTTGTGTGTCCATTGTCGGAGTATCCGGTAATGAGGTAACGCTTCCTATGTTTGAGATTTTTATGAAGAATTTGCGTATTGAGACAGGAATTGTAGATTTGAAGTATATGCGGGTTTTGATGGATTTGATTGAATGCGGCAATTTGGATCTGACCCCTTTAATAACGCATAGAGTGTCACTGGATTCTATAGAAAACGCTATGGAAATTTTCGAAAAGAGAGCTGATAACGTTATAAAAATAGCTATCAAGCCCTAAGGAAACAAAAGGCATTGCGGGGGAAGCAGGTTTTGGCAAAAGTGTAATGGTGGTAGAATCAGCTACATAGAAAATGCAAATAAATACCTGAATGCGGCAGGGGAGGTTCTACCTTGCCGCATTGTTCTTGATAAGGTAAAACTGGAGAATAGATGCCCAGATCTCCATGACATGAACATTTTCCTGCTTATAGGGAGCCGATATTATCCCAGGTATCCTGAATTAAAAGAATGGTTGCCAGGGAGTCGGATTTTTCGCTTGTGTCAATATACCCGCTCAGTTTGGTGAAATCGTTTTCGATGCTGTTTACATAGTCGTGGTCGATATCCACTTGAAGCATCGGTTTTAATTTTTTCCATGCTTTTTTTGAATCTTCAAGACTGGTTTTTGCATTATTCCAGTCTTCGTTACGGATATAATCCTCTGTTTGCTTAAGATGATTTGAAAAGCCGGTCCGGTTATCAATAGGCTTTTTTAAAAGTGCACAGGCGCAAGTGCTCGTTAGTAAGGCAGCTATCATTATAAAATAGATAATCCTTTTAATCAAAATATATCCTCCTCTGCTCAGTTTGTCGTAGAGATCACATAATAGGGCTTATCTCCCTTTAAATCTACATACAAATTCCCTTTTGTATCCAGCTGTGCAAGCGACACTTCGGTCGTATCCCGAATGTTTTGTTTTCCCAATTGATGGTGAAGCCATGCCTTGGAAAGGTTTAATGAGCGAAGAGCATCCTCTAATATGACTCCATCCATAATCAGGTTGGTCGGCAGCCCGTCATACTGGGGAGGGCGATTCAAATCGCTGGGAGTAAGCGGCTGTTTTTGGGATTTCTTTTGTACACTGATCTTACCTCCGGGTTCGAACAGGGCAAACTCTACATCAGCGATACTGAACACATCCTTGGCTCTAAGTTCGGAAATAAGCCCATCTATGGGGATACGTATCCGCTTTAGATTTCCCTCAAGGATTTTTCCGTTTTCAATAACAACTGTTGCCTCTCCATCCACAACCTTACGGATCCATGTATTGTGAATGCCTAAAATCGCCAGTAGAATAGCCAGAATTGTCCACGTACCCATCCCTGCCAAAGTAGCCAGCGTGTTTTCGTTCACCTGTACCGAAAGAGTTCCGGCGATAGAACCGATGGTTATACCTACAATATAATCGAAGAAGGTGAGTTGGGAAACCTGCTGCTTGCCCATTAAGCGTACAAGCAGTAACAGTACAAAGAACGAAATAACCGATCGAATTACTACAACCAGTATAATTGGCACGAAATAAACCTCCCCGCTTTATATAAATGAATGTTTTTACATATCTATCATGAAATTCATTTATATTATTTGAGAAAGTGTGCTATTTATTATAGGTGATTAGTTGTAAAACAGGTACACTTCACATAATGTAACCAAATATTGCAAGCCTATTTAACATGTGAAGGAAGAACGCAAGAAAGGATAAAACCATAACTAAGGATTTTATAAATATGAATCAATACAAAAGCCGGTGTAAAAGGAACCGCAGCCTACTGGTTAAAAAGCTGTTTGTTAAAGAGGTCTGAAGCTTACATAATGGGTGTTTATTAAGCTAAAAAAATCTGTATTTATAAGTAAACATAAAATAACAATTTTGATAGTTATGGCATACTATAAATAGTATAAGATACCTAATTTATTATAATATGTAAAGAAGGGTCAACCGTATGGACAAAAAGAAGGAAAAAATAATAGCATTATGTGACAAGGAAGTTAAACGTATGATTAAAGAGAGAGCGCAGCAACTGGATATGAGTGTTTCTACATATTTGAAATTTGCTGCGATTAAGGATATAGAGGAAAATAAATAGATCGATTCCTCAAAACGGATGCAATCGTAAGATCGGTTACCCCTTTTATCTGAAAGTAGACAAAATATGGCCCCCGGCCGGAGCCAAGGCAGTCATTATATAATTTACGATGGAAGGTGGCTGATTTGGAAGCTGCCAGTCGTAGTATATATAAAATCACAATTTTACAGGTGATAAAACAAAAAGGACTTCGAGGAAACCTTGAAGTCTTTTTTGCTGTATAGGGAATTATGCTTTTTAAATTTCCTATACATGGGGATTGCAAAGGGGATTCCCCTTTGCCGGTGTAAGGAGGGTGCTCAGGAGCGTAGCTCCGTCGAAGGGAACCATAGGGTTCCCTAGCGAAGAACAAGGTGCGTTAGCATTTTGTTCTGGCGGAGATAAGGCTTCGAACTCTCAGGTTTGGTTTATTTAGAGCCAGACCAGAGGCAAGGGCTCTTCGCTCATTTTACGAATAAGCTTCGCTTATCTACTTCCAGTTCGCATGACGTCAGATGGATCATTAATTCTTCAATTGCCGATAGGCTTGCCACGACACAAATTATATACAGTAAAGCAGTAACGGGTATGTGGAGAAGCAGTATCGGAAGTATAAATAAAATTATCCCGGTAATTTTATTTCCGTAAGTATGAAGAATTGCAAAGACTTTGTATTTCATCAGAACTACAACCATCGATGCTAATCGAATCATGCCAATAGAAATAATCCAAAGGACAATGTCGGCCGTAGGATGAATGATTGGATAAAGCACAATGAGTAATACGCCTGCCATGATCAAGTCTGCTATGGTGTCAAGTTTTGCCCCAAGCCTGCTTGTTACTCCTGCTCTTCTGGCGATAAACCCATCCATAATATCACTTAACCCACAAACAATATAGATGGCATAAAAAGCTATGCTTAATGGCTTAACAACAAATAAAATCAGAGAAAAAAGTATTCTATAGAAGGATATACAGTTGGGAATTGCTTTCACCTCACCACCTCACCTAATATAATCACATAATGATATATGTTTTCCCCCATACTGTCAACTAATTAGTTCTAAATATAACAAGCTTACAATAGTTGGAATAACATATTTTTTCATTGCAAAATTTGTTTTTTTTTGTTAGTTTTTAAGTATTATCTGCAATGAAGGGCAAGTACAACCATCAGGAAGGAATGAGAAATTTGGCAATCACGTTACGGCAATTATGCAAATATGCAAAAGAGAACTACGGGATGAAGCTGATTTGTGGGGAAAGCAATATGGACAATTTAGTCAATTGGGTTCATATGCTGGAGGACCCGGAGACCGCAACTTTTCTTCATGGGCAGGAGCTGATTTTTTCTACGGGTATCGGCCACAATGATACAGGCTGGCTGCTTGATTTTGCCAAGGGCCTGGTAGTCAATCAAGCTAGTGGGCTGGTATTGAATATTGGGCCGCATATTAAATCCGTACCGGAGGCTTTAATTTCCTATTGCAAGGAAGTGCAATTTCCTCTTTTTACAATACCCTGGAAAACCCGGATTGTGGATGTTACCAATGATTTCTGCCGCAAGATCATAAAGTCGGAGGAAAATGAAGTAACAGTTTCAGGCGCTTTTCGCAATGCGATATTCTTTCCCGAAAAAATTTCCGAGTACCGCTCGGTTTTAGAGCGAAAGGAATTTGATCTGGATGCTGAATTCTGTATCGCGGCCTTATCCTTACAGGTACCTTTTCCTGACAAGTTCTCTGATTTTGATAAATCTGTAAGGATGCACCTGACAAAAATATTATATAAGTATAGTGACCGGTTTGGTATTTTCCGTCAGGATAAATATCTGATAGTGGTTCTGCAAAATTTTCCGCAAAATGTTGTGGAGAGTGCCCTTGACCGGCTCAACGAGGCTTGCGGCTGTAGCGGCCAGGCTTACCGGATCCGTGCCGGAATCAGCGTAAATGAACCAGGTATTCATTCCCTCCCGCGAAATTATAAGAGAGCCATTGCCCTTCTGCCGATTGCGGAAAGGCAGGATAAAGCAAGAATATCTTATGGTAATATCGGGGTTTATCAGTTGTTGGTGGAGATCGAGGATACCAATGCACTAAAAAAATTCTATGAAGGGATTTTGGGGCCATTGGAAGATTATGATGAAAAGTATCAGACAGATTTTCTTGAGACGCTCAAATGTTACCTGGATAATAACGCCAGTGTACAGGAGGTAGCAAAAGCAACCTTCATGCACCGGAATACAATTAATTATAAAATTAAAAAAATCAAAGAGATACTTGGATGCGAGCTCACGTATCAAGATGGGGTGAATCTGCTGCTGGCCTTTCATATCAAGGAGATGTTATAGCAGTAGGGGAAAATTGAAGCTTGCTAATGGCAAAATTGCAAAATGTGCTGGAGCACAATGGGTTTTGTGCTGCAAATTCTTGAATAGAAATTGAAATATGGTATTATTGATATTAATAATCCAGGACGATTAAGCACGCAAAGGGGTCTGTCCGTACGAATCTTCAGAGGTTCGTATGGGCAGGCCCCTTTTCTATTTTTTAAACGAGGTGAAATGGATATGGAACTTGAACTGACAACCGTAAAGGAAATTTCTGAAACATCGAAGAAGTATAACCTGCATTCTTGGAGTGCACAGGGTGGATTGAAACCGAAGGTGATGGTAGGTGGAGAGGGCATCTATTTTTGGGACGGTGAAGGTAAGCGTTACTATGATATGTCCTCTCAATTGGTGAATTTGAATATCGGCTATGGAAATAAAAAGGTTATTAAGGCCATTCAGGAACAAGCGGAAAGACTGGCTTTTTCTGCTCCCTCCTTTGCGATCGATGTCAGATCCCAACTGGCAAAGATGATTATCGAGCTGGTGCCGGACAACATGGGGAAAGTGTTCTTTACTCTTGGAGGAGCGGATGCTAACGAAAATGCTATTAAGATCGCAAAAATGGTAACAGGACGAAATAAAATCTTTTCAAGATACCGCTCCTACCATGGAGCTACCTATGGTGCAGCAAATTTGACAGGAGAACCGAGAAGATATACCTGTGAACCTGGCATCCCCGGATTTGTCAAATTCTTTGATCCCTACCTCTATCGGTCCCCGGTACCTTTTGAAAGTGAAGAAGCTGCAACAGCGTATTATATCGGGCAATTGAGGGAGCAAATCCTATATGAAGGCAGGCAGTCCGTTGCGGCAATTTTCCTGGAAACCATTACCGGAAGCAATGGCGTTATTATTCCGCCAAAAGGCTATTTGAAGGGTATCCGTGACATCTGTGACGAGTTTGGCATTTTGATGGTATGTGATGAAGTAATGTCCGGATGGGGACGTACTGGGGAATGGTTTGCAGTCAATCATTATGATGTAAAACCGGACATCATTACCTTTGCGAAAGGCGTTACTTGCGGATACGCACCCATTGGAGGCGCTATCGTAAGCAACGAGATCGCAGAGTACTTTGATGATAATTTCCTAAGCTGCGGACTTACGTATTCAGCGCATCCCCTGGGCTGTGCAGCGGGTATCGCAACCGTTGAGTATTACAAGGAATCGGGGTTGATTGGTCAGGCAAAGGAAAGAGGCATTTTGCTGGGAAAACTGCTGGAGGCGATAAAAGAAAAACATCCTTGTGTGGGAGATGTGCGTTACATCGGCTTATTCTCAGCCATTGAGCTGGTAAAAAATAAAAAAAACAGGGAACCTCTTGTAGAATATGGGCAGGATCCTGAAAAGACCATGAAAAATATACTCGGGATGTTAGGCGAAAAGGGCTTTTATACCTATGCACATGAAAACTGCATTATTGTGGCACCGCCTCTGATTATTACCGGGCAGGAACTGGAGAGCGCCATGGCGATTATGGATGAAGTCTTGACTGAAGTAGACAAGATGGTTACACAGGAGGCTGTATGATCTGCAAATATTATATGCCGACCCGAGTTATCATGGGAAAGGACTGTATCACAAATAACAGCGATATATTTAAGACCCTCGGGAAGAAGGCCTTACTGGTAACCGGAGCCAGCTCGGCGAAAAAGAACGGTTCGCAAAAAGACGTTGAAGCTGCTTTAGATTCCGTAGGTATCCGTTATGTGGTATTTGACAGGGTGATGAGCAATCCGACCATTTCCTGTGTTTATGAAGGGGCTTCCATGGCAAAGGAAAATGATGTGGATTTTATCATCGCCATCGGCGGCGGTTCGCCCATGGATGCAGGGAAGGCCATCGCACTGCTGGCCGCCCAGTACATTGCTGAGGAGAATTTATTCTCAGGGAAATATGAAAACAAGGTGCTGCCCATGGCCTTTATCCCCACTACGGCGGGGACGGGGTCGGAAG
Organism: Bacillota bacterium; assembly: GCA_023419605.1. GTDB lineage: Bacteria > Bacillota > Clostridia > Acetivibrionales > JAEZXR01 > JAEZXR01. Next base: position 95,660 of record JAEZXR010000116.1, on the reverse strand, counting down.
TAACCCAGTATTCGATTTTAACCAACGATAAAGCACAGACGAAAACAAGTATTGCATCCGACTTACTGTTTCCGACGGTAGCTTTCCTGGATCCCAAATACATGGAGCAGCTGTCGGTGAAAACGACCGTCAATACAGCGGTGGATGCTTTATCCCATGCAGTGGAAGGAATGTTGTCCGTGAGAGCATCAACCCTTTCAAACACATTAGCAGCGGAGAGCATCCGGATGATCATGGATTGCATCCCCGAAATGCTCCAGGCTTTACACTCTGCGCAGGAGGTCCCCTTTGACGGAAAGACGAGGGAACAATTGCTGCAGGCCTCCTTCACGGCAGGTATGGTAATCGCTCAAACCGGTACTACGGCAGTGCATGCAATGGGATACTCCCTAACCTACTTTAAGGATATTGACCATGGCAGAGCCAACGGACTTCTTCTGGGCGAATATTTACGACTGGTAGAGAAAGAAAACCCGGATTTGGCTGGAAGAGTATATAAGGCCATGAACCTTGCCGGTGCGGATAAATTCAAAGAAGTGATGGACCTACTGCTGGGTGAAAAGGAAGAGATCAGCCCGGAGGAAATGAAACAGTACAGTAAGTTGGCGATTCAGACCAAAAATATTGCAAATTGTGTAGTGAAGCCGAAAGAGGAAGAGTTGGAAAATATGTTTAGAGTATCTTTTGCAAAATAGATGAAATTGAACAAAGCATGGAAGCATTCTTTTTTAATACTAGGAAAAGTAGAGGGTAATTTTGTTGGAACATCTTGTTTTGAGCCAGGGAGGCGAAAATGGTGGAAAGCATTCGAAATACAATTAGCAAATTGATAAAGGAGGATGAATCAAAATGATCAATGTATTGGATGAAAAAATGGTCGCAGTTGTGAAAGAAGCGGCAAATGAATTATATCCGGATATGATTGCTTTTGGGCAAAAACTTATACAGACACCCAGTATCAGCGGGACGGAAGGGCAGCTTGCCGATTTGAATTTGGCGGAGATGCAGAAGCTGGGGTATGATGAGGTGTTCCGGGATGCACAGGGGAATGTTATAGGACTTGTGAAAGGGACAGAACCGGGGCCGACCCTTATGTACAACTCCCATATGGACCATGTGAGTCCGGGAGATGTCCAGAACTGGCAAGGCTACGACCCCTACGGCGGATTCATCGACGTATGCAAGGTGGATACACAGGATAAAACGCCGGAGGAGGCGGAGTGCATTCATGGCCGCGGTGCATCGGATGTCAAATGCGGTGAGGCAGTTCAAATCTACGCAGGAGGACTGCTGGTAAGACTTCGGGAAAAGGGTTTCCCCATCAAAGGAACCTTCATGTTTACCGGTGTTGTCCAGGAGGAGCCCGCAGAGATGGTGGGCATGCTGCATCTGGTCGATAAGACCTTACCGGAAAGGGGGTTGACCTATGATGCCATGGTATCTTCAGAAGCTACTTCACTGAAGCTTTATTGCGGACACAGAGGGCGTGTGGAAATGCTCATTACCGTATATGGAAGAACCTCCCATGGAAGTGCACCCTGGTTGGGAATCAATGCGATTTATAAGGCGATTCCGTTAATTACCCGGATCAAGGAGGAATTATATCCTTCACTTCCGAAAGACCCGGATTTGGGGCAGGCTTCCGTATCCTTGAATATTATCGAATGTTCTCCGGGAGCATTATCCATCGTACCGGACCGGTGCATACTTTCCCTGGATCGCCGTACACTTCCCGGTGAGACGGCAGCATCTGCCATGGCACAGATTCAGGAGATTATCGATGATCTGGCAGGGAAAGATCCTGAATTCAAAGCAGATGTGGTGGTTAAAAGTGCGGTAGAGACTTCCTATACGGGGATAGCCTACGAGGCTGCAAAGGAGATGAGTCCCTGGAAGATCAGCAGAGAACACGGTTTTGTAAAAGCGGCCGCAGAGGCACTTGAATCGGTAGGCCAGACGGTGAAATACGGCTACTGGGATTTTGGGACGGATGCCAGCAAAACCTGCGGAATCGACAGAAAGCCTACCATCGGGTATTCTCCCATGCAGGAGCAATATGCCCATACCCCTTATGATAAATGCCGTACGGACTTTATGAAAACAGCCTTGATCGGCAATGCGGCGATATTCCTGAATGCTGCTTCGCAGGGGGCAGAGGCATTCGAACCCGTAGAATGGTAAGAGGCGAGAGGGAGGGTGAAGGCTATGGATTTGATTATTAAAAATGGTACGATTGTAACTCCATCGGAGACGTATGTGGCGGATATCGGTGTAAGAAACGGAAAAATTATTGCCTTGGGAGGAGCTCTTTTTGAGGAGGGAGCCACTGTGGTAGATGCCAGAGGGAAATATGTTTTACCCGGTGCCATTGATGTGCATACCCATCTGGCGATGCCCTTCGGGGGGACGGTCTCTGCCGACGGCTATCTCAGCGGCACCCGTGCCGCTGCCTGCGGAGGTGTAACTACCGTATTTGATTACGCCATCCAACGAAAAGGAAACGGGATTGTCGAAACCGTGGAAGCCAGAAGAAAAATGGCGGAACCGGAAGCTTGTGTGGATATCGCTTTTCACTGTGCAATCACGGATCTGGCGGGTGGAGCACTATTGGATGAGTTCCAGGTGGCGGTGGATTATGGAGTACCGAGTTTCAAATGCTTCATGGTGTATAAAAAAGAAGGCATGATGGTGGATGACGGTACACTGGCGAAGATTCTGGAGAAGTCCAAGGAAACAGGCGTATTGACCAATGTTCATGCGGAAAATCCTGACTTGATCGATGTGCGGATTGCCGAATACATGGCCCAGGGAAAGACTTCTGCCTGGTATCATTACCTGAGCCGTCCCGAATTTGTAGAGGCGGAAGCGGACAAAAGAGCCATCCACTGGGCAAAAAACTTGAACGCCCCGCTGTATATTGTACATCTTGCCAATAAAGAAGGTGTAGAGGCTGTGACGGCAGCGAAGAATCAGGGATATGCGGTCTATGCCGAGACCTGCCCCCAGTATCTGCATTTCACCAATGAAGTGTATCAGCGGGAGGACGGGCGGAATTTTGTCTGCTCACCGCCGATTAAAGGTCCTGAAAGCAGGGAGGCTTTATGGAAAGCCATCAAACGGGGGGATATCGATACCGTTGCTACGGACCACTGTCCTTTCCAGAGTTATGAAAAGGATTGGGGTAAAGATGATTTTACGAAAATCCCCAATGGTTGTGCCGGAATTGAGAACCTGTACCCCTTTATGCTGCACGCAGCCAACACGGGTAAAATTTCCTTCAATAAAGCAGTAGAGGTATGTGCTGCCAATCCTGCAAGAATTTTCGGTTGTACCGAAAAAGGCTCCCTGCGCATAGGTGCAGATGCAGATATAGTGATCTATGATCCCAATAAGGATTTCACTATATCCGTGAAAAACATGCATTCCGATTATGACCATACCATCTGGGAGGGAGTGAGCCTTCACGGATATCCTGTAATGACCTTCTCAAGAGGGCGACTTGTATACGACAATGGAGAATTTGTGGGAGAACCCGGTTGGGGCAAGTTTGTAAAGCGGGTTGGAAGAAAATAAGTGTAGTTGAATTCAAGTATAGATAAGGAGGATGTCGAATGCAGGTGAGAACACTTAATGAATTTTCAGCAAAAAATGAATCGGATGGCTGCCTTCTTTGCTATAACGCCTTCTGCACAAAGAGATGTCCCCATGGATTGGACCCTGCCAGGGTTATCCGTTCTTTTCGTTTTGAGAATATCCGTGGTGCAGCGGAGTCCGTGGGAGATAGTGAATTATGTAAGGTATGTGAGGAAAAAAGCTGTATCGAAGAGTGTTTGAAGGGCAAAATCGATCGCCCGGTCAGAATTTCACAGCTTATGGAATATGTGGGGAGCTTGAAGAAAAGAGAAAGTAAGCTAGACAAGGTAGATTTAGAAATTACATTTTGCGGTGTAACGTGTGAGAATCCATTCTTCTTGTCCTCCTCCATCGTGACAAGCAACTATGATATGGTAGCTAGAGCATTTGAAATGGGATGGGCCGGAGCGGCGTTTAAAACCATTGGAACCTTTGTCCCACAGGAAGTATCACCAAGATTTTCGGGGATTCGCAAGGAAGGAAATTCCTTTATCGGATTTAAAAATATTGAACAGATTTCGGATCACACTCTGGAAGAAAATCTGGAATATATAAGACTGCTAAAGAAGAATTATCCGAAGAAAATAATTATCGCATCGATTTTAGGCCGGGATGAAGAAGAGTGGACCTATTTGGCGAGTCGGATGACAGAGGCGGGGGCGGATATTATCGAATGCAATTTCTCTTGTCCCCATATGACAGGAGAAGGGTTAGGCTCCGACGTAGGGCAAAATCCGGAACTGGTAGCACTTTATACAGCAGCTACAAGAAAAGGAACCAATTTGCCGATTCTGGCAAAAATGACACCCAATATAGGCAATATGGAGATTCCGGCATTGGCGGCCATGAAGTCCGGAGCCACCGGTATTGCTGCCATCAATACCATCAAAAGCATCATGAATATCAATCTGGAGGATTTTAATTCAGAGCCTCAGGTAGAGGGAAAGTCCTGCGTGGGAGGATACTCCGGGAAAACCGTAAAACCCATAGCATTGCGGTTCATCCATGATATGAAGAAACATCCGGATTTGAAGGGCACACCTGTCAGCGGTATGGGTGGTATAGAGACCTGGCGTGATGCGGCTGAATTTTTGGCCCTGGGATGTGCAAATCTTCAGGTAACCACTTCGGTGATGCAGTATGGGTATCGTATTATTGATGATTTGATAGAAGGCCTGTCCTCCTATTTGGGAGAAAAGGGTTTCTCCACAGTTGAGGAAATGGTGGGTAGGGCTTTGCCGAATTTGATTCCGGCCGATCAGTTGAACCGCCATTCCATATCATATCCGAGCTTTAGCAGAAGTACATGTATTGGGTGCGGCAGATGCTACCTGTCATGCCTGGATGGTGGGCATCAGGCTTTGGAAATGGACACGGCAGATGGAAAACCGAGATTGATACCTAAAAAGTGTGCGGGCTGTCAGCTTTGTGCAGTCGTATGTCCGGTGGGTGCAATTTCTGCCGGGAAGAGAGTGGAGGTTAGTGTATGAGTGTAGCTGAAGTACGGGTTAAGAGTATACCGGAAATCCAGATTAAGAATGTAAGCATGAAGTATCCTGTGAATAATGGAGAAGACATTGTTGCTCTGAATAATGTAAGTTTAGATATTTGTGAAGGGGAATTCATCTCCTTGCTGGGGCCTTCCGGCTGCGGGAAAACTACATTGCTCCGTATCATTGCAGATTTGCTTCAACCCACTTCCGGCAGTGTGGCCATCCGTGGTCAATCACCCAAAGATATTCGGCTCCAACAAAAGTATGGTATTGTTTTTCAAAACCCTGTTCTTTATGATTGGAGAACCGTGAGAAGAAACATCTGCATGCCCATGGAAATCATGGGAATTCCCAAAAAGGAGAGGACGGCACGTATCAACCGGATGCTTGAACTGGTGGGCTTGCAGGACTTCGGTTATAAATATCCCTTTGAGCTGAGCGGCGGCATGCAGCAGAGAGTGGGCATCGCAAGAGCACTGGCACTGAATCCGGAATTCCTGCTGATGGATGAACCCTTTTCTGCGCTGGATGAATTTACCCGGGAAAAATTAAATGAAGATTTGCTGAACATTTGGAGCAAGACGAAAAAAACCGTCATCTTTGTAACACACAACATCCCGGAGTCCGTTTTTCTATCGGATCGTGTGGTTGTGCTTTCGTCGCATCCCGGCAGGCTCTCGACCATTGTGGATATTGATTTGCCCCGCCCCCGGGAAGGAAAGCTTCGGGAAACGCCGGAATTTTACGAGTATGTTGCCAGGATTCGAAGAAGCTTTGAGGGGGTGTGAGTGTGGACAAAAAGCAGACAAGGATTGTAGCTGTCGTCTGGATGATGGGAATTATTATCGTATGGGAATTGTTATCGTTTTTATTAAAATATGTAGTTAGAGATAGCATGGCATCTGCAAAATTACCCTATCCACACGACATACTCATCACTTTTATACAGAACTGGAAGACGCTGCTGGAAGCTGGAGCAGTGACTTTTTCCAGGGCGGTGATGGGATTTGTTCTGGGGGCCGGTGTGGGAATCCTCCTGGCCGTAATATTGAGCTTGTCGAAAACCCTGGAGAGAATTGCATTTCCCTACCTGATTGTTTCTCAGATGATACCGGTTTTGGGGCTTGCACCCATCATCTTTAATATTGTTAGAGATATGAATGTATCAAGAATTGTGATTGCGGCCTACATTACGTTTTTTCCGGTTTCCGTCAATATGCTGAGCGGCCTGAAGAGTGTGGAGCAGGACAAAAAGGATTTGCTCTTTTCCATCGCTGCCAGCAGGTACAATGTATACTATAAGTTGATGTTTCCGTTTTCAATGACGTATTTGTTTACAGGATTAAAGATCGCTGCTCCTATGGCGGTTACAGCCTCCATTCTGGTAGATATGCTGGGTTCCAAAAGCGGTATCGGCGTCAAGATACTTTATTCACTGTATTCCAACTCCAATAGCATATTTTGGGCCTCTGTGGTCACCAGTGCCTTTATGGGAATTATCAGCTACTATATCGTCGTTTTTGCCGAGAAGATATTATTGCCATGGCAAAATGCTTCCGCCGTGAAAGAAGGTGTGCGTGCATGAACAACAAGGTGAAAAATATTTTATGGCCCCTGGCTTTTGGGGTCCTCTTCCTTCTGATCTGGCAATTGGGTTTATTGCATAAGGTTTTACATTTGAAACCGTTTCAATTACCGCTTCCGACGGAAATCGCTTCTATTTTATCGGACAATATGGTAAAAGCATTGACGGATTGTGGCGTTACCGTTTCCGGAGCCTTAATCGGGATGTTCATCGGTTCTTTTATCGGGTTTATGATTGCAGCCATCGCTACATTCTTTCCCAAGTGGGGATATGGAGGCATGATTATTATAACGGCATTTAATGCAGTACCTATTGTAGCACTGTCGCCCATTATGAACCTGTGGTTTTCAACCGGTATGGGACAAAAAATCGGTGTTGTCACGGTGGTTTGCATGGCGGCCATGGCCATTAATGCCTACAGCGGCTTGAATCGTTTAAAGCCCTTTTCCATGGATTTAATGCACTCGGTAGCGGCAGATAAGTGGACGATATTTAAAAAATTGCGTTTGCCCAATTCCTTGCCCCATTTATTTACCGCTTTTAAAATCAATATTGCCTCCTCCATTATTGCAGCCATTATCAGTGAATACTTTGCCAAATCCACTTCCGGTTTGGGTTTTGGCATAAAGGACAACCTTCGCAAAGCGGAGATGGCCATGGGGTGGTCCTATATCGTTGTAGCTTCCCTGGCGGGCGTAATTCTGTACTGTATTATTCTATTGGTAGAGCGCGATGCCATAAAATGGCATGCTTCACAAAAATAAAACATTGTTAGGAGTGATTTTATGAAGAAAAGAAGAATTTTATCCAGCCTTTTCGCTGTAATTATGTTGATTTTGATGGTGGCTACAGGGTGTAGTTCCGGTAATTCAACAGGCACAAGTACGACAACCGAAACTCCAAAACCTTCAGAAACTACGGCGGCAAAACCTGCCGACGGCAAACTTGATAAGTTGACACTCCAGCTCAAATGGCTACCGCAGTCACAGTTTATGGGATATTATGTGGCAAAGGCAAAGGGATATTATAAAGAAGCAGGAGTTGACATTGAGTTCCTCCCCGGTGGAAGTGATATCATCCCGGAGCAACAGGTATACAATGGTGCAGCCAATATCGGTATAACATGGGTTTCCAGTTTGATGAAGTATCAGTCCCAGGGTTGGGACCTGGTCCATGTCGGACAGGTCTTCCAAAAGAGTGCGATGTTACTGGTATCAAAAGCGTCCAAAGGGATTAAAAGTCCGGCGGATTTAAAAGGAAAGAAAGTAGGTTCCTGGTTTGGCGGTAATGAGTATGAAATCTATGCTCTTCTGGAAGCAAATAAACTGGATAAGGATAAGGACCTGAAGCTGGTACAGCAGGATTTTACCATGAATCAGCTCCTGAAGGATGAAATCGACGCGGCTTCTGCAATGACCTATAATGAATATGGCCTTCTTCTTGAATCCGGGCTGAAAGATAGTGACCTTACTGTAATCGATATGAATACAGCAGGTGTCGCCATGCTGGAGGACTGTTTATTCGTAAAATCCGACTGGGTTGCAAAAAATCAGGACCTGTATGTTCGCTTCTTAAAAGCTTCCATCAAAGGGTGGGCAGATGCCTGCGCGAATCCGGAAGCAGCCGGGAAAATAGTATATGAAGCGGATAAGAGCGTGTCGCTGGATCATCAAATTTACATGGCAAAAGAAATTGCAAAGCTTGTAGTTCCTCAGGGCTTTGATCCTGCTAAAATCGCAAGTACGGATATGGCGGCCATTAAGCAAACGGGAGATCTTGCCCTTAAATACGGATTGCTCAAAAAAGCAGCCGTGATATCGGAAGAGACCATTACCAACAAGTATTGGGAAAAAGCAGCTGCAAAATAACGGTAGGTAAAGCGCGGGAAATTCTGCCTGCGTTGATAAAAGCGATGATACTGAAGGTTGTATGAACCTCCGAAAAGGTATAAGTAGAAGTACCTTTTCGGAGGTTTTTTATTGGACAAAGGAATTTTCCATGGAACAAAATGAATATAAGCTGCTATCTAGTACTTCATATTTTTTATAAACTGTGTTTCAATCCTAGTACGTTAAATCGATAAAAAGTGCGACTCAAGAAAATAAAGTGCTTAGACTGTCTGTAAAAAATTTGCATTTCATAGGACAGTCGTTTATAGTAATAAGGGAAATAGCTTAAAGCTCATATTAATAAAATCTTAAGGTTTTGATAAGAAAATTGTAGGATAAAAAATTTTGTTTTGAAGTATCATGTGGATGGATGTTTTTACTTACAAGCAGGAAGAAGATGAGGGGACTTGAATTATGGATATCCATATTTTAGTTGTAGATGATGAACAGGCTATAGCGGACCTAATTGAAGTTTATTTAAAGAATGAAGGTTTTACAGTGTGCAAATTTTATAACGGTCAGGATGCGTTCGAATGTGTTAAGTCGGAACAATTGGAGCTTGCCATCCTCGATGTCATGCTGCCGGATATGGATGGTTTTACTCTCTGCCGGAAAATCAGGGAAAACCACAAATTTCCGATTATCATGCTGACGGCGAAAGAAGAAGGGATCGATAAAATTACCGGACTGGCACTCGGGGCGGACGACTACATGACAAAACCGTTTCTGCCTTTAGAACTTGTTGCCCGCGTCAAGGCGCAGCTGCGCAGGTTTACCCAATATAATACTGCCGAGCCATTGCGAGATGGAAACATGATTGAGTTTTCAGGCTTGGTTTTAGACAAGGCTACCCATGAATGTACGTTAAACGAAAGGCCGCTTGCGCTTACGCCGAAGGAGTTTTCTATTCTATGGATACTGGCTTCAAACCGGGGGCGTGTAGTCAGCTCTGAAGAGTTATTCCACGAGGTATGGGGCGAAAAATATTTCACCAACAGCAACAATACGGTGATGGTACATATCCGGCATTTGAGGGAAAAGATGCATGATTCCGCAGAGCATCCCAAATACATCAAAACGGTATGGGGGGTTGGCTACAAAATTGAAAAATAACGGAAGGAGCATTTTAAAAGCGGGTCTTATCATACCTACAACTATTCTGTTTTGTTTGGGTATGGTGTGGCTGGTAGATCAAGGGTTTAACGGAGCGATTAAAGAATGGTTTTATACTATATTTTATATTGAACCTGATTATCCAGGTCACGGAAAAGTAGGAGTAATATTTAAAAGCTGGCTTGAAATAAAACAAATTTTCATTTATACATTTATCACATCTATAATAATTTTAGTATTATGTACGAGTATTTCAGCACATTTTTATGCGCGTTATATAAGTAAAAAAGACATCACCTTGATTGCAGACTCGATGAGTTCCTTTATAAAATCAAGCAGTGATGACTTAGTACTGCCCAAAAAATATTCTCAAATTGAAACACAGCTTATCAAGCTGAAAGCTATTTCACAAAAAAATCAGCAGCTTGTGCAAACGGAGATGCAGCGAAAAAATGACCTGATTACGTATTTGGCGCATGACCTGAAAACTCCACTGGCTTCAGTAATAGGATACTTAAGTCTTCTGGATGAAGCACCGGACATGCCGGCAGAACAAAAAGCGAAATACGTTGGAATCGCTTTTAATAAAGCTTACAGGCTGGAGGAATTAATCAATGAGTTTTTTGATATTACAAGATTTAATCTACAGTCTATCGTCTTGAATAAAGGGAAAATAAGACTTGCTTTTATGCTCCAGCAGATGGCTGACGAATTTTATCCCTTGCTTATGGCACAGGGGAAACAGGCAGCCATTCATGTCCCCGACGATCTCATCCTGATGGGGGACGCAGATAAGCTTGCCCGTGTTTTCAACAACATCCTGAAAAATGCAATTGCCTACAGTTATGAGAATAGTGTTATTGACATTTCAGCGAATCGACAGGGAGAATATGTCGTTATTACTTTCATCAACCGGGGAGATCCGATTCCGTCCCAAAAGCTGGACACTATTTTTGAAAAATTTTACCGGCTGGATTCCGCTCGTTCCACAAGCAGCGGCGGAGCTGGATTGGGTCTGGCAATCGCCCAAGAAATCGTCACGGCGCATAATGGAACAATCACAGCGGAAAGCAACCCGGAACATACCGTATTTACGGTAAAGCTTCCGTCATAAGAAAATCTTAAGGAGTTCATAAGCTGGAATTCCAACATTGCTCCTTATTCTGTGATTAAATAAAATTATCGAAGAATAAGGAGCTATTTTATTATGGTACAACAAAAACGAAAGAAAAGATTAAAAGTACAAGTGTTTCTGGTATTCCTGTTGATAGGTGTCATTGTTGTTTTTGCTTATAAATCTATTGTTTTGTATAGCGGTCAATATGTGGTTGGAAAAAATAAGGATGATAAAACCGAGCCGGTTCCCACAATAACAGCTATATCTAATCCTGCCGTTTCAATACCCTTAGGCAACTTGTATAGTCCCAATGCAATTCTGGTCCAGTTAGATTATCACCGTGTTTTGTTGGAGAAAAACAGCAGGCAAAAAATTTACCCTGCTTCTTTGACTAAAATTATGACAACAATTGTTGCAATTGAGAAATTATCAGATTTACAAAAAAATATTAGCCTTTCTCATTCTATGTTTCAGGAACTATACAAAGCGGATGCGTCAATGGCAGGATTTAAACCGGACGAAAAAGTACGAGCGATTGATTTGCTTTATGGCGTGATGCTGCCGAGTGGAGCGGAATGCTGCATTGGGCTTGCAGACCATATTGCGGGATCTGAGCAAAAATTCGTTGAGCTAATGAATCAAAAAGCACTGGTACTTGGCATGAAGGATACGCATTTTACCAATTCCACCGGGCTTCAAGACGATAAGCACTACACGACGGTAAAGGATTTGTCGGTTCTTCTGAGCTATGCGTTGCAAAACAAGACGTTTAGGCAGATTTTTACTGCTTCACGCTACTCTACGGCGCCGACAAACAAACATCCGGACGGGATTACCTTTCAAAACACAATGTTTAAAAATATAGAGAATCCGGTAATTAGCGACGGGAAAATTTTAGGCGGTAAGACCGGATACACCGATGAAGCCGGGCTGTGTCTTGCAAGCCTTGCGCAGAAAGATAGCAGAGAGTATATACTTGTGACGGCAGGAGCTAAAGGTAACCACGAATCAAAACAATACAACATCGATGATGCTTTTATCGTATATAACAGCTTAGGGAAAAAATAAATCTTTCATATTTTTGTGAAGGGGCTGCTACAAAGCTAACTTACTCTGTTAGTTTTGCAACAGCCCCTTTTCGCGGGCTCCTTTCGGGGCCCAATACTTTTAGGGGTGGGAACATAAATGGAAACAACAGCGTTAGAGGTGGCAAAGACGCAAGGATTATGGGCGGTACTGTTCGTAGTCCTTTTGTTTTGGGTCTTGAAAGAAAATTCAAAGCGCGAAGCGAAATACCAGGGCATTATCGAAATGCTGACACAGAAGTTTGAGAACATCGAGAAGGGCATTGAAAACCTGCATGACAAATTCGAAAGGTGGAGGAAGTAATGAGCGACAAACTTTTAAACCTAAATGAAACTATAGCCTATGTACAGAACCCAGTAATAACCTGGGTCATTACTCAGGCCCATATTCACGGTACCTGGTCGCCGAGCCATAAAGATTTTACCGGAACAAACCACCTGCAGCTCCAGGCCAACATGCGGACCTACCATGTGGATACTAATAGGTGGAGAGATATAGGGCAGCACTTGACTCTGTTCCCGGATGGAATGTTTGTGACGGGCCGTGATCTAAATGAAGATCCGGCAAGCATTGTCGGGTGGAATGAAGGTGCTATATGTATTGAAGTGCTTGGAGATTTCAGCGGGCGTGATCCGTTTCAAGACGCACAAGCTGAATCAGCTTTCCGGATTGTTGCAGCCGTAGTAAAGCGTTTTGGCCTTCCGTGGGATGCGGTAAAATTCCACAGAGATAACCCGGCAGCCGGTAATCCGACGTGTCCGGGAACCAATATAGACAACACCTGGTTTATCAATGAATCGAAGGCGCGGTATAAATGGATGTATCCGCCAGAATCTTCAAAGCCTCAGAATTGGGCACAGAAGGATCATGATGAGCTCAGAGCAGCAGGATTCCTATTGAGTGATCATACCGCAGTCCTGGACCAACCTGCGTCTGAGGGAATGGTGATAGCACTGGTAAACCGACTGAGAAAAGAAATAATGAAAGGATAAGGTGAGGTAAATGAAAGAAATTATTACTACAAACTGGGTAAGTATTATAATTGTTACGGTAACTGCCGGTTATGCGCTGTATCTGGTTGTTAACCGGAAATGGAAGCAGTTCCGGTCCATTGCTTATCGGATGATCCTCCAGGCGGAGAAGTCGATCACTGGGACAAAGAAAGGGCAGGAGCGGTTTGAGTTTGTGTTTTATAAACTGTATAACTTGATTCCTGGATGGCTGCAGTTCTTTGTTTCTGAGGAATCATTACGGGAGAAGCTGCAGGAGTGGTATGATAGTATTAAGGACTACATGGACAATGGCGTAAAGGACGGCAGTAACAAACCTCCGGATGCTCCAGCAGTTTAGTGGTATGGCCCCCGGCTTCAGCTTGGGGCCATATTATCCCTGTTAGGTATCCCGCGACTTATCACACAAAAAATATAAAGAACTACCTCAATCTACAGAATCAGTTGGATGGCGAAGAAGGAGTTTCATGGAAGTTTGGTGATTTCTCTTGCTTTACAAAAGGTCCAACTGTTAATGCTCCGTATTTCAACCAATCAACATTTGCACCATAAATAAGTTTTTTTAAAATAGAGTTATCTTCATATGATACTATGGTATCAAAAGTCTTATCATCAATACTGTCATAGAAATTTCTAACGTTGCTCATGACATTAATTACTTTTTTATATTCCTTCACAAGCCTATCATAGTTCTTGTTTTCAAGGATAGCTTTGGCAGCCATTGCTCCTGAGGCTACAGCTGTTGCGCCACCCAGTCCTAAAAATGGATCTAGGAAGCACCCTTGGTCACCGGTAAAAAGGCAGTTTTCCCAGGTTGAGCTGCTTGAATATGCGCATACATGTGTTCTTTCATATGTTCCAAGAAGAGTTGCCTTCTCCAGAAGCTGTTCCTTTAGTAAAAAAGCTTTCCAGCACTGATTCATTTCATTCCAGTCACTTATGTGCGGAATCGTAACATATAATGAAGCAATCCTAGAGCTGAAAGGGGCAAGGAAAGCATAACCATTTTTAAGGATCTCCTTATTTCCCCATACGACAGCTGTATTAGGCTCAAAGCTGCCGGATAATTTAGCGACTCTGGTATGTGCTACTAGGTATTGCCTCCAGTCTTTCAGATAATTGTCTGCAACATAGTCTTCACTTCTGCTTCCTGTAGATACTATGACATAATCGTAGTTGCGTCTCAAATATTCTATACTTTGTCTTTGCTCAAAAAGAAATTTACAATTTTTAATATTGCTAAAAAGTTGATTCAGTACAGATGCAGGCTCTTGTCCAATAATAAAACTATAACCAATTAGTTCATTTGTAATAGTGGCTTTAGAGGTTCTGCTATGTATTATTAAATTATTTATTGTTTCCAGGGGAGCAAGTTCTATTGAAAGTAAGCTGTTTAAATACTTCAATGGCTCTTTAGTAACCCTACGATAAGCCATATTTAACACAACACCTACATGGGAAAGATGATCAGCTATAAAGGAATTCTGCTCATAGATGTCAGGATTCACTCCGTTCTTTTCTAAAACTAATCCGGCAGCAAGCCCTGAAATGCCGGCGCCTAATATCGCAACTCGCAAGATAAGTACCTCCTTGATTTAGCTGTAAAAAACCTATTCTAAAGTGTGTATGCAACAGCCTGTTGTTCATGGAATTTAATTTATGTTGTTTTTGTAATATTATTCTTTATGTAAGGACGAGATGATTTCAGTATATTAATAATGAGTGAAAATTATACTTTTACACGAGGATGCTCTACAAAGTAAATATTTAGAATCCATGGACATAGCTGTGGCATCTGGGGCAGTTGCGACAAAAGACGGCGACATGGCGAACGGGTACACATCAGAAACATTCTCTATTGTGGAATAAATTTTCTGATAGAAGGTTTCTACAACATACGGAAAGTATACATTACTGCTTTGGCTCCGGCTAGGGCTTTTTGCTTATCTGGGTATGACAGCGACAAGCATAAAACGTATAAGGATAAAGTATTTAATACCTACCCTATACGTGTAATAATAATTTATAAGATAATTTTGGGTTATTCCCTGAAAATAGTGTAGTCTATCAACGGTAGCATAATATTCATAGATAAAATAGCTTGTAACAACCTATACTATTTATTTAGCAACAGTATCTTAAGGTTTACATCATACCTGGCATACCTGCAAAAGCACGGCATTCTCTTGCACAATTAAGGCAAGTGCGACTGCATTCTTGTGATTCAGGGTCGGGGAATCTTGCACACTCATTCCCACAAGTTTCACAAATCATTGCACACAGATGTGCACAATGTCTTGCAAACATACTGCCTCTTGCAACATATTTTGCAGTCAGACCGCAAATATCTGCACAATCACGCAGTAAAATAAGCTGCTTTGTCCGCATTTGAACATGTGGTCTTCCTTTCAAGAAAGTAGTCATGTGCTCACAGGTAGCCTCACAATCTTGAATAACCATCACCAAGTGTGCATGCATGGGTTTGTGGGACATATGAGAGCTATAATCGTGCATCATGGGCATCCCTGTGTTTGTTGTTTAAGCTTGTTCAATTCATTTAAGTTTTGGGGGTGACCTTTGTTGAGGGAAACATGGGGAGAGTATGGGTAGATAGGAAAGACGAACCTACAATTAGCATAGTTGTAGGTGGTGATTTCAGTTTTATACTAGGATGTGCTGAAGATAACGGTGACAAGGCTGTTTTAAAGGTATTGGTTGAGAATTGTAGGGGCAAAATCATTGTGACCGATGACATTTTATTAATTTCAAAACTCGAAAAGTTCTATCCGGATAATTTTAAAAGGTTCAGCCGATATGCAATTAAAAGGGAGCCTAATGTATTTAATAAAGAGCACCTCGGTGAATTTATTAAAGCCGTAGAACCTGAATTCTATGTAACAAGAATAGATGAATCTATCTACTATAAGTTGCTAGAAGAGGACTGGACAACTGATTTTTGCTCAAACTTTTCATCTATAGAAGAATATTTGAAGCATGGAATTGGATATGTCATTATACAGGATGGGCAAATAATTTCAGGAGCAGGTTCCTACAGTTATTGTAGAGGTAGTATTGAGGTTACTATTGAAACCAGGAAGGAATATAGGCGAAGAGGATTAGCATTGGCCTGTGCATCTAAGGTGATCTTAGAATGCTTGGAAAGGAATATTTACCTTCGATGGGATGCAGCAAACCTAAACTCTATTGCTCTTGCAGAAAAGTTGGGGTATCATTTTGATAAAGAATACGTAGTATATTCTATTTAACCAATTAAGAAGAATTTCTTGCTAGTCAAATAACCAATAGTTACACTAACTAGATGTAAACTGCCCTGGCCTCCGGCTGGGGCTTTATTTTGCCCAAACAAAATTACAATCGGATGCCATTAATATAAAATTTGTTATTGCAAATACTATTTTTGATCCAAGAATTTTAACAAAAGAGGTGTCCATATGAAAGTTGCTATACTAGGTGGAGGACCAGCCGGTTTGGCATGTGCTATAGAATGTGAAAAACTTGGTGTCGAGGCAGAACTATTTGAAAGAAACCCACGTGTTGGTTGGTTATGGCCTTCGATAAATTTTTGGCCGAATATATTTTATAATAATTTGGGTCATAAAGATGCAAGGGAATACGTAAAAACAGAATTTGGAACTGATTTTACCGTTTTAAACAATACTAATAGTTTTATAATGAAATCAGCCGGAAAACAGGCAAGTATTACTGGGACACTTGGACTGACTGTTGCAAGAGGGACAGCTGATGAATCGTTGGAAAATCAATTACTACGGCAAATTAATAAAACTCCTATCCATTATAACTATCTAGGAGATTATAAGGAATTAGCTAAAAGTTATGATTATGTGGTTGTTGCTACTGGAAGAGAGACAGAAGCACGTAATATGGGATTGTGGCAAGACGAAGGAACTATCACAATAATAGGATCTATAGCTGTAGGCAATTTTGATATTAACTCGTCTACGATATATTTTAATACTGAATATGCAGGGACTGGATATGGGAGAGTAACTCCTTTTAATCAACAATGTGCAACTATAGAATTGTATATAATCGGAAAGCCAGAAATGCAAGCACTGGAGCATTTTGATAAGTTCGTCAAAATGGAAAAACTAGATAGTATGGATTATGTATATAAGAATGTGCCACCACCATTTACCACTGGTAAGGTAACAAAATTTCAAAAGGATAACGTACTGTTGGCTGGAAGAGCTGCCGGATTAACCGATAGAGTATTGGGAGTTGGGGCTGTTGAAGCATTAATAAGTGGTACGATGGCAGCAAGGGCAATAGCCAATAAGGAAGATTATTCATCTATGGTAAAGACCTTGCAGTCGCATATAGAAAGTATTTCCGCTTTTAGAAAAAACATTAATAATTTTAATAATGCTGACTTTGATAAGGTGGTTTCAATTTTGGGTAAACCGGTGATAAAGCAAGCTGTATATAATACAAGAATAGATTTAATTGGCAAGGCTGGAAAGCTTATGAATATGATTAATAAAGGGTGAGCTTCTTCAAGCATTAAAACGTAAGACGGAAAATGATAATATAGGGATTCTATGTATATACGTAATTGATAGCCTAATGCCACAAAAATGAAAAAGTCACAATAATGTCACAATTTTTGAGAACTATAAAACAAAAAGGACTTTAAGGAAAACCTTGAAGTCCTTTATTGTGGCGGAGAGAGAGGGATTCGAACCCTCGGTGAGGTATTAGCCCACACACGATTTCCAGTCGTGCGCCTTAGACCAGCTCAGCCATCTCTCCATAATTCTTATCGCTGCCCGCCAATATAATATAATACAAAAAGGGGTGACTTGTCAACCCTTTTTTGTATGGTTTTAATTAACAAGTTTCGTAAACTCCGGGTTTTCGCGAAAAGGGGCGAAGTGATCCTGCTCCCTGGCCACTTCTTTTACTCCCGGATCCAGTTCTATAGCCTTCTTCAAATACTCCAATGCCTTGGGTACATCATTCCAATCCGCGTAGATGGTAGAAATGCCATAATAACTCCAGGTGTCCTTCGGGTCCAGCACAATAGCCTTGTTAAACCATAAGAGGGAGTTCTGGTAATCCTTTTGCAGTTTATAGGCCATGGCCATATTGAAATGGGCATAGGCGAAATCACGTTTTATATCCAGCGCTTTCTGAATCAGCGGCATTCCTTCATTGTAATTTCCCTTAAAGCACAATGCAACTCCCTTTCCGTTAAAGGCTTTATAGCTGTAGGGGTTGGCTTCTAGAGCCTTGTTGTAAAGCTTTATGGCCGCATCGTAGTTGAATTCATTGTACAGAGCAAAACCCTGTTCATAGAGCTCTTCTGCCTCCTTAGCCTTTTCCGCACTGATTGCAGGAGTGGGAGAGGGAGTAGGCGATGGCACCGGTGTTGGTGAAGCTGTAGGGGAAGGGGAAACGGAAGCCTCCTGGGTTTCCTGCGGCTGTTCGGAAGGTTGCGGCGTTTGGTCCGTTCCTGGCCGGGGCGTACTGCTGCACCCGGAAGCCAGAACCAGAATAAAGAGGAGAGCCCATGTCCATCCGATATATTTAAACAATTGTTTCATCGATCTTATCTCCTGTTTCTATCCATACGTTCTTTCCCTTCTATTATATATCCTATTTTCCGAACATTCAATTGAAATACCAGCCATATGATATTAACCTGAATATTCCGTAATGGAAGCAGGACAAACTACTCTATACAACGCACAAAGGTTTTTACATTTCTTTTCTGTGCACTTGTATTTTTTATTTGTCCATCGCGAAAATCGGATCCGTTTCCTGTAAAATCATTTTCGTGATTTATATAGTCAGTATTAGTCTACTTTTAGTATAATACTCTTATGGACAAATCGATACAGATATCCAACTTCAAACCTTATAATTCCCAGTGATAAAAATGCCCGGGTTTTGGGGCAGTTTTGCAACTGGATAAATTCAAGTCTGAAGTTGGATATCAATAAGGCGGATATATATGAATAATGCAGTTTTTTCTATTATAACGGAAAATGAGCGCAAGCTTCCCTTTTATTTGATTGGGGTGGGCTGCAGGTATACACAGGAACCTATTGAAAGACCGGAGGGGTACCCAAGCTTTCAGTGGATACAATGCCATGGAGGAGAGGGTGAGCTGGTCATCGGTAGTAAAACGCATCGTGTAAAGCAGTACCAGGGAATGTTTCTTTACCCTGACGTACCCCATGAATACTATGCCATTAAGGAGCCCTGGCAGGTGGATTGGGTTACTTTTGGGGGATATGATACGGAAAGATTCATCAAAAACATGGGAATCAACGAATCGGGAGTGTTTTTCGTATCCAACAGCGAGAGCATCTTATCCAAAATGCGCAGGATGCTGGCTATTGCCCAATCGGACAGCAGTTTGAAAGGTGTGGAGTGTTCCGCCATTATTTATGATTTGCTGCTGGATCTGATGAAGTATACCTCAAAAAGCAGCGATGATTCCATTCAACAGCAGGTATTGAAGCTTGAACCTGTCCTGCAGTTTATCGAGCAGAATTACTTCAATAGTATCTCTCTTGAAGAGATGGCTTCTGTGCTCCAGGTGACGCCGCAGCATCTCTGCCTGCTTTTCCGGGAGATTTTGAACACACGACCCTTTGAATACCTGAATAATGTACGTATCAACAAAAGCAAGCATCTGATGCTAAAGGATGACAGGGTGGAGATCGGAGCGATTGCACGACAGGTTGGCTACGAGAACACCAGCTATTTCTGTTCAGTGTTCCGAAAGCAGGAGGGAATCAGTCCGGGGAAGTTTCGAAAGTTGTATGGGTATTAGAACAAAGGTGGCTTTGCCACTTTTGTTTGCGCATAAGCCTTTCCGAAGTATGAGGGAAAGCTGGCACGCGTATAAATTCAATGTTTTATTATTGTTTAGGAAAGTGGACTTTCCTAAACAATAATAAAAGCGTTCCTGGTTTCTCGTTCCTGGTTTTTATTGGGCTTCAGCCCCAACTAACAACCAGCAACTAAGAACCGGGAACGCTTTCTCAAAATCTTACAGGGTTACGCCATCCTTGAAGATTGCGATTTCTCTGTAGCCGTTTTCTTCATTCTTTGTCTGTATTTCACCAGAAGCAACCTTCAATACGTATTCAAAGAAGTCTTTGCCAACTTCCTTCATTTCCTTGCCCTCCAGCAACTGACCTGCATTGAAGTCAATCCAGTTGGATTTGCGGGTAGCCAGGTCGGTATTGGTAGCAACCTTTACAGTTGGGACCGGTGATCCCAGCGGAGTCCCTCTGCCGGTGGTAAACAATACGATGTGAGCGCCAGCTGCCATGAGTGCCGTAACAGCCACGATATCATTACCGGGGCCTCGCAGCAGGTTCAAGCCGGGGATGGACACTCTTTCGCCGTAATCCAATACGTCGACGACATTTCCGGCACCACCCTTTTGGGTACAGCCCAGGGATTTTTCTTCCAGTGTGGATATGCCACCCTTTTTATTTCCAGGGGAAGGATTTTCATACACAACCTGGTTATGCTTGATATAATATTCCTTAAAATTATTGATCAGCCCTACTGTTTTGTTGAATACTTCTTCATCGATACAGCGGTTCATGAGTATGGTCTCGGCACCGAACATTTCCGGTACTTCTGTCAGGATGGAAGTTCCGCCGTGCTGAATCAGAATGTCGGAGAATACTCCGACCAGCGGGTTTGCCGTGATGCCGGAGAAAGCATCGGAGCCACCGCATTTTAAGCCTACGACCAATTTGGAGGCAGGAATTTTTTCTCTCTTACATTCCTTTGCGTGGTCTACCAGCTCTCCGATGATCTGAAGGCCTGCTTCGATTTCATCATCCACTTCCTGGGTCGACAGGAATTTGACCCTCTTATCGCTGTATTCACCAATAATTTTTTTGAATTCGGGAATGTTGTTATTTTCACATCCGAGGCCCAGTACCAGAACACCGCCTGCATTAGGATGCTTCACCATGTCAGCCAGTATTTTCTGGGTGGTCAGATGGTCATCACCGAGCTGTGAACATCCGTAAGGGTGAGGGAATGCAAATATACCGTCGGTCAGACCTGCAAACTTAGCATTAGCTTCTTTTGCAAGGAGTTCGGAGGTTTTGTTAACGCAGCCTACGGTATTAACAATCCAGATTTCATTTCTTATGCCCACTTCACCGTTTTCTCTGACGTATCCCATAAATTCAGCATTCTTATCCACTTCCATGGTACTGAGCTCCGGCGTATAGCTGTATTCCAGCAAACCGCCCAGATTGGTTTTAATATTGTGAGTATGGATGTATTGACCGGCTTTAATGGGCTGTGTAGCATGGCCGATAGGGAAGCCGTACTTCACGATATTATCGCCTTCCGGAATGTCCTGGAAAGCAATTTTATGGCCTTTATCTATTTCCTCTAATGCTGTAATCGTAAAATCTCCCAGGGTAACGGTCTCTCCCTGCTGGATATCTGCTAAAGCAACAGCAACATTATCCTTTTCATGAATCTTAATCAGCTTGTCGCTCTTAATCATAGATTGATTCCTCCTGAAATCGTTATTGGTTGTTAGTTCCTGGTTGCTAGTAGCCCACACCAGGAACTAACAACCAGGAACTAACAACGCCTTTATAGGAACTACGCGATAACTTCCTTTATGGTTTCGCCTACGCCTTTGGTCAGAATGCTGTAGAGGTAATTGGTTACTGCCGCAGTAAAGCCAGGCAGGTTATTGAGGTCTTCGCCCCACAGTGCTGTGTTGCCGAGGACTGCCGTAACCAGCTTTTCAGCACCTTCTTTTGTTTCGTCATAAGCTGTCCAGAGGCCTTTGAAGAACTCAAGAACAGGCATATCATCGTTAATGTTATATGTGTTTCCAGGCCTGTTTCCGATGAGGGAAGTGCCCTGGATTTCAGTACCTCTGTAGAAAGCAACCAATGCGGCCAGAGAGAAGGTAAGAACTTTAGGGAGCTGACCTTTTCTCTTGATGTATTCAGTGATGGAAGGCAATACTCTCGCCTTGAACTTTGAAGTTGAGTTCAAGGAAATGCTTAAGAGATAGTGCTTGATGAAAGGATTTGCAAACCTTTTGGAAACTTCAGCTGCAAATGCTTCCAGTTCGCTCTTGGGCAGGTCCAGTGTAGGGATGATTTCATCAAAAATACCCTTGTTCATGTAGGTTTGAATCATTTCGTCATCCATACATTCCTTCACCGTATCTTTGCCGTGGAGGTACGCGCCCAGAACTGTCATGGTGTGAGCACCGTTAAGGATACGAACCTTTCTGCTTCTGTAAGGTGTCATGTCTGGTGTCCAAACTACATCCAAACCAGCTTTTGTGAAAGGAATTTCATCCGCAACGCTGGTGTCTCCTTCAATGGCCCAGAAATGGAAGATTTCTGCGGTATTGATAGCGTTGTCCTTGTAGCCCAGTTCCTGTGTAAGCTTTTCAACTTCATCCTTCGGATAGCCGGTAACCACTCTATCAACCAGTGAGTTAAAGAAGTAGTTTGCTTTTTCAATCCAGTTGATAAATTCGCTTCCCAGGTTCCATTCGTTGGCCAGCTGCAGAACGATCTTCTTAAGGTTATCACCATTTCTGTCAATCAACTCGCAAGGAATGATAATGAAGCCTTTAGACAGATCTCCGTTGAAAGTTGTAAAACGCTTGTGAAGCAATACTGTCAACTTTCCAGGGAAGGAAGCCGGAGGCGCGTCTTCAAACCTGTCATTTGGGTTATAGGAAATACCAGCTTCGGTGGTGTTGGAAAAAATCACTCTCAGCTCGGGGTTTTCAGCACATTTCAAATATTCATCAAACTGCGCATAAGGATTGATACCTCTGCTGATGGAAGTAATGATTTCCTTGTCTTCTACAACCCGGTCATTCTGAATTCCTCTCAGAAGCAGTGTGTAGGCACCGTCCTGCGCATTCAGCATGTCGACCATACCCTGTGCGATGGGCTGTACAACAACGACTCTGCCGTTGAAGAGGCCCTGTTGGTTCATTTTGTTGATCATCCAGTCAACAAAACCTCTGAGGAAGTTTCCTTCGCCAAACTGGAGAACCTTTTCCGGCAATTCCTTGTACTCGCTTACTTTTACATCCGCAGGAAACTGAAACCCGCTTTTCAATAATTCCTTGTTTAAATTCTGCATTTTCAAATGCCTCCTTATATTTTTTGAGTCAGGGTCGAGAAGCTAAATCCTATATACAATAGGAATGGTAACTGCTAATTTGGCGTTGGCATAGCCAATGCTTCCGGGGCTATGCCAACGTCGAATCAGCTAAGTTCCATCCTGAATTGTATAGTGTGTATCCTATACCCATTACTCATTAATTACCTTCTGCCATTTTCAATTCTCAATTCTCAATTTTCAATTCTATTACGCCTTGTCTCCCGTACTTTTCCGAATCACAAGATCCGGCGTAATCACTGTTTTGGACGGTACGTTTCGACCTTCCAAAACATCGCTTAGGATACGAACTGCACCGATGCCCATGTTTTCCATCTTGTTATCCACCGACGTAAGATCGGGGTCGGAGCACTTGGCAATAATGGAATTGTTAAATCCGATTACGGATACATCCTCCGGAACCTTTTGGCCGTACTCCCGAAGCTTCTTCATTGCACCGACGGCAGTGATGTCTTCACCGGCTATAATTGCAGTGAAGGGAGTGCCGGTATTCATAAGGCTTTGAATTGCCTGGGAACCACCTTCAAGACCTCTTTCTACCTTTAAAATGGAGTTGGCATTGAGCTGCAAACCGTTTTTCTCCATTCCCGCCTTGAACCCCTGTACCTTGGATTGGGCACTGAAGGTGTCTGCGTCCTGAAGATAGATCATATCCTTGTGTCCATTTTTAAAAAGGTAGTCGACGCAGAGGGAAACGCCATAGCTGTCGTCGCAGATAATGGAATAGGTATTTACGCCTTCGGCAAAGCCGTTTACAATTATAATGGGCATGCTCTGGGACAAAGCCGAAATGGCTTTGTCAATCCGTTTATCCTTGAAAACAGATCCAACCAAAATGAGGCCATCCACCTTCTTCTCGGCTAAAATCCGCATGTAGCGAATTTTTTCCTCAGTGTCACCTCCGGTATTGCATAATATTACATTGTACCCGAGTTTGCTGAATTCATGCTCGATGGTGTAGGCTACATTGGCATAGTACGTGTCCCGGATATCAATGGTAAGAACCCCGATTGTGTTCATGGATTTAACGACCAACCCACGCGCGATGGCGTTAGGGGTGTAGTCATATTTTGCTAAAACCTCTTCAACTTTTTTTCGGGTTTTTTCACTGACCCGTGACGGATCATTAAGAACCCTGGAAACTGTGGCGATTGAGACGCCTGCTTCCTGTGCCACATCATAAATGTTCATGAAAACCACCCATCTTCTTAGTATGAAAGCGCTTACATTTTTATTATATGCAAGTGGGGGGGAAAGTGTCAAGAGGGTTTTGAAATTCTTTTATACTTTTACATAAGGGAGTTTTAGGGGGTAGCGTTGAAGAGGCTTTGTAGTTTTTTATTCGGGTATGCCTCTGGAGTGGCTATGGAGTGCCGGGGGAACCCTATTCATTCGGCAGAGTTTCCCCCGGCAACCCCCTCCTTGCCTGGGCCCGGGAATTTACTGGTTAGAGGCTCTAATGGCATCTCCGTTTCCTCCGGGGCCGGCATTTACTGACGTCCTGTCAGGAAATGCCTAAAACCCACGTCCTGTGGGTTTTTCCCCTGCGGAAACTCCGATGCCATAAGAGTCTCTATGCCAGTAAATTACGGACCCATAGGTATTCCTTACGGGTGTCTCTGGAGAAGGCTTCGCAGTGCCTGCATGGCCCATCCGCGGGTTAAAACCCACGGCTGTCAACAAACCAAGTCCTCTGAAGAGGACTCAATTAATTAGAAGGTTTCAGTGGGTTTCAACCCACTTGGTTTTCTAGTAGCCGAGGGTTTTAACCCGCGGTTATTTCTTCGGGGGCTTCTCCAGAGACGCCCTAGAGGAATACCTATGGGTCCGTGATTTAGCTCCTTACAGGTTCTTAGGGTGTGGGAGGTTCTGTAGGGGTAAAACCCACAGGACGTGGGTTTTAGGCTTCTCTTGACAGGACGTCAATAGAAGCCGACCCCGGAAGAACCGGAAGCGCCCTTAGAACCTGTTGGAGCCAAATCCCCGGACCCAGGCAAGGAGGGGGCCGCCCGGGGCACCTCTGCCGACTGAACATGGTTCCCCCGGCGCTACATCGACCACTCCAGAGGCATACCCGAATAAAAAACTACAAAGCCACTCCAGAGACATACCCAAACAAATCCACCTAAGATAACTCCAAATCCTACCGCGGAGACATCCCAACAAAATCCGCAAAAAAGAGCCTTGAAAAATCCCCCTCTCTACTATATAATAAACTCAAAAAGGCGCTGTAAGCGCTTCCAACAAACCAATAGGAGGGTAAACCCAATGATTAAAGGCATAGAACATGTTGCGGTATTCGCAAAAGATACTGCAGCCCTGAAAGACTGGTACATAAAAATGTTCGAATTCAGAACCGTTTACGACAACGGTAAAGGCACCTTCTTTCTGATGGCTCCCGACGGCGCCATGATTGAATTCGTAAAAACGGAAGAGGATGGCGGCAAGGTAGGCGATAAAGTGAGCGGAATCCGCCATTTGGCCCTGGCAGTAGATGAATTTGAAGCCATGGTTGAAAGGCTCATGGCAGAAAAAGTGGAAGTTGTCGCTGCGCCCGTAGTTTCACCGGCAGGTATCAAAACCTTCTTTTTCAGAGATCCCGAAGGAAACGTACTTCACCTTATTTACAGACCGGAACCTTTGGGCTAACTTCATTAAACTAACTGATTGGATTATTCTTTAAAAAGTTTCTAAATTTTTCTTATTTTTAGAAAAATTTATGGAACTTTTTTTTATTTTCCCAGTCTAAATGGACAGAGGTACAAATTGGTAAAATCTATAGAAGAGGTGATTGGTTTGAAAAGAAGAATTGCACTGCTGCTGTCCGTAATAATGCTAGTCGTAGCCATGATACCGGCGCAGGTATTCGCAGCAACAAATGAAAAAGGCCTTGAAGAGGCGATTAAGCAGGTGAAATCCAAGCTTACCATCCCGGAGAGTTATACGGTGTTTACTTATAATGTAAACAACTATAATGAGAAAAAGGTATGGCGCTTAAACTGGAGTGGAAAGGATGACGTGGAGGGGAGTGCCAATGCAAGTGTTGACGAAAAAGGGAACATCCTGAATTACAGTCTTTACAAGCCGGAAAGCTATTCCGCTTCTCAAAAGCTCCCGAAGTTTAGTAAAGAGCAGGCAAAGGCGATTGCAGAAACATTTATAAACCAGGTAAATCCCGGACTTCTGTCACAGGTGAGATATCAGGATAATTCTATTAATTCTATTCAAGGAATTGAATTCTATTTTAACTACACAAGAGTAGTGAACGGAATCCAGTTTTATGGCAACAATGTTTCCGTGTCTGTTAACCGGCAGACCGGTGAGGTCATAGGTTATAATTACAATTGGAATGATGAGCTGAAATTCCCTTCCGCAGAAGGAGCCCTCTCTCTGGAAAAAGCCCAGCAGGCTTACAAGGACAAGATTGG
The DNA here is from genome assembly GCA_023419605.1 of Bacillota bacterium. GTDB lineage: Bacteria > Bacillota > Clostridia > Acetivibrionales > JAEZXR01 > JAEZXR01. The sequence continues at coordinate 69,109 of JAEZXR010000116.1, read as the reverse complement.
ATTGGAGCTTCAATACAATTATACCTACGATAAGGACCAGGTCAATCCTTATGCTGTATTTGTTCCGAAGAGCAGCAATAACCCATATATTGATGCATTCACCGGAGAAAAATTCGAAAACACCCGTTTGTATTTCACAGCAGCCAGCGCTGACTACAATTTGATGGATGCTAAGATGAAATTGGAAGCAGCGGCAGGTGGAACAGATAGGGGCAGTATTGTATTAACGGAAGAGGAAAAAAATGCAATTGAAAAAATCGCAAAGCTGATTTCAAAGGATGAGGCTGAAAAGATTGCCAGAAATATAAAAGTACTGGAGCTGACCGGTGAATATGAAGTAAAAAACTACAGTCTCTCAAAGAACTGGGCCGATAGAAATGAATTTGTATGGCGCCTGGATTTCCAGAAGAAAGAAAGCAATAAATCCGACTACAGGTCTGTGAATGTTGTTATTAATGCAATCAATGGAGAGGTAAAATCCTTTAACACGTATTATGAGCACAAAGCGGATGAAACCGCCCAATATGACAAGAACGCGGCTAAAGCAGCAGCTGAGGCACTGTTGAAGGAATTGCAGCCGGCAAAGTTCAATGAAACAGTATATGATGAAAATAATGATTCCAGGGTCGTACCTTACTACAAGGAAACGGAAAAACCTACACAATTTAGCTTTGCATATACCCGAAAAGTAAATGGAATTCCATTCCCTGGTAATACTCTCAGGGTGGGGTATGACGCCATTAATGGAAAAATAACCAGCTTCGATTCGGATTGGTTTACTGTAGAGTTTCCATCCGTAGAAAAAGCGGTTTCTCTGGATACCGTGTATCAAAAAATGTTTAGCGAAATCGGCCTTGAGCTTCAGTACGTTATAGAGGCACAGCCTGTAACCGTGGAGAAAATCATCCCCGCACCGCAAATACAGGACCAGAAGGTGAAACTGGTTTATGGAGTGAAGCAGGGAAAACCTGTGGCCTTTGATGCGAATACGGGAGCGATTGTCGGTTATGACGGCAAGCCATATAAGGAAAACAAACCGGTACAGTATACGGATATTGCAGGACACTTTGCCGAAAGTCAGATCAAGGTTCTGGCTGAATATGGAGTATCACTGGAAGGAACCGAGTTCAAACCGGATCAGAATATAACACAAAGAGAATTCTTTACACTCCTGTCAAAAACGCTGAATTATTATAATCCGTACCCTGTAGCTAAAGAGGGAAAAGAGGTTGATGCCCTTTATTCCTTCTTCTTAAGAGAAGGGATTATAAAGGAATCTGAAAAGGCGCCCGATGCAGTCGTAACACGGGAGGACGCTGTTAAATTCTTAATTCGGGCGTTAAAGTATGACAAGATCGCCGATTTGAAGGGAATTTTCAATTGCGAATTCAAGGATACCGATCAGATCAACCCGGAACTGATTGGCTATGTGGTAATTGCAAAAGGACTTAAAATTATTAACGGTTATGACGGATACTTTAATCCCAAAGGGCAAATGACCCGGGCTCAGGCCGCCGTTACCATATACAATTATCTGCAAAATTAAACCGCCCTTAAAGACGTTAAAATGCCAGCAGCTGGGTTTCCAGCTACTGGCATTTTTATTGCTAAAAAAATGCAAATATTGTTGAATTTGCGTGAGATATCAGATATAATGAAAACTGCATATAGGACTATAGGACTATCCTGTAGCTGAGAAAAGATATGGGGGGAGAACATGGATTTTAGGGAAGTTGAACAGTATTTAAAACAGATAAAGGCTGTAGAGTCCTGTAGGATTATCGTTGACGAGGAACAGGACATCGAAGAAATTCATATTGTTTCCAGTATGAGAAGAAGTCCGAAGCAAATCTCCAGAGACGTTCAATCCATTCTCATCTCCAAATTCGGACTGGATATTGATCATAAAAAAATAAGCATCGCACAAATTGATACAGATTCAACGACGGATGGAGGACGGCTCAAGCTGAAGACCATTGAGTATTCCATCACGGATGGAAAAGCCAATGTCAAGGTAGTCCTGGAGAAGGACGATGAAAGGTATGAAGGCGTGATCTCCGGGACAAATACGACCTACAACACGCAAAGGATGCTGGCTAAAGCTACTTTGAATGCAGTCGAAAAGTACTGCGAAGTCGAAGATGCCATGGTGCTGGAAGACATAAAAACCGCAACCATTGCCGGCAACGAGGTGGTTGTAGTAGCCGTGTCCATGATATTGCCCAACCGTGAACAGATGATGACGGGTTCCGCACTGGTAAGCAGAGATAAAAAGGAAGCTATCGTTAAAGCAACATTGGATGCAGTAAATCGAAACATTGTAAAATATCATAACAATAATATTCAGGCTGGCTAATGTTTACATCAATTTCAGCGAAGCGTATATAGCATGCCAACATAGCGAAATGGCAGAGTACACCTGTAAAGGGGGCTATATCCGATGAAAAAAGTACTGCTTTTTGTAGTAAGCATTCTCGCACTGGTTTTATCAGCTGGTGCAACTTATACTTGGTGGTAATGTATCTCAGCTGGCCTGATACATATATAGTGTATTTCAAGAGGGGTAAAGGTTATGAACTTACCAAAGAAAGCGGTAGTCTATATTGGCATTTTGGTTTTACTTGCAATAGGAATGGGAAATTACCTTGTTATACAGTATGATATTTCGAATTATGGCCTGCTATTATTCTGGTGCATCATTGGAACGGCTGCGGAGTCATTTTTGATTATATTACCCAATGGTGTGGCAGTATCCGTCCTTTTCGCAATTAACCTGGCGGCAATAATAACAGGGGGGCCGCTTGCAGGGGTAATTGTATCCGTAGTAAGCTTCCTTTGCAGAGTGGTTAAAGTGCGTGGAAGAAGATATGTACATATTTTTAACACGCCTCCCCATAAAACGGTATTCAACACGGCGCAAAACGTTTTGTTGACAGGAATTTCAGGAATTGTTTACATTGCTGCCGGAGGCGAGGTCAGCAAACTATCGCTGCTGCCCATACTGCTCATCGTCTTTACGTATGTCTTTTTAAACAGTGCCATCATGTCGGTACTGTTTTCCTTACTATCCGAGACTCGTTTTTCCATTATGTTGATTAAGAGTATCGGAGATACATTGATTAATTCCGTGGCAATCGCTTTTATTGGCACGGTGCTGGCAATGGCATATATGAATAGCGGATATTTAACAGTGGTATTATTCTTTAGCCCTCTTCTTATCGCCCGGTATTCCTTTAAGCTTTACGTTGAGATGCGAAATATGTACATGGATACGATACAGGCTCTTAATAAATCCATGGAAGCGAAGGACCCGTATACCAGCGGACATGCCATGCGGGTGCAGGAGTATGCGGTAAAGCTGGCTCAGGCTATGGGATTGCCGGCGAGGAAGATTCAAAACATAAAAACGGCTGCCATACTGCATGATATTGGGAAAATCGGTATCGATGACAGTATTTTAAAGAAGCCCGGTTCGCTGACAAAGGAAGAATACATGGAGATTCAGCGGCATACTTCTATAGGAGCAGAGATCCTTAAAGATGTGGATTTCCTGAAAGATATAGCCCAGATTATTCGCTTCCATCACGAGCGGTTTGACGGTAAAGGATATCCCAGCGGATTAAAAGGAGAAGAGATCCCCATCGAGGCTTCCATCCTTGCTGTAGCGGATGTGTATGATGCCATGACATCCAATCGTCCTTACAGAGATGCGATGGATAAGGAAACCGCTTTAAAGGAAATACTTGTAAACGCAGGTACACAGTTTGAGCCCAAGCTGGCACAAACATTTTGTAACATGATGGGTATGCAGATTGCAGCAGGGAGAGTACGATAAATGGTAATAGAATCGGTTGCAACCTCCGTTATTGTCAGCAAGATTCGAAAGGGAAAGATAAAGAATATTGAGAAGTTGGAATTCAAGGGTTGGTACCTTTTTATCCTGGGGTTTGTTGTGGAAGTAGCCTCGAACCTGTTAAAAGCAAAAGAAATTCAGCCCATCGCCCGTTTCCTGGATAATTATTTCTTATATATCCACATCCTGTCTTACCTCCTTATTTTTACAGGGATCGGTATGAATTATAAGAAAAAATCCATGTGGCTCATTTTCACCGGGACATTCATGAACTTTCTGGTTATCGTCTCAAACGGAGGGCACATGCCCGTGTGGCTTGAAGGCTTAAAACTAGTCGGGCTGGTTCCCAGGGATGCGGTCCAGGTCAGTTTGGACCTCACGCATTCGTTACTGAAGGAAACTACAAGACTTGCATTTCTGGCAGATATTATTCCCTTACCCAGGCCCTATCCGCTGCCGAAGATTATCAGTATCGGAGATGTAATATTGGCCGTCGGCGTATTTGTTTTCATACAGGAAGCTACGGTTTTAAAAGAAGAATAATGTGACAGAGCAGCCTTTCCCCCTGGGGAAGGCTTTTTTAGTATGTAAAAATTTTGCTTACCATAAAAGGAATATCTCTAGTCTGCAAAGGTGTATCCCAGAACCTTACGGGTAAAGGGCAAAATGCCTTAGCATTTTGTTCGTGCTTATTTCCGGCTGTCGGATGCGAACTTTTTAGGATGAAAAGGAATATACTGATTGTATCAACAGCCGAACCGGAGGTGTTTTTGATGCACTACATAGTAGAAATACATGAACTTGATATGAAGTATCACTCCCTTAACGGGGAAATCCACGCCCTGGAAAACATAAACTTAGGTATGGAAAAAGGGGAGTTTATCAGTATCGTAGGACCCAGTGGCTGTGGCAAATCAACCCTGTTATCCTTGATTTCCGGCTTATTGCCTCCCACCAGCGGCAGTGTCATAGTAAATGGTAATCCCGTTTCCGGGACTTCGAGCGAAGTTGGATATATGCTGCAGAAGGACCATCTCTTTGAATGGAGAACAATTCTTGAAAATGTGCTTTTAGGACTTGAAATAAGAAAGCTTCTAACCAGGGAAACCAGAGAATATGCGATTGAACTGCTTAAAACCTACGGGCTCTACGAGTTTAAAGACAAATATCCTGACCAGTTATCAGGGGGGATGCGGCAGCGGGCGGCACTCATAAGGACCCTGGCGGTGAAGCCGGAGATTCTTTTGCTGGATGAAGCCTTCTCTGCATTGGACTATCAGACAAGGCTTGCTGTTACAGACGATATTTATTCCATCATAAAAAAGGAAAATAAGACAGCGATTCTGGTAACGCATGATATTGCAGAAAGTATCAGCATGGCAGACCGGGTAGTAGTGTTAACCAAAAGACCGGCCACAGTAAAAAATATACATACCATACAGCTAAGCTGTGAAAACAGGACTCCCTTAACTTGCAGAGAGGCTCCGGAATTTAGGCAGTATTTTAACGAAATATGGAAGGAGCTGGATGTGCATGTTTAAATGGGGAAGGAGCGGCAGACAGAAAGAAGATACCGCTAAAGAATTCATATCACAGGAACACGAGGAATATCTGAAAAAGATAAAAAGGCGCAAAATGGCCATTCTTACTACGCAGATCCTACTGCTGGTAGCCTTTTTTGTTATATGGGAAGCAGCTGCAAGATTAAAACTGATTGATGCATTTATTACAAGCCAGCCATCCAGAATCCTGCGAACGTTGACCAATCTCTACAACGAGGGCCAGTTGTTCAAACATATAGGGATTACCTGCCTTGAGACCATCGTGGGCTTTGTGTTAGGTACTGTTGCAGGGACTTTAATTGCGGTAATACTATGGTGGTCCAGCTTTCTATCCAAAGTGATGGAACCGTATTTGGTGGTTCTCAACAGCTTACCTAAGATCGCCCTGGGTCCCATATTCATCATATGGATCGGTGCGGGTCCTGCATCGATCATTGTAATGGCGTTGGCTATCTCACTGATTGTAACCATTATGGAAGTTCTCAATGGTTTTCTGGCGGTGGATGAGGAAAAAATAAAGCTGGTACAGACTTTCGGAGGCAGAAAGAGACAGATTTTAACCAAAGTGGTACTGCCGGCTGCATTTCCTACCATGATCAGTGCACTGAAAATTAATGTCGGCTTGTCCTGGGTCGGTGTTATCGTCGGAGAGTTCCTGGTATCCAAGGCGGGGATCGGTTATTTAATTGTATATGGAGGCCAGGTGTTCCAATTGGACCTGGTGATGACCAGCGTACTGATCCTGGCGGTGGCTGCTGCCCTTATGTACCAGGGTGTAGTATATCTGGAGAAGCTTTTGGTAAAGCATAGGTGAGAGAAGCTGAAAAGGCTGTTTTTGAATACCTCCCGCTGTGGTACAATAAAAGTAAAAGCAACGGACAAGGAGAGGTGAGACATGTCTTTTCATGCGTGTAACTGTGAAAATTGCGGACATAGAGCCTGTGCCCTGCGAGTGCCCATTTTTTCAGGCCTTGGTGCCGAGGATATCGGGAGGATCGTAGCGCTCATACAAAGAAAACAATATCTGAAAGGGCAAATGCTGTTTATGGAAAGCAGCTTTCCAAATAGCCTCATTATTATAAACAGTGGACAGGTAAAGGCATTTAAGTATACGCCCGAAGGGAAGGAACAGATTTTATATATCTTCTCGGAGGGAGATTTCATCGGTGAAAAAAACCTATTGAAGGACCAGCAGGCCACTTACAATGTAGAAGCATTGGAAGAAACTCAGGTCTGCATGATTAACAAGCAGGAGTTTCAGCAGATGCTGCGGGAACATCCGGGTGTAGGCCTGAAAATTATGGAAGAACTGTGCAGTCGTCTGGAACGACTGGAGCGGTTGATTCAGAATATGGGCACCAAGGATGCTGAGACCCGGGTCAGCATGCTTCTGATGGAATTTGCCGGGAAATATGGGAGGGATCATTCACGGGGCATACTGGTTGAACTGCCGCTGAGCCGTGAGGGAATGGCGAGCTATATCGGTGTTACAAGAGAGACTATCAGCCGGAAACTAAGCAATCTTCAGGAGGAAGGTGTCATCGAGTTAATAGGAAATAAGAAGCTGCTGATTCTGGATAAGGAAGCCCTGGAGCTTTCCATCTAAATGGAATACGATCGGTAACTTCCGAATCCTTCAAGTTCTATCGTAAATTACATAGATTGGCCTGGAAGGGATGTAAAATCAAAGCCGTGGAATGGGTACACTATTGTACTCATTTCGCGGCTTTTACTATTTATTTGCAGAATAAATAAAAATTTTGATCCCAGTCACAGAATTTATTGGCGCATAGTTGTATGATAGGACCATAGACGAAACGAAAACAAATAAATGGAGGTATGCACAATGAATGCGTTACGATTGAATGAAAAAATATACTGGGTAGGAAAAGTAGATGACAGGAAAGTACCTTTTCACAGACTGATTCTGGAAAAGGGAACCACCTATAACAGCTATCTGTTAATGACAGAAAAGCCAACCGTTATCGATACGGTGGATATCGCTTTCGGGAAGGAATATGTGGATAACCTCAGTCAGATGATAGATCCAGCCGAAATTGAGTATATCGTGATCAACCATGTGGAGCCGGATCACGCAGGAGCATTACCTGCACTGGCAGCGAAGGCGAAAAGAGCCAAAATTGTGGCTACCGAAAAGGGTGCAGAGCTGCTGAAGGATATGTTCAAACTTCACAATAGGAAGTTTGTAGTGGTGAGAGATGGAGACACCCTGGACATCGGGGGAAAGATCCTCAAGTTCTTTGAAACTCCATACCTCCACACAGAGGAAACCATGATTACCTACGCGCAGGAAGACGAGATCCTGTTCACCTGCGATATTTTCAGTACACACATTGCGAATTTTGAAATTTTCAACGATCTAGCCAGAGAAGAGTACCTGGAAGACTTTAAAGTATACTACAAACTGATCATGGCACCGCATCGGCCCTATGTACGGATGATGCTGGAAAAGATCAAAGGGATCACAGTAAAAATGATTGCTCCCTCTCATGGTTACGTTTTGCGGGAGGGTCCTGCAAGGTTTATTGCACTGTATGATGCCATGAGCGTCGCAGAGGAAAAGAACCCGGAGCGAAAGGTTGTTATCGTATACAGCACTATGACAGGCAACACCGGAAAGATTGCGGACCGAGTGGCGAAAGGGATGAAGGAACTGGGAGTGGTTTCCGAGATTTATAACCTGAGCAAGGCAGACTTGGAAGAAGTACGGGAAAAGGTGCTTCAGAGCGATGGCGTATTGGCCGGCAGTTCTACCCGGTATGCGGATATGGTAGGAAATATCGAAGAATTTTTGAAGTCGTTACAGGGAGAAGCGATGAAGGGTAAGTTTGCTGCCGCTTTCGGCTCCTATGGATGGAGCGGAGAAGCCGTGGTACATCTGGATGAACAGCTTCATGGGTTAGGGTTTACCGTCATTGATCAAAATTACCTTGTGAAAAAGACCGGAGTGATTGAGCCTTTCTTCCCCCTAAGGGTGAAGTTTAACCGGGAGGAAGAGTTGGTACGGGCAGAGGAAGCGGGTATGATCTTTGCAGAACAGCTTTTGAATCAGTGATAACGATATAGGCAATGGGCGAGAGGGGCTATAGCCCCTCAGGACTAAATTCCGGCAGCAGGGGAACATCTGCCTAAAATGAAAATAAAAGAATTGGAGGAATTTATCATGACAAATAAAATAAGTGTAACCACCAACATTGGCGAAATTGTATCTCTTTTGCCAAAAGCAAGCGAAATATTCAAGCAATACGGTATCGACTTCTGCTGTGGAGGAAACAGGCCTCTGGCAGAAGCTATCAAGGAACAAAAACTGAATGAAACCGAAATCATGGAAAAGCTCAACAGAAACTATGAAGAAAGTAAAACCAAGGCAGAAGAAAATAAAGACTTCCGTAACATGTTCTACGATAGTCTTATCGACCACATCGTAGATACGCACCATACCTACATGAAGAAGGAACTGCCCCAAATCAGCGAATTGGTAACGAAAATTCTGCGTGTTCACGGCCTTCACCATGGGGATGTGCTGATGCGCGTGCATAAACTTTTCCATAGCCTGAAAACGGAACTGGAACAGCATCTTTTCAAGGAAGAAGAGATTTTGTTTCCATTAATTAAGGAATACCGTAAGAATCCTTCCGGAGAGCTTTTAAACAGGGTGATGCAGGTAATGCAGGAAACGGAAGATGAACACGAGGGTGCCGGTGATATTCTGAAGGAACTGCGAAAGATTACCGGGGACTATACGGTGCCGGCGGACGGATGCACGACCTACCGGCTTACCTTCAGAAAGCTGGAGGAGATGGAATCCGATCTGTTCCAGCACATTCACCTGGAAAACAACATTCTGTTTGTACGACTGGAAGCGGAAAGGTAAAGAAAGAGGACGGCCCAAGGGACTATTGTCCCTTGGGTTGTCCTTTTACTTTTAAAAAAGAAACTCTCGAATAGATTTTTTCCCCGGTTATATACTATGGGAAAAGAATCTATTGCTAAGGAGAGGATTTCATTGAACAACAAACTATTACCCGAGGAACTGCATGAACGCATCATCAGCTTTTTGAAGGAGCATAAACAGGCATCACTGGCAACCTGTATGAACAATATTCCGAGAAGCAGCCCGGTGCAGTACTTTTTAGGAAGAGAAACAGATATCTATATAATGTCCGCAGGAGGAGAGAAATTCACAGCGATTCAGCAAAACCCCAATGTATGCCTGCTGGTGAATACAGAGTATATTAACTATAGAAAAATAAAGGGCGTACAAATTTTTGGAAGAGCGGAAACCAGCGACCAGGTGCCGGAGTTGCTCATGGAAGCCAGGGAATTTTCACCGGAGTCCTATCTCCTCGATAGCGAAGCCGGGAAGATCAAAGTGATTAAGATCAAACCGGAGGAAATCGTTTACCTGGATTCCTTAGAGACCGGAGATCGAACCAAACAGGTTCTGAAAGGAGAAGAGCTCCAGCTAAAGAATGAAAAAGAGCTGGCACGGCGGATGGCAAGTGCGCTATGACCCGAAGTGTTGCAGATACTACGGTTGTTGTGGGAATGTCAGGCGGTGTGGATTCCTCCGTAGCTGCCTGGCTTCTGAAAGAAAAGGGCTATCGGGTCATCGGCGTTTTCATGAAGAATTGGGATGAAAAAGATGAAAATGGCTGCTGCACTGCCACGGAGGATTATGAAGACGTAGTGCGCGTATGCCATCAGATTGGTATCCCCTATTATACGGTGAATTTCGTAAAGGAATATTGGGACCGGGTTTTTACTTATTTCCTGGATGAATACAAAAGGGGAAGGACTCCGAATCCCGATGTCATGTGCAATAAAGAAGTGAAATTCAAAGCCTTTCTTGATTATGCCATGAAAATTGGTGCCGATTATCTGGCAACCGGGCACTACGCCGGGGTTGATTATAACGGTAAGGAATATAAGCTTCTTCGGGGAAGGGACCCAGGTAAGGATCAGAGTTACTTTCTCTGCACCCTAGGCCAATCCCAGCTAGCAAAAACGTTGTTTCCACTGGCTGATATTCCTAAAAGGGAAGTGCGGGAGATAGCAGCAAAGGCAGGACTGAAAACAGCGGAAAAAAAGGACAGTACGGGAATTTGTTTTATTGGAGAGCGGGATTTCAAAGAATTCCTCTCTAATTATCTTCCCGCCCAACCGGGAGAAATACGAAGCCTTTCCGGTGAAATGCTGGGGCGGCATGACGGTCTCATGTATTATACCCTGGGGCAGAGAAAAGGGCTGGGAATCGGAGGAAAAGGCTCCGGCGAACCGTGGTTTGTGGTGGAGAAGGACCTGGAAGAAAACATACTTTATGTGGCCCAGGGAGAAGATCATCCCGCCCTGCTTTCTACAGGGCTGCTGGCAACAGATGTTCACTGGGTCAGTGACCTCCCTGAGGCAGAGACCTTTACCTGTACGGCCAAATTTCGGTACCGGCAGCCGGACCAGGGTGTTACTGTGAACCGGAAGCTGGAAAATACCTGGGAGGTACTTTTCCATAAACCGCAAAGAGCTGTGACTCCGGGACAGTTCGTCGTGTTCTATCAGGACCGGCTTTGCCTTGGAGGTGGGGTTATTGACAGGATTTATAAAAAGGCATGAAAACTAAAGTAACCGGTCGGTTTTCATGCCTTTTTATATTCCGGCAGCTCGTTTTAAAAAGTTATCCGGAGGGATTCTAAACTTTTTTAAAAAGGATTATACTTGTAATAAAGACAGCAGACGTCAAACCTTAGGCTGCGCGGAAGGTAAAACCGTGGTTTGGAGGAGAGATTGCCTGCTGTATAAATGCAGGTATCTGTAAAACGAGTGAATAAAAATAGAGGGGGCGGTATGTTTCTATGATCATTCTAATAATCCTTGCTGTTTTTATAACAGTACTTTTGGCGGTAGCCTATTTCTTTTCCAGCAAGGCAATATTACCGAAAACCTTTACCTATGAACAAGCCTGGTCCATGGAAACGGAAAGCGGCAGAGTGATAAAGGCAGAATTTGACCGGTTGGAGAAGGAGGAAGTAATTATCCAATCTCCCTATGGCTATAAGCTTTATGGATGGTTTTTCCCTGTCAAGGGTTCCCAAAAGACCGTCATTATCTGTCATGGGATCACCATGACCCTCCTTGGATCCATCAAGTATATGAATTTGTTCCGAAAAAGGGGATTTAGCGTACTGTTGTACGATCATAGGAACCACGGTAAAAGCGGAGGGAAGAATACAACCTTCGGGTATTATGAGAAGCAGGACCTCAAAGCCTGGACCGACTGGGTAATAAATACGCTGGGTTCAGGAACAGTCGGTACCATGGGCGAGTCCATGGGAGCCGCCACGGTGCTGCAGCATCTGGCTATTGATCCGAGGATTGCCTTTTGCGTAGCCGATTGTCCCTATTCAGATCTAACGGAATTATTTACGTATAGACTTCATGAAGAGTATCATATGCCGTCTTTCCCCATCATTCCGTTATCGGATCTTGTAACCCGATTCCGTACCGGCATGTCTTATGGCAGTGTATCCCCTGTCAGAGATATGAAAAGGGTGCTGACTCCCGTATTCTTTGTGCATGGGCAGGAGGACCGCTATATTCCCAAGGAGATGAGTATGGAGATGTATAAAGTAAAGCCCGGGTTGAAGAAATTATACCTGGCGCCCAATGCGGGTCACGCACAGGCTTACTGGAACAACCGGGAGGAGTATGACAGACAGGTCGGGGAGTTTTTGCGGGAGATTGGGGTTACATAAAGTGTGCTGACTGAATCTGCCGGGAAAAAAACATAGCGTGTGAGTGCTTTTATGTTAACTCTTTTCCCCGCAGTTCCGATGAATACAATAGGATGTACGGCAGGAGTTCATTCAATCGACGGCTATGTAATTCTTTTTTTAAAAAAGCTTTATTGTTTATTGTAATATGAGACTAAGCTGTTATAATAGTGAAGTATACAGGGGATAAAACGAATAACAAATAGAGCCAGAGACGACGGTGCAGATGCAGGAGATATACTATGGGATTTAAAGGGGTTATAGAAAACATCTACTTCAACCGTACTCCGGTTGGTGAGAAAGAGAAGCGGCGAGGAAGAAAGCTGTTTATTCTGGAAGGGGTGTCCGCAAGAACAATATTTGTTCTTACCAGCGGCGCTTATCTGGCTGGTTTTGCAAATCTTATGGGAGCCGATGACAGTTTTAACGGACTGATCGGCGCGGTTCCGGCTCTGGCCGGCATTATTCAGATTCTCAGTCCTATGGTTTTTGAAAACTTAAGTCGAAGAAAAATCTGGGTTTCGATATTTTCCTTTATTCACCGGCTGCTGCTGGGAGGTATGGTCTTTATTCCACTGCTGGTTACGGAAATGAGTGCTCGTCTTTACACCATATGGGCAGTATATTTTATTTCCTATGCCTGCACGTCCTTTGCGACACCGGCGGCTTCCAACTGGATTGTGAGTTTGACGGACCCACGGGACCGGGGAGGATATTTTGGTACCAGGGATTCGATAATATTTGGGGTTTCTACGGTTTTTAACCTGATCATGGGAAGGGTATTGGATGTCTATAAAAATAATGGCATGGAATACACAGGATTTATTCTGGTATTTTCCATGGCACTTGTTTTCGCAGTCATAAACTTCTTGCTGCTGTCCTCCATTAAGGAGCCTCCTGCGCAGAAAAGTGCCACAATACCCAATTTGAAGGAAATCTTTACGGTGCCTTTACACGATAAAAAGTTTAAAAAGGTTATCGGACTCTTTTTAATGTGGAATATCGGACTGCAGATCGGAGCGCCGTTTTTTTCCGTTTATATGGTAACGGGGTTGAATCTGGGCTACACCTACATTACGATTTGCAATATGATCACTTCCGTATTTCTGGTTGTCAGCGCAAGGCTGTGGGGCAAGCTTGCCGATCGAACTTCCTGGCCTACGGTGACAATGGCTACCATAGGAATTCTGGCCCTATGCCATTCCATCTGGTTTTTCACCACACCGGCTAATGTGTACATCCTGATGCCCATCAATCAGATTCTTGGGGGGATTGCCTGGGGAGGAATCAACATTGCCCTTTTCAACATGCAGTTTGACTACTCTCCGGAAAAGGGGAGAACCGTTTACCTGGGCTTTAACGCCGCTATCGGGGGGATTGTAGGATTTGCATGCTCTGCTTTGGGCTCGTATATTGTAAAGCTCCTGGACGGCCGCACCTTCCAGCTTTTAATGGTGCCTGTAACAAAAATGCAGGTAGTATTCGGATTATCGGGAATTCTTCTGTTTGCGTGCGCATTCTACATCCGTATTGTCTTTAAGAATAGTGTTCAAAAGGATTTGCTCATGTCGATGGGGAAAGACACGATCCAGAAGGCGGTTCAGAAAGTGAAAGGAATTAGTGGATAGATTATAAATGCACTGCATATAAAAAGTAACATAATAAAAAGAGGCAAAGAAGTTCTTTGCCTCTTTTTATTATGCAGCTTACCGGACTTTGTCCCATTTGCCTTCGGCCAGAAATTTTTGCGCCCTGTCCTCCGCACTGGTTACAATACTTTCGTCATAGCCGATGAATTTTAGCAGCTTAATGGCATTCCGGGTATGGGAGCGTCCGGGGTAGAGCTTATAATCAAAGGTAATTCCCTCATCGGTGATCTGCTCCTGAAAGTGGTAGTTGATGAAGTTGTCTTCCAGCATCCTCGTCAGTTCGATATCATGAGTGGCCGTTATACAGAGACAATTGCTCTGGCTCAGGCTGAATAGTACCTGGGAAGATGCCGCAATCCTTTCAATGGTATTGGTGCCTCGCAGCACTTCATCGATAAAGCAGAGGCAGGGGAGGTTATTCTCCAGGTGGTCGAAAATTCTTTTTAAGGATTTGATTTCTGCGATATAATAGCTCTCGCTGCTCATGAGGTCATCCCGCAAGGCCATGGAACTGAACACCTTGAAGAGACAGGTGCTGTATTCCTCCGCCAGACAGGTGTAGATAGACTGGGCCAGCAGGGCGTTGATGGCTGTGGTTTTTATGAAGGTAGATTTCCCGGAGGCATTGGAACCTGTAATCAGCAGGGACTTGTCCGTTTCCAGAGAATTGGAAACCGGGTCCTTAATGAGGGGGTGATAAGCCTTTTTGGAAACCAGTTTCCTGCTATCTCCTTCCAGGTCCGGTACGCACCAATAATTCAGGCTTTCCCGAAAGGAGGCCACTGACACGAGACTGTCCAATAGACCGATGGTTTCATAGATAACCCGCAAATCTTCATTATAGCGGGCCAGGAGGCGGGAGATACTCTCATAACTGGCCAGCTCCCGCAAATAAGCGATTTTTACGTATTCGACGAAAACATCACCACTGGTATACAGGAGGTTAAAAGCCTTTTTACTGATGGGCTTAAGGTTTTTATAGGAAATAGAGAGTGTTCGGATAGAGTCTCTTATTTCCGGAATATCCGTCTGGATGACATTTTTAGCGCACTGGATCAGCCGGACTACGTAGTTTAAAGATTCCAAACGGGAGCCGAGTTCGTTTTTGGATTGATAGTACAAAGTCATATTGACAGCAAAAGCAATAATAAAGACCATCAGCCCCAGAGGAAAATTAAAAATAATCGCAGCAGGAGCCACAAAGGCGATAAGGCCCAGCAGGTTATATAATATACCCCGGCCTGTGGGCTTGGGAGCACTTCCCGTAAAGTAGTCGGATATGTTGATATCATCAATTTTACCGAGCTTTGCCAGAGCCAGTTGAAGCTTTTCTCGCTGGGCGGGGTTTTTCTGAAAAAATTCGATCAGCCGGCCCCTTTCCTTCAAGGTTTCAACATCGAAAACTGGTTCCCGCAGCAGCGAGTAAAGGTATTCTTCACCAACACTGGAACCGGTGTTGTTAATGCGCATAAAAATTCTGTCCATGTCCAGATCATTCCAGGTAATGTTATCGATGCTATGCTGCTGGGCTTTTTCACGGTAGGTATCGTTGAAGTAGGTTGCTATAAACTTCAGCTTCTCCGGTTTAACTTTTTTAGGTTCCTTGCCCCAACGATGCACAATTTGTGCCTTGATTTTTTTTGAGTACCGGACTGAATTTATAAATCTTGACAGTAGGCTGGTAAAAAGGATCAGCACAACAATGCCGGCAAATAAATATCCATTATCCATAAAATTGACCTTTCGTTTTTTACATTTGCTTGGTCCCAAGACCGGTGAAGATGCAACTTCATCCTCTCTTATTATACGCGGTTTTTTCAAAAATTCCAATGAAGCAGAGGCGGTACGGATAAAATTTGTACAGGCTGGAGTACTATAACAGTGCCGAGAAGATCCTGGCAATAGCCTGGATGAATTTATCAAAGACGGAGAGCTTGTCGAAGTACTCATTGCTTATATAAACACTGGCACGGATGTCTTCGAAAAACATCCTGTCCAGTTCCGAAACTACTTTTTCATCATAGATTACAGCGTTTAGCTCATAATTAAGAAAAAAACTGCGCACATCCATATTGGAGCTGCCGACAGAAGCTATTTTTCCATCAATGGTTATGACTTTGGCATGCAGAAAAGCCTTATTGTCATAGAAATATACTTTGGCTCCATAGGTAGTGAGTTCGCTCAGGTAGGTCATGGAAGCCTTAAATACAATATAGTGGTCGTATTTTCCCGGAAAAATGATCCGTACATCAACACCGGCGAGGGCGGCGGACCGCAGGGCATCCATAATGCTTTCGTTAGGCACAAAATAAGGCGTAGTAATGTAAATATTACTTTCGGCAACAGAAATCATTTTCAAAATGGACTGCATAATGGCAGGCTGCTCGGTATCCGGCCCGCTGGTGGCAAACTGCATCATGCTTCCTTTTGGAACATCATCGGAAGGGTAGTATTTCTTCAAGGCTTCGTTAAAAAAGACATTACGGGCGTGGGTTCTTTTGATGGTAAGAAAGTCATCAAAAAAGACAGCCTGGAGCCCATATACGAAATCTCCCCTTATCATGAGATGGGTATCCCTCCAATACCCCATTTTGCCGAGTCCCCAATATTCATCCCCGATGTTGGCACCCCCGATAAAGCCTACTTTTCCGTCAATGACCACGATTTTCCGATGATTTCGATAGTTGAGCTGTATGTTCAGCTTATTGAGAAACCGGGAAAGGACATAGGGGTAGGACACAACATCGACACCGGCGGCCTGCATCTCGGAATAGAAGGCCCAGGAGGTTTTGAAAGACCCGATCCGGTCGATGATGAATCGGACTTTTACCCCCTCCCGGGCTTTTTCTATCAAAAGCCTTTGGATCTGATTTCCAATGAGATCATTGTGCACGATGAAATATTCAAGGTGGATATGATGCTCTGCTTTTTGAATTTCCTCCAGTAAAGCGGGAAATTTCTCGGTACCATCCCTGAAGATTTTTATTTGATTGTTTATAAATAGGGGAGAATTGCTGTTGTTCATCAGCAGCCGGACCAGGGGAATAATTTCATGGTCTTCCAGTCTGCGGATAAGGCGCTGCATGATTTCCCGATTATACGTGGAAAAGCCCTTTGGCGGTTTCCTTTTATGCCACATTCTACCAATAAGCACGTAAAAGAGGATACCTAAATAAGGAAACAGAGCCAGGACTAAGATCCACGCAATAGTTTTCTCCGGCTTTCTCCGTTCTAAAACAATTAGAATGATAATAACAATAGAGTTTATTAAAAGCAATATATCCAATGCAGTCAGCAAATTATAGCTCATATGATAATTCCTTTATATACCTTTTTAAATACAAGCAAGGGTATTTTATTATATTCAGTGTTCCTCTGCAACAGATCTTTCATTCCATATGAATTTTTCTTATATTTTGGAATATACTACTAAGTTTTTGGAAAAGTAGACAGAAATCACAGGCATATTTGTATATGCCTGCTAGTAGAAAGAGACTGTCTGGTACGTTATTGCTGAATACAGAATCATTATAACTGTTTATTCTCTTGACCCTGCATCAGCAGAAGGAATAGAATAAGAGTAGAATTGGCATAGGACCCAAGGCGAAAGGAGGGGATTGATTCGATGAGAAAAGTTTTTGAGGTGATTTCTACGTAACTGAATATTGTGTAAAAGGCCCTTTATAAAATGGAAAGCCCACGATAGGAGCTTTTATTTTCGTTGCCTTTTACAGCGCTGCGAATAACCTTTCCGCCATACGATTTGTTTTAATAACCGGCACGAGAAGGCTTCTCGTGCCTTTTTAAGTATCATCCCGCAGAAAAAGGTTATGCTTCTGCGGGATTTTTATGTCCTTTTTTAAGATAATCCAATACTGCTATGTTATTTAGGAGGAAATATGATTTTAGAACAATATGGTTTTAACAGTGAAATGAAAGATGCTTTTAATGAAAATTCACAGCCAGGCCTCGTGCCTGCCCGGATCATTACCGAACATCGCGGCCTCTACCGCGTTGTTTGCGAATCCGGTGAACGTTTTGCCGAGGTTTCGGGAAAATACCACTACCACCTGGAAGAAAAGGGGGGATACCCTGCTGTGGGGGATTGGGTGGTGCTGGAGGCTGCCGGTAGTGAAGATCGGGCGATTATTCACGATATTCTGCCGCGAAAAACCCAGTTCATACGAAGGGATTCCTGGAGTGCTGATGGAATACAGGTAGTAGCAGCTAATTTTGATATCGTGTTTATTTGCACTTCCTTAAACAAAAATTACAATTTGCGACGCATTGAACGCTATCTGACCTTATCCTGGGAAAGTGGAGCCATTCCCGCAATCATTCTCAGCAAGGCGGATTTATGCGAGGATGTAGAGAGGAAGGTGCTGGAGGTGGAAGCTGTTGCTCCGGGAGTGAAGGTTCACGCGGTAAGTGCCGTAAACGGAACCGGGCTGGCAGAACTCCAGGCCTACCTTAGCACAGGAGTAACTATGGTTATGCTAGGTTCCTCCGGTGTAGGGAAGTCTACCCTGATCAATGCTCTGGCAGGAAAGGAAGTGCTGAAAACTTCTGCCGCCCGTGAGGACGATGACCGGGGGCGGCATACCACCACTCACCGGCAGATGGTTCTTTTGCCACAGGGCGGTGTGCTGCTGGACACCCCGGGGATGCGGGAATTGGGAATTGTTAATGCGGAGGAAGGACTTGGAGATGCATTTTCCGATATTTCAGAGATCGCAGCGAATTGCAGATTTAATGATTGCAAGCATCACAGGGAGCCTGGCTGTGCTGTAAAGAGAGCGCTGGCGGATGGAACCCTGGACCCTATGCGGTATGAAAATTACCTAAAGCTGAAAAAGGAGGCAAAGTATGTAGAATCGAAGGAAAATCGGCAGCTTCAGATGGCGCAGAAACAGCAAAACAAGAAGCTGAGCAAATTCTCGAAGGAGCATCGGAAGAATGGAAGCTGGACAGGAAGATAAAACAAATGGTACTATTAGTTTAGGAGAAAGAGGTGTTTTGTATTGGAACAGGCAATAAGAGACCAGTATAATGAGAAGGTGTTTCATGAACTGATTGGCAAATATAAGATTGACCCGTCCCGAATCAGACCTCTGGGAGGGTTTGAGAGCTTTGTTTATGAATTTGATAGAGGAGAGAGACAATACGTCCTCCGTATCTCCCATACCGGGCTGCGGAGAAAAAAAGAACAAGTGTATGCAGAGGCGGATTTTATCAACTACCTTGCAGCGCACGGTGTACCTGTGGCCCGTGTGGTGCCTTCTCCCGAGGGAAACCTCCTGGAGGCGGCAGAGAATGAAAATCCGCTCTTTGTGGCTGTTTCCTTTGAAAAGGCAAAAGGCGCCCCTCCAAAAAAGCATCACTGGATTCCGCCTTTCTTTGAAGACTACGGTGAAATTATGGGGCGAATACACCGGGTGACCAAGGAGTATCAACCGACGAATCCATTGTATAAAAGACCGGAGGGGCAGGAGGACCTGATTGGTTTTGCCGAGCGATTTTTGCCTTCTTCGGAAGCGGAGATCATCGAGAAATGGAATCGAAGCGTTGCATACCTGGCGACCTTGCCAAAAGGAAAGGATGAATATGGGCTAATTCATCAGGATATGCATGGAGGCAATTTCTTTGTGGATGACCGTGGGGAGCTTACATTCTTTGATTTTGATGACAGCCAGTATTTCTGGTTTGCCCATGATATTGCGATGGCTTTATTTTATGTAGTGCCGCATCATTGTACCGCAAAGGAGGATGTAGAGAAAGCCCGGGAATTTCTCAAGCATTTTATGCTGGGCTACAGGAAGGAGAATCACCTGCAAGAGCACTGGATCAAGGAGATTCCTACTTTCCTGAAGCTGCGGGAGATGGACCTGTATATTGCCATTCACCGCAGCAGGGACCTGAACAACCTGGACCCCTGGTGTGCCAGCTTTATGCACCAGCGGAGAGAGAAGATCCTAAAGGACATACCTTACATCGATATGGATTTTTCTTTTTAAATACCACACATTTTTGTGCATAAAATGTGGAGGTGAACTTTTTTTACTCTGTTATACTGAGAATGGAAAGGAGGTCGTGGATATGGATTGGCTTCAAAGAATGAACGGTGCCATAAGCTACATTGAGGAGAACCTGGCAGGAGATATTGATTTTGAAGAAGCTGCGAAAATCGCCTGCTGCTCGTCTTATCACTTTCAGCGCATGTTCTCGTTTATTACGGATGTTCCCATGTCTGAATACATACGGCGAAGGCGGTTAACCATGGCTGCTTTTGAATTGCAAAACAGCACCATCAAAATCATAGACCTTGCACTGAAATATGGCTATGACTCGCCAAACTCATTTACCCGCGCATTTCAAAATTTGCACGGGGTTACACCCACATCTGCGCGCGATCGAGGTGTAGAGCTAAAAGCGTATCCTCGCATTTCTTTTCACATATCGATAAAAGGAGATGTTGAGATGAATTACAGGATCGAAGAAAAAGGCTCGTTTAAAGTATTGGGTGTTGAGGAAATCATTGAAACCACCAATGGAAGTAATTTTATAAGAATACCGAAGTTTTGGGAGGAGTCCTTTGAAAACGGTACCATTGATCGCCTGGACAAGATTACTGTCGCATCACCGATAAAAGGGCTGTGCAATTCCAACGCCATCATGTGCTATCGCCATACAGGAGAGAATACTTTTCCCTACATGATCGGCGTTATTGACTTTGAGGGAAGTACTGCAGTTCCTGAAGATCTGGTATCAGTCGAAGTTCCCCCCTTTACATGGGTAATATTCAGAACGGAAGAGCATGAACCTTCGGAAACAACGGAAAAAATCCAGGCCATATGGAAACGGATTTTTCCTGAATGGTTTCCGAATTCCGGATATGAACATGCACCCGGGCCGGATCTGGAACTATATTACGAGTCCGGTGAGGATCGATGCTACAGCGAAGTCTGGATACCGGTTGTGAAAAAGTAAAAAGCCATGTAAAAAAGCGTTCTGAAAGGAGCGCTTTTCTATTTTTATAAGCTTCTTATAGAGAAGGTAAAACCGTATATTCTATGGTATCAATGAATAAAAATATGAATAAAGTGTTAATTCATTGTGGATGTCACTGCATTCCATTGACATTTACTCTATAGTGATGGTATATTGATACTATAAAGGGGAGTAGCTTCAAATTGTAAAGTCAACAATCGGCAAATGGACTGCCTGGCTTTACCGCCCGGGAGGGAAGCAAGACTTTTAATATCACCATGTGTTTCACAGGGCCATATTAAAGGTCTTTTTTATTCAACAATATTGTGGCCTGGATCACAGAAAGGGGGGAATATAATGGGAAACATACGACATTGCCGAAGATATGTTGTTACGGGTAACGGATGGATTTACTGCGCTAATGGAAAGAAGGCAGAGTTTAGGGTGAATGATATTTCTGCTTCCGGAGTGAGTATTACTACGGATAGTGTGTTAAAGGAAAAGGATATCATTTTAATGGAGATTTATGTTTATGGGAACCTCTTGCCGTTTATGAAAAAGGCAAAAGGAGAAGTCGTAAGAAAGCAGCAGGGCATGGGGTATCGGTATGGTATACGGTTTATTGGGCTGACGGATAAAGACATGATTGAGATGGATGAATACCTGCGGCTGAACTGTGGCGGTACCGAACTGCATTATACCCCTTATGAAGTGATTCATGACGATTTTAGTGAGTAATTAAAGAGTGAACGGTAAAAATGAAATTATGTTAAATTATTTAAGCAGAAAGACTACTTGCATTAGTATGTCTTTCTGCTTAAATAATTTATAACTGCTTTTTTGTTTATTGTCGGGCCAAAAGTAAATACTAATAATCAATATTGATTTTAGAAAAATGCAGGGAGGACGGCAAATGAACAAAGAAGGTTCAGGAATTAGTGCGTGGGGGTTAACCATGATGGCATTGGGAACCGTCATCGGCGGTTCGTTTTTTCTCGGTTCGGCCATCGGCATCCATGCGGCAGGGCCGGGCATTATCATCGCTTATATTTTGGGCGGAGCCCTGGTATACCTCATTCTTTTTTCACTATCGGAACTGACGGTGGCAGATGCGGCCCCGGGGTCTTTTCGCACTTTTGCCCAGCGTGCTTTTGGGCCGGGTGTTGGATTCGTAACCGGCTGGGTCTACTGGACTGGGCTGGTGCTGGCCATGTCCAGTGAAGCAACTGCGGTATCGCTGCTTTTACGAATTTGGTTTCCCGGGCTATCCATACCGGTACTCGGTTCTGCCATCATCATTTTGATCACCTTGGCCAATCTGCTGGGGGCAGAAAATTTAAGCAAGCTGGAAAGTGCACTTGCTTCCGTTAAACTTCTTACCATCGTTGGATTTATTATGGTGGCACTTATTTTGATCTTTGGTATATTCCCCGGAAAGACGGCTGTCGGTTTGGGTGCTCTCCGAGGTGAAGCTTTTTTTTCAGGAGGAATATCCGGCATCGCAGGAAGCATGCTGATTGTAATTTTTACCTATGCAGGTTTTGAAATTATCGGTCTGGCGGCATCGGAAACCGCCAACCCTCATAAAACGGTTCCAAAGGCTATTACCTATACCGTTATCTCCCTGGTGAGTCTGTATGTTCTGGCGATTACAGTCCTCCTGCCCTTACTGCCCACAGCTGGAGTTACAGAGGATGTCAGTCCTTTTGTAGCAGGCTTGGTGGGAAGTGGACTTACCTGGGTAGCGGGAATTATCAACATTGTTCTGGTCACAGCGATTCTTTCCACCATGCTGGCGGCTACCTTTGGACTTGGCCGCATGATCCGGTCCCTGGGAGATGAAGGGCATGCTCCGGCTTTTCTCCAGGACCAGGGGGATATTCCCTACCGGGGAATTCTCTTTTCCGGGGCTGCGATGCTGGCGGCACTGGGATTAGGCTTCCTGCTTCCCAAACAGGTGTATATATTTCTTGTTAGTTCCGGTGGATTTTCACTTCTCTTTACCTATCTGATTATCGTATCAACGCATTACAAATTCAGACGGACGAAAGGGTGTCCGCCGAGAGGAAACTGTCAGCTTCCGGGATTTCCATACACATCCTGGGTTGCAATTGTTTCACTGATTGTCATTATCGCCAGCATGCCCCTTGTCCCGGGGCAAGGTTTAGGCTTGGCGGCAGGGCTGATATTGGTGGTGTTTTATTCTGCCTGCTATTGGGTGGGGAAGGTAGTGAGACGGAGGAAGCGAAGAATGGCACCGGGGTAACGGGAAATGATCAACATGCTAAACTGCAGCTAAGTTTGAGGACGGGCGAATGAAATAAACAACAAAACTCTACACCTCTAAAAAGCCGTATGAATATACTGCCATAGGAGGTGTATTTTATGAAAAAGTTTATTGGGATATTTGTTCTGGTTCTTGGCTTGGCACTGGCGGTTACACCCGGCTGCGGCAGGAAGGACCTGGTGAAGATCCAGCTCAATGAGGTGACGCACTCGGTATTCTACGCTCCGCAGTATGTAGCCATCAACCAGGGCTTCTTCAAGGAAGTGGGGCTGGAGGTGGAGCTTACCAATGGCGGCGGTGCAGATAAGGTAATGACAGCCGTATTATCGGGACAGTCGGATATCGGATTCGCCGGACCCGAAGCAACTATCTACGTATACAACGAAGGCAAGGAAGATCATGCCGTAGTGTTTGCACAGTTGACCAAACGCGACGGGCAATTCCTTATGGGAAGGAAGCAGGAGCCGGATTTTAAATGGAGTAACCTCAAGGGAAAGAATGTTATCGGCGGAAGAAAAGGCGGAGTTCCGGAGATGACACTGGAATACATATTGAGGAAGAACGGGCTGAATCCTGGAAAAGATGTAAATGTAGATACCAATATACAATTCAACCTGATGGCAGGTGCATTTACCGGAGGACAGGGTGACTACGTGACTTTGTTTGAGCCCACGGCCTCCATGCTGGAGAAGGAAGGAAAAGGGTACATCCTGGCATCTCTGGGGAAGGACAGCGGCGAGATTCCCTATACTGCATACTTTGCAAAGAAAAGCTACATAGAAAAGAACAAGGATCGGGTTCAAAAATTCACCAATGCCATTTATAAAGGCCAATTATGGGTGGATAGTCATACCCCCGAAGAAATCGCAAAGGTCATCAAGCCCTCCTTCCCGGATGCGGATGAAGCAATCCTGGTAAAGGTTGCCCAGCGGTATAAGGAATACGATGCGTGGAACAAGGATCCTGTCATGAAAAAGGAGTCTCTGGACCTGCTGCAAAAGGTCATGCAGGAAGCGGGAGAATTAAAGAAAGCAGCCGACTATGAAAAACTGGTAAACAATGAATTTGCAAAGAAGGCCATGGATACCGTGAAGAAGTAATATGGGCTGCAAATTTGTACTAAATGCATTGGAAGAGTTTCTGGCAGAGAAAAAAGCACGCGGGAGAGAATTTCACATTTTCTCCTGGGTGTTTTTATTTGTTTACACTTCTCTTATGGCCTGTGAATAGCTTTTGAGAGCTTCTTTGGGGAAAGCTGGACAAGCTTTGCCGAAGTAGCCCAGGCAGGTAACCATTTCTATATCCATATCACTGCCGATGTTGAAATATTTTTTGATCCCTTCGGCGTCAAAGGATTTGACTACATGAAAATCAACGGAGTAATATTTTGATGCATACATAATGGACATTTCCAGCAGTTGTTTTGTGCTGGCAGTTGTCAAACCTTCCAATGGCTGCAGATCCTTTCTGCCAAGAATAATAAGGCAAACTGCGCAAACGGGTAATTTTTCATCTCCACCACACAGTCCCGACAGTTTTTGCTTCGACAATGAGGATTTCACAGCCAAAGCATCCCATGGCTGAGAAGGAAACACACCGGGATTCAGAATGGAAAGGTTGATGATTCTTTCCAGAAGCCCTTCTTCCAGGTGCTCCGTATCATCAAAAATATTAAGGGATCGGCCGCTGTCAAACAACTGCCGCAATTCATGCTTAAGACTATTCACCAATATCACTCCGTGCTATAATATATTATGCACTCCGCAGGCTGAAAATAAAAAAAGGAAGCAGAGTGGAAATTATGCTGCAATATTGAATATTCCCATAAATCAGGGCAATAATGTGTGCAATAAATGGATGAACTGGAGGATGGATGCCAGTTATTCTATAACTGCTAATTGCCGATAAATGTGTGGGAACGGTAGATTCTGCTGAAAAACAAATATTTTTCCCAGAAACAGGTATGTTATGGGGGACTGTTGGCAATTATAATAGGGTAAGTAAGACAGCTTTTTTTGAAGCATATAAATGCATAGCGGGTGTAAAATTTGATTCATTGACAAGGTATTTTCGGAATGATATAATCCTTGTTAGTAGTATTCAGTAGTACTTACAAGTCTTGTTGACTTTTTTATCCGAACTTTTTGATTTAGTGTATTTATCTACTTGAATGAATTCCCTGTACTGTAAATATAAATAATTTTTTCATGCAATAAGGTGGTGGATTATGGAGGATATTAATCTCGTAAATAAAACAATGGAAGATTTGCGTTACATAGCGAAAATGATGGGCATAAAAAATATTGCGCGTCTTAGAAAAGAAGAGTTGGTCCGTGTAATCCTCGAGGCAGGCAATAATGCGCAAGAGGAACCTGCGGAAGCAGTGGATGGAAATACAAGTGCTGAGAATCAACCGGAAGATTCGGTAAAAGAAGAGACCCCATCAGTTCAGGATAATGCAATTCAGGAGATGCCGAAAAAGAGGGGCAGAAAGCCCACAAAATCACTTAAATCAGAAGAAGATAAAATAGAAGAGAAAAAACCGGAGGAAGCTGCTGCAGTGAAGGCGGAGGAAACTACGCCGGAACAGCAGGGGGCCGAACCTCAAAGCGCAGTTGAAGTGCCTGTTACGGAGGCGGCAACTGCTAATGAGGAAGAATCAGTGCCTGCTGTAAAAAAAGGCAGAAGGGGCCGACCCAGTAAAGCAGAGCTTCAAGCGAGAAATACTACGACTCCGCAAAACGAGGAGCTTCAAGCGCAGAAGGAAGAACAAAAGGAAGAACAAGCGAAAGAGCCTGAAGCTGCTGTAAAGGCAGAGGTACCGGAGGAGAAAAAGCAGGAGGCTCAACAGGAAGTGCAGCAGGAGGTTGCGGTAAAGGAAGAAGCGAAAGAGCAGACCGTAGCCGAGCCGACTTCTGAAACAAAGCCGGTAACAGAAACCGAAAAACCGCAGGAAAGACCCTTTACCCGTAACTATGAGCGTAATTATGAGCGCAACTATGAACGGAATTACGAAAGAAATTACGAGAGAGGCTATGACCGGAACAACGACCAACGAAGAGATGGTGAAGGCGGTTACAATAATCAGGAAAGACAGAATAACTTTGAAAAAATCGAAAGTGACGATCCTGTTGAAGGCGTACTTGAGGTGCTTCCCGATGGTTATGGATTTTTAAGAGGAGAAAACTATCTGTCAGGACCGAAGGATATCTATGTTTCTCCTTCCCAGATTCGAAGGTTTGGTTTAAAGACGGGAGATAAAATCCGAGGAAAAGGCAGAATACCAAAGGAAGGCGAAAAATTCCAGGCTCTTCTTTACGTGCAGACGGTGAACGGTGATGCACCGGATGTAGCATCCAGAAGGGTACCTTTTGAGTATTTGACTCCCATTTATCCGGATAAGAGACTTTCATTGGAAACAGGTCCCAGAGAGTTATCTACACGGCTTATCGATCTTATCGCGCCCATCGGAAGAGGGCAGCGTGGTATGGTAGTATCACCGCCAAAGGCTGGTAAAACCATTCTTTTAAAGAAAATTGCCAATGCGATTTCTACAAACCATCCTGAAGTAGAATTAATTGTGCTTCTTATCGACGAAAGGCCGGAGGAAGTTACCGATATGCAACGCTCCATAAAGGGAGAAGTCATTTACTCTACCTTTGATGAGGTGCCCGAGCACCATATAAAGGTTGCGGAGATGGTGCTGGAAAGAGCACAAAGACTGGTTGAGCAGAAAAAGGATGTTGTAATTCTCCTGGATAGTATTACCCGACTGGCAAGAGCATACAACCTGACAATTCCGCCGACCGGCAGGACCCTGTCGGGAGGTCTCGATCCCGGAGCCCTTCATAAGCCCAAGAGGTTCTTCGGTGCGGCCAGAAACATTGAACATGGCGGCAGCTTGACCATTATCGCTACTGCATTGGTTGAAACAGGCAGCAGAATGGATGATGTCATATTTGAAGAATTCAAGGGAACGGGTAATATGGAACTGCACCTTGACCGAAGGCTTTCTGAAAAGCGTATATTCCCGGCCATCGATATACAAAGATCGGGAACACGAAGAGAAGAGCTTCTCCTTAGCCAGAAGGAGCTGGAAGGCATCTGGGCAATAAGAAAGGCCATGAGCAATATGGGTACTGCGGAAGTGACCGAAATGCTTACCAGCAGGTTGATTCAGACGAAAAATAACGAAGAATTCGTTAAGGGCATAAATGTTGCTTTTGTTGAAAAATAATGCTTGCGTGCATAAGAGTTTTATGTTAGAATATTTTTTGTCTTTGCGAATGAATACGAAAAGCAAGATTATATGGCTGAGAGGGAATGTTCTCAATACAATGTACCGTTTACATAGATCTTTTGATCGTATGGACCCTCGGTACAATGTCCCTTGAATTATATAAGGTTTATGTGAAAGAAGGTGAGCAGAATGAAGGAAGGAATTCATCCAAATTACAGTGAAGCGGTAATAAAATGTGCTTGTGGTGAGACTTTTACAACAGGATCCACGAAGAAGAGCCTGCACGTAGAAATATGTTCAAAGTGTCATCCTTTCTTTACCGGAAAGCAGAAACTGATTGATACTGGTGGACGTGTTGAGAAGTTTAAGAAAAAATTCGGTATTGTGGATAAAGCATAATAGATCGCAACAAAAGAAGGCTGAGAGGCTTACTCTCAGCCTTTAATTTTTATCCGTGCAATCCAGAAATTTACAAAAATATTATTTTTAAGTAACTATTTGCTAAAAGATATTGAAAAATTTTGTAATTTGCGATAAAATTTACACACAATTATATCGAATATATAATAGTATGCTTTTACAAATGATAAAATGTGAGGTCTTTAGTATGATAAATTTGGAGTTAAAGGGTGAAATGGATTTACTAAGGGAAACTTTGCATAAGCTTCTATCCACGGAGGATTATAATGTGGATACCGTATTAAAGGCAAGTGAGCAGTTGGACAAAATTATTGTAGAATATCTGAAACAAAAATAGCAGCATTATATGCTCCGCAGGTCAATCGACAAACAGGGACGCGGAGTTTGGGCCACACTTATTACGGGCATAGTAAAATCAAGGAAGAAACGTATCCGTAGGTGGTACGATGTACGGGAAGAGAGTAAAACGTGTCTCTTGCCCGGCAATAAGGTTGCCTTACCGTGCTTGCTCATGTATAATGTAGAGTATAATGTTTTTGTATGGGGGAAGTAAAATGAGCAATCATGATATACAAAGCAGGCCAAAGCACGCTACATCCATCGGGGGAGAAGCCCTCATCGAGGGTGTAATGATGCGGGGGCCGGAAAATATCGCTATCGCGGTTAGAAAGCCGGATGGGAGTATTACTGTTGATAAAAAACCCTTGCAGACCTTGGCGAAGAAGCACTCCTTTTTTAAGCTGCCTATAGTAAGGGGCGC
Organism: Bacillota bacterium; assembly: GCA_023419605.1. Lineage (GTDB taxonomy): Bacteria > Bacillota > Clostridia > Acetivibrionales > JAEZXR01 > JAEZXR01. The sequence goes on along the minus strand of JAEZXR010000116.1, from coordinate 40,563 downwards.
CGTGGGAATCATAGAGTCCATGGTCATAGGGATCAAGTCGCTGATGTATTCGGCAGAATTTGCAGAAATTGAAGAGGATACAGAGGAGCCGGGCAAATTGGATAAATTTTTTGAAAAGGTATTCGGGGACAAGCTGCAGGAGGTTCTGATCTACTTTTCCGTTGTTGTAGCGCTGGTGTTCGGAATCGGGCTTTTTATGATTTTGCCTTATCTGCTGGCGAACTTCATAGGCTTTGACAAGACCACTGCAATGGGGTCATTCCTGTATAATTTATTTGAAGGTGTTGTAAGAATTGCCTTGTTTTTCGGGTATATCATCCTCATTTCCAAAATGAAGGATATACAAAGAGTATTTCAATACCATGGTGCTGAGCATAAGACCATCCACTGCTATGAAAATGAAGAAGAACTGACGGTGGAAAATGTAAGGAGATACACAACCCGGCATCCAAGGTGCGGTACGGCGTTCTTATTCGTAGTAATGATTGTAAGTATTATTGTTTTTTCCTTTATTAAAGGAGATAATGTAATTGTAAATATTGCTTCAAGGCTGGTATTGATTCCCCTGGTGGCAGGTCTCTCCTATGAGGTCATTAAGTTTGCCGGTAGAAGCAATCTGAAAGTTATGCAGTTGGTGAGCTTACCCGGCCTGGCATTGCAAAGGTTTACCACCAGCGAACCGGCGGATGACCAGATCGAAGTGGCCATTGAAGCACTAAAAAATGTTCTGGTAGAGGATCGGGAAGCGGATCGGTGGTAAGACGCGACACATAAGATAAGCCTAAACCCGGATGGAGGATTGTTGGTATGACTCTCAGAGAAGCACTGAGAAAAGGCACGGACATTTTAAAATCTGCGAATATAGAGGCCCCGGCAGTAGATGCCGGGGTTCTGCTTTGCCATGTGATTGAGAAGGACAGAGCCTACATGTATACACATGGTGAGAGGATGTTGGGGCCGGCAGTTGAAGAAGAATACATGAAAATGATCGGCAGAAGGGCCCAGGGGCAGCCGGTACAGTATATAACCGGGCACCAGGAATTCATGGGCCTGGAGTTTAGGGTGAACGCCCATACGCTTATTCCGAGGGCCGATACCGAGACACTGGTGGAGTCGGTTCTGAAGCATACAAAGGAACTAGCTCATATATCTGACGAAATTCACATCATGGATATCGGGACGGGGTCCGGATGTATTGCAGTGAGCCTGGCGCACTATTGTCCACAGTGCAGGGTGACGGCTGTGGATATATCGCCCGATGCACTTGCAGTGGCTGGGGAAAACTCCGAACGTTTGGGAACTTCGGACCGGGTGGAATTCGTCCGTAGTAATCTTTTTGAAGAGCTGCGCAATAAACCGGAGCTTATATGCCGGTTTGAGATCATAGTATCAAATCCTCCCTATATACGGAAAGCGGATATCCGTGAACTTCAGATCGAAGTAAGGGAGTATGAACCCATGGGTGCGCTGGATGGAGGCTGGGACGGGCTGGAATTTTACAGGGCGATCACGGAGGGGAGCTCCGGCTTCCTGAAAAAAGGGGGACTGCTGGCCTTTGAAGTAGGGTATGACCAGGCCGCGGATGTAGCGGAGATCATGCGGCATACCTTTAAAGACATACGGATTGTAAAGGATCTTTCCGGCATTGACCGGGTGGTCATGGGATGGCTCAATAAGGTGTGATACTTATTCGGGTGCAGTTAAAAAAACTACTTCCACTTTTTGCGGGCCCTTCATGATATTCATGCAGGGTGTAGCAAAATTATAGTGGAAGTTTTTTTTAACAATCCGAGTTTTTTATTATTTTCGATAAACCGTATCTAATAAATGTTAAATTTTTAACGGTGTTTAGGACATTGTATACAATGAGCAACTTTGAAATGTGGTATATTTAAGGATTTCAAGCACTCCGTTTTTAAAAAACCACTTAAACTGCAATAACTTAAATATAAATAAAGATAAATGTCATTAAACTGTTTTTAGCAGATTTTTATAGCCAATACATGCATTGACGGGGTGAGAGAGAGAGAATATAATTGAGTAGGGTAAGAAAGCTCGAAGTGGCTGAAATTTTGTCTTTTACGACAAAATAAATGAAAATTGGTACTGTTCGGTGCATTTTTACCGTATCTAAACATAACGCGAAAGATACATAATATTCTACATCTTGGTGGGTTAAAAACATTACTTGAAAGGGGAAAGGTTATGCAGAACGAAGTTTTACTCTCTGCAGCAATACTGTTGCCGACCTTAAGTGCCCTGTTTTGTTACTTCATTAAGAACGGAAAGGCGCGCAGTTTTATCGTTGGCTTATCTGCTTTGCTTTTGTTTGCAGTTGCCGGGGGATTTGCATGGTCGCTTTTCAGTTCGGGCGGAAGTATCAGGGTTAGTGTCGAACACAGTACTATTGGAATGTATATAGGCTGGGTCATAAAATTATTGGATCTTATTTTAATGGGTTATATAATTTCGATTGGTTTAAAGCTTAAAAAGCCTCTCGTCATTGTACTCGCTTTATTGCAATTGATACCGATGCTTTTATTTGAAGTATTTGGTGGAGTTGTCGAACCTGAATTTGCTTTTACGATTGACTATCTTTCATTGGTTATGATCCTGCTGGTATCTATTATTGGCCCGATCATAACCATATTTGCGCTTGGATATATGAAGGAACATGAACATCACCTCCATTTAAAGGTATCCAGACAACCGAGATTTTTCATGGTTCTCTTTATCTTTATTGCAGCAATGAATGCCCTCGTTGTTACGAACGATTTGATGTGGATGTATTTCTTTTGGGAAGTGACAACGCTCTGTTCGTTCCTGCTCATCTCCCATGATGGCAACGAACAGGCCGTAAAGAACGCCTTAAGGGCTTTGTGCATTAATCTGTTCGGCGGTATTGGTTTTATCGCTGGAATTATCATCACTTATAAGGTGACAGGAACTCTTTCCATTGAAGAAATCTTGCAAACAAAGGAATTTGTAGGACTTTTGCCGGTGGGAATCGCTCTGTTGTGCTTTGCCGGGTTTACAAAATCCGCGCAGTTCCCATTCCAGAGCTGGTTGTTGGGAGCCATGGTGGCACCTACGCCTGTTTCCGCACTGCTTCACTCCAGTACCATGGTTAAGGCGGGTGTGTATCTGGTTGTAAGATTTTCACCCCTCTACGCAGGGTCTTTACTGGGTAAAATGATCGCTGTAGTTGGCGGCTTTACTTTCCTGGCGGGTTCCGCTGTGGCCATCAGCCAAAGCAATGGTAAAAAGGTACTGGCGTACTCCACCATTGCAAACCTGGGGCTTATCGTATGCTGTGCCGGATTGGGCAGTCATGTGGCCATCGGTGCTGCGATGCTGCTTATGATCTTCCATGCAGTTTCAAAGGGCTTGCTGTTCTTGTGCGTAGGTACCGTTGAACTGGGTATTGGAAGTCGTGATATCGAGGATATGCAGGGTCTTATGAAGAGGATGCCCTTCACGGCAACCATTATGGTTATCGGAATGATATCCATGCTGCTGCCTCCTTTCGGAGTGCTTATTACAAAGTGGCTGGCCATCGAAGCGGCAGTTACGACTCCCGTCGTATTGGTGCTTATCATTTTGGGCAGCGCCTTTACTGTGGTATTTTGGTCCCAGTGGATCGGTATTGTTTTGACCATGTCCTATAAGGCAAAACATACCGTAGAAAAGCTGTCAATATCCATGAAGAGCATGCTGGCCCTGATGCTGGCAGGAGTTTTTGCAGCCAGCATCGGTATCGTGCCTTTGTTTAACCACTTAATAAATCCGCAGTTGGAAGCTTTCGGCGTTAATGGAAATATGACCTTGGCCGGAGAAGCGGCCGGTATTGTTTTGAACGGTGCATCCGACTCCGTCATGGGTGGTTTTGCATCCATACCGTTCTTTGTTGTCTTTCTGCTGTTAATGGCAGGAATCGGAATCTACATGTCCAAAACAAAGGCGGAAAGCATCCGGACTCCTTATCTGTGCGGAGCCAATGCAGATGATACGGACGTAAGAGGACTTGAATTTATCAGTCCTGGAGATAAAGTGGAAACCGTAGTAGTTCGTAACTACTACTTAACAGGTTTCTTTGGAGAGAATAAGATGACTCTCTGGTTGAACCTGGCTGCAGTTGCAATTATTCTTGTTATGTTTGGGGTGGTGGTATAATGAGCATGAGAGATTTACTGATTGTTATCCTGGCGATCGTTTTAGCACCGATTGCCGGAGGCTTGCTGAGCGGTTTGGACAGAAAAATCTCTGCAAGAATGCAGAACCGGTATGGACCACCCTTAATGCAGCCTTTTTACGACTTCTTCAAGCTGATGGGGAAGCAAAGAATTACTGTAAACCAGACGCAGATGGTATATGTAATCGCGCACCTGGTGTTTGCAGTTGCCAGCTTGATTATGCTGGTATTGGGCAAGGACCTGTTGATGCTTATGTTTATACTGGCGTTTTCGTCGGTAGCTCTTATCATCGGGGCCATGAGCGTACGTTCTCCTTATAGCAAGATCGGGGCCCAGAGAGAAATTATGCAGATGATGGCATATGAGCCGGTGATGTTGTTAATGGTGGTAGGGATCTATCTGATTAACAAGAGCTTTATGATCAAGAGCATCTTCGAGCAGTCTACACCGCTTTTGCTCCATTTGCCCCTGGTATTTGTAGCTTTTCTGTATGTATTGACCATAAAGCTGAGAAAGTCGCCTTTTGACTTCTCGACCTCGCATCATGGACATCAGGAACTGATTAAGGGATTAACGACTGAATTTTCGGGACCTCAGCTAGCTTTGATCGAACTGACTCACTGGTATGATGTGGTATTGCTGATGGGAATCATCAGTTTGTTCTTTGCCAATCCATTGTGGGTGGGAATCGTTATTGCACTGGTGTGTTACTTTATGGAAATTGTTATTGATAATATTAGTGCCAGAGTTACCTGGAAGTGGATGCTGAAGGCGACCTGGCTTGTCGGAATCGGTGCGGCAATGACAAATATCGTCTGGTTGTACCTGTTGCAAAAATAGGGGATGAACTAATACTGAAAGAGGGTGTATTGGAATGGGAATTATGCAAAAGTCAAGGGCTAAATCTCCTTGGGTAGTACATTATGACTGTACCAGTTGTAATGGATGTGATATAGAAGTTCTGGCCTGTCTTACGCCTGTTTTTGACGTAGAACGGTTCGGAATCGTAAATGTTGGAAATCCCAAACATGCAGATGTCCTGGTGGTAACAGGTTCTGTCAACCATAGGAGCTTGAAGGTACTCAGGAATATTTACGAGCAGATGCCTGAACCGAAAGCTGTTGTGGCGGTAGGCGCTTGTGCCTGCACCGGCGGAATATTCAAGGAATGCTACAATGTGCTGGGTGGAGTGGATAATGCAATTCCGGTAGATGTGTATGTTCCAGGCTGCTGTGCCAGACCGGAGGCCATCATCGACGGAATCTACAAAGCAGCGGGCCTGCTGGAAGATAAAGCGAAAGCACTGAAGAAAGCTGAATAAATTCAATGTAATAAGAGCATTTATAATAACTGGAGATAAAAGCCAAATTATGCAGTACAGTATCCAAAGAATATGATTGTTAGTTACCGATGGTAAGTTGGTAGTTGACCGTTGGAGGTTTTTTATGATTCAAAATCTATCTGAAATATCGGTGGATCAACTCCTTGGAAAGGTCCAGGACATGTTTCACCAGGGATACAGGTTTGTAACATCAACCTCGGTAGATATCGGTGAAGAGGGTGTTGACATTACCTACCACTTTGACAAGAATTATGAAATGGTAAATTACAGAATAAAGGTACCGAAGGGAGAGCAAATACCCAGCATTTCCGGCATTTACTTTTCTGCAGCCATTGTTGAAAACGAGATAAAAGAACTGTTTGGAGTAGACTTCCTGGGTATGGTGGTTGATTACGGCGGGCATATGCTTCTTACGGATGATGCTCCCGAGAATCCCATGCTGAGACAGCAGATCATCATTGAGAAGAGGGAGGGAAAATAGGATGAGTAAGACAATAATACCTTTTGGCCCCCAACATCCGGTATTGCCTGAACCGATTCACATCAAGCTGGTTATGGAAGACGAGCAGATCGTTGAAGCGATTCCAGCCATTGGATATGTTCACAGAGGATTGGAAAAGCTGACGGAAACAAAGGAATTTACACAAAATGTATTTGTGGTAGAAAGGGTTTGTGGAATCTGCAGCTTTCAGCATGCCATGGCATACTGCCAGGGGATGGAAGAGCTGATGAACGTCACAATTCCCGATCGGGCACGGTATTTGAGAGTAATCTGGGCAGAACTTCATAGAATTCACAGTCACCTCCTGTGGCTGGGACTTCTGGCAGATGCTTTCGGATTTGAAAGCTTGTTCATGCAGACCTGGAGAAACAGGGAAAAGGTCATGGATATAATGGAAGAAACCTGTGGAAGCAGGGTCATTATATCCGGAAATATTATCGGTGGAGTCAGAAGAGATATCTCGAAAGAACTGCTGTTGAAGGTAACCCTGGCTGCGGATGAAATCCAGGAGGACCTGAAGCAGTTGGAGAAGACCTTCATGAACGACTATACAGTAAAGCACCGGTTGGTGGGTGTAGGAGTGCTTTCCAAGGAGCAAGCCACACTGCTGGGTACCCTGGGACCTATGGCCAGAGCCAGCGGTATTGTGATGGACCACAGGGTCACCGGATATGCTGCTTATGGGGAATTGGATTTTGAGCCTGTTATCGAACAGGACGGAGACTGCTATGCGAGAACTGCTGTCAGGCTGAGGGAAATCTATCAGTCTGTAGACCTTATAAAGCAGGCTGTTGCGAAGATTCCCGATGGAGAGATCAGTGTTCCTGTAAAGGGAAATCCCAATGGTGAGGTTATTTCAAGAGTTGAGCAGCCAAGAGGAGAGGTTCTGTACTACATGAGGGCCAACGGAACAAAAAACCTCGACCGGCTCAGACTTAGAACACCAACCTTTGCTAACGTACCTGCTCTGCTGAAGATGCTGCCCGGCAGCCAATTGGCGGATGTACCGATGTTGATATTAACCATCGACCCCTGCATTAGCTGTACGGAAAGATAGGATTGTATTGGCAATTGTCGATTGATATGGAGGTGTAACCATGTTTGATATGATAGGAAATATATTCAAGAACCTGGGATCAAAGCCTGCTACCCGGATGTATCCTTTTGAGAAAAGGGAGCCTTTTAAGGATTCCAGAGGGCACATCAGCGGTATTGATGTGGATGCATGCATTTTCTGTGGAATTTGCAGCAAAAAATGTCCTGCGGATGCGATCGTTGTAAACAGGGCGGAAAAGTCCTGGGAAATCGACCAGTTCAAATGCGTTATCTGTGGAGTATGTACTGAAGTATGTCCTAAGAAGTGTATACTACAGGAAGCAGGGCACAAAACTGCAAGCTGTACCAAGGAAAAAGTGAAACAGGTACAGCCGCCGAAGCCGGCGGAACAGCCTGCCGCTTCAAAGGAAGGCCAGGGAGTAGCGTAACTGAGCCCATTCAAATTCGGATGAAACTTAGCTGATTCATGCCTTGTAAAGCCCCGGAGCCGTTGGCTGTACGAGGCCCAAATCAGCAGCTGCCAATCCGATTGTATATATATAGTTGTTCGGAACGGACCCTGCTGTAACGTAAAGCAGATGGTATTTCATGGATAAGACACAGTCATGCTTTTCATGACTGTGTTTTTTATGTATAATAGCTATGGATTCGCTAAAATATTACTTCCACTTTTTTGCGGGCCCGACTCGGACAGCGAACTTTATACATTGCTTCCTGCGTAGCATCCAAATGACTGGTAGTTGGGTCAGTTGGATGCGGAGTAAATTCATATAAAGTTCGATGGCCATGGCATCCATGCAGGGTGTAGCACAATGATAGCGGAAGTTATATTTTAGCGAATCCGATGGACAACCACCGGAAGCGGCAGGGTAGGAAGCACATTTCTGGAAAGAAGGAATATACTGTATATGCATGAGTATGCTGTAACAAAAGGATTAATTACCATTATCCTGGAAGAGGCACAAAAGGCCGGTGCCGGAAAAGTAACAGAGGTACGGCTTGTGATCGGCGATTTATCTACCATCATCGATGACTCGGTTCAGATGTACTTTGATATTATGAGCCAGGGGACCTTGGCGGAGGGCGCAAAGCTGCACTTTACGAGAGTGCCTGCGGAGTTTCTCTGCAAGTCCTGCGGACAGAAGTACCATAAGCCAAAGGTGGGATTCGAATGCCCCATATGCGGAGGGCAGGGAACGCCTACAGGAGTGGGGAAGGAGTTTTATATCGAGAGTATTGAGGTGGAGTAGGATGTTACTGGTCGACATAATGGATTTGGTCGGTACAGCTGCTTTTGCGGCGTCCGGAGCGTTTGTAGCAATAAAAAACAAGCTGGATTTATTTGGAGTTTTTGTATTATCCATTATAACAGCCTGTGGAGGAGGAATTATTCGTGATGTTATTATCAGCAAGGATCCTCCCGTATTTTTTACACAGCCTAAATATATAATCCTTATAACCCTGACAGCGTTGGTAACCTGTCTGGCTTTTAAGCACGTAAAGAAGCTCTTGTTTATTATTCAAATCTGTGATGCCATCGGATTGGGTGTTTTTACAGTACTGGCGGCTTATAAGGGGATTCAGCTTCAGTTGCCTATTATCGGCGTACTGTTTGTGGCCGTGCTGACAGGGGTCGGAGGTGGGATTATCCGGGATATGTTCGTGAATAAAGTTCCTCTGGTCTTTAAAAGCGAGATCTATGCCATGGCATCCATGCTGGGGGCCTTGGTATTTTATGGTTTCTATGGTAAACTGGATACAAACTTTAATATATACATGTGTATCATGATCATTTTCGCCATACGGATGATGGCAATACACTTTGGCCTTAACCTGCCCGTAGTCAAAACGGAGAAGGTAAACCTGTGAATTTATAGGGTGTAACGAGGGATGAAAGGAAGCGAAAACATGGAGATAAAGGTTTTTAGAGACATTATGGGAGCCAACAGCAAGTTGGCTGAAGAAAACAGAAGCCTGTTCCGCGAAAGAAAAATAACAGCCATAAATGTTATGGCTTCACCAGGAGCCGGAAAAACCAGCACCATTCTTAAAATTATTGACATGCTGAAGGAAGATATGGGAGCCGGTGTTATCGAAGGAGATATTGCATCAAGCATTGATGCGGAGAAGATTGAGCAATTGGGAATCCCTGTTGTTCAAATCAATACCGGAGGCGGATGCCATCTGGATGCCAATATGATTCAGGTCGTGATGGAAGACTTTGCTGTAAGGGAAGGCTCCCTGCTGTTCATTGAAAATGTAGGCAATCTGGTATGCCCGTCTGCCTTTGACCTGGGGGAAAATTTGAAGATGGTGATTGCCAGTGTGCCGGAAGGACACGACAAGCCTTATAAGTACACCTCCATGTTTGAGGCTGCAGATATAGTAATACTGAATAAGACGGATCTGGCTCCTTATATTGACTTTGACAGAGACAGTTTCTACAAGGGTGTCAGGGCATTGAACGAAAAAGTACCGGTCTTTGAGGTTTCCTGTAAAACCGGAGAAGGATTTGAGGCTTTGGCGAAATGGTTAAAAGCTTTCGCTGCAAAATAAGTTCCTTTGTTGAAAACGTAATCGGTAATTCGCCGTTCCTATGTGAATACAATACACACAGGAACGGTTTTTTATTGTCTAGGAAAGAGAACTTTCCTAGACAATAAAAAAACATTAAATTTATGCGCGTGCCAGCTTTTCCTCATGCTTCGGAAAGGCACATGCGCAAACAAAAGCGGCAAAGCCACCTTTGTTCTTTGCTTGAAAATTTTCCGGCTTCCCGGACAAGCCAAGTCACGCCGCAGCGTCTGGAGGAATATTATGGTAGCAAGTAGAAATCTGCCGTTTCCTTAGTCCTTATTGTGGAATGGATAACAGATTCTACTTATAAAATTTAATGCGAGGTGTTTATAATGGCAGTCAATGATAAAGCGAAGGAACTGGCTGAGGCGATTAAGACAACAGCGGAGTTTACGGAGCTGAGACAGGCTAAATCTGTAATTGACCGGGATCGGAATTTAAAGACCGGGTTGGACTCATTTAACAAAAAACAGACGGAATTATACAATTCAAAACTGCCGATGAAAGAGATGGAAACCAGAGTGGCAGAATTGAATAAAACTTTTGGTGAACTGGCTAAGATTCCTGAAGTGGACAAATATCTTAAAGCTTCAAAAAAATTTAACGATTTGGTAGGAAAAGTATATAGTTCAATCAATAATGTTATTGAGTCCGGATTAAAATAGCAGAGGATGCTTAAAATTTTGCCCTAAAATTAACATAATACTCCGTAAACGGTAACTTCTTTTTAAATTGGGCATATTATGGAGTATAAGCTTAATTTTAGGAGGATTCAGTATGTATAGTTATGAGAGTGAGCCTTATTCCGAAGTAACAGGAACTGAACGTTCCTATGGCTATGGCGGTTATCCTCAGCAGTATGGCTATGGGAATTATCCCTTCATGCAAAGTGATGAGAGGTATCCGTCCATGGATTGGCAGGGAGGATATCCTATTGTGGGCGGCTTCGGAGGATATCCCAATTATGGTGGAAGTGGATACCCAGGGTATGGCCAGTACGGGGGCTTCTACCGTTCGGATGATGATTCATATAGAATAAGAAGGAGATTTCCGTTCTTTTTCGGATTCCCGTTCTCCCCGTTTTTCCCGCCTTTTGGTTTTGGCTTTCCATTCTTCTGGTAGTTCTGTTTTCCGGGGATATCCCACTATTTACGGTAAACAGGGGTATACGAAAAATAAGGTTTGGCAATGCGCTCCAAACCTTATTTTATTTGCAAAATAGCAATTGTTATGTCGTCATGGGAAGCTTCGATACCTTCCCCACCCATGAAATCATCGATCTTTGAGGTAATATCCTGTAGGATTTCTTCAGGAGTGCCGGGAACTTCCGTAAGAATCTCAGCCAGTCGATCTTCACCGAATTGTTTATTGGCCTCATTTCTTATCTCAACGACTCCATCGGTGTAGAAGAAAATATTCTCCCCTTTTTTCAGTGCTCTGGTGGTGTCGATATAGTAAGGTTCAGGAAGCCAGTTACTAATGGGGATGCCGGCGGAATTCAGCAAATCAAAGGTTTTATGGTCAAAAACAACCGGGATTACATTATGACCTGCATTGGAGTAGGTTATGGTATAGTTCTTCAGATCAATAACAGCATAAAAAACCGTAATATACAGGTCCTCAAAGATCCCACTTTTATTGAATTTCTCGTAAAGCTGTGAAAGAGCCTGGGCGGGTGACAGGAGTGAACGGTCCAAAGTAGAGTGTAAAAATACCGTCAGCATGGAAGAGGAAACTCCATGACCGGACACATCGGCTATATACATGCCGATATGATCGCTGTCAATGGAGAATATATCCAGAAAGTCGCCGCCAAGAGCTTCGCAGGGCCTGTAAAAGTAGCGGAAGTCTACCCTGGCATCTTTAAAACCTTTAGGCAGGAGACTGCGCTGGAGATTTTTAGCGGCATCCAAATCCTTCTGCAATATTGCATTTTGCTGGTTTATCTTTTGCTGAAGCTGCCGGACCTGAGTAACATCCCGTAAAACTTCAACAGCCGCAATAATTTCTCCATCTTCATTTTTTACGGGGGAGCTCATAACCGAATAAATTCGGCTATGAATGATCTCTTCCTTTTCATGAACACGTCCATCAAATATTGCTCTTCTGGAGATGCAATTCTCACAGGGGGCTTTTTTGCCTGTTGCAATGTAACACTTCTGGCCTGTCTGGCAGGTTCCAAGACCCTCACACATGGCCTTGTTCATATAAATTATGTTGCTGTCTCTATCGATAACACGTACCCAATCGTACATACCGTTAATGACTTCATCAATAAAATTTTTGCTCATGAAATTGTAATTGTCGTATTCCTGCAGCATATTCCATACAGCCTTTCTATTTTTATGGCTTTCTTGCAATTGTCATTTACATTTACGGTTTAATGCCTTCAAACAGGCTTCACACCTTTATCATAACAAAATAGGCTCTTCATATCAATATAAAAAATCTGGGCAATAATAAAAAATATAATGAACAAAGTAATAAACCTGGGGGGAGGGGCAATACTATGTAATATAAGGCGCCGTAAAAGTATGGTTATCCTTTTGCAAGGCCTGTACAAATTCGGATGGAACTTAGGGATCGCTAAAACATAACTTCCGCTAAAACTTTTTCAGGCCACTACAGCAGAGCCCCGTACCCCGAAAAAGTATCGGAAGTAATATTTCAGTCGACCCTTAGCTGATTCGTGCCTCGTAAAGCCCCGGAACCGTTGGCTGTAGGATGCCGAAATCAGCAGCTGTCCATCCGGTTGTATATAAAAAACGATATAAGGGTGATGGTCATGTTTTTGAAAACCCCGAACAAACAACAATACATTAACACGGAAAGTGCCATGTCTATGAAGAACTTCTGTGATGCCTTATATACCTTTCTGAGCCGGTGTGTCGGGAACGGATACAGGAGTATCGTGTTTATCTGTATTGGAACTGACAGGTCCACGGGAGATAGTCTCGGCCCTCTGATCGGATATAAAATTCAAAATTTGAAATATAAAAATGTTTTTGTTCACGGAACTCTGGATCAGCCGGTCCATGCTAAAAATCTGGATGAAGTCGTAAAAAAGGTATATGAACAGTATGATAGACCCTTTGTAGTTGCGATCGATGCCTGTCTGGGAAAAATGGAGCATGTAGGCTATATAACTGTCGGGGAAGGCTCCATCAAGCCAGGATCAGGGGTTAAGAAGGACTTGACACCGGTAGGGGATATGTACATAACAGGAATTGTGAATTTCGGAGGGTTTATGGATTTCCTTGTACTGCAGAATACGCGGCTGAGCCTGGTCATGCGGATGGCAGATCTTATATCTACAGGAATCCGCCATGTGCTATGGAGGATGCAGGGCAATACGGATACCTACAGGGAGCCTATGACCATGGAGAAATTATAGGAGGCTGTAAGAAAAAATATAAAATTACCTTTTCCATCAGACATTTTTGCGGTACTTGCTTATAATACTATATGAAACATAAAACAATTGCTGCAGTTGCTTTTAATAGGAGGATCAACCATGTTTAGAAAAGGTAATGTAATTTTGGGAGCCATTTTTATTGTGTTTGGCGGATTGTTTCTGTTAAACAACCTGAACCTGGTTTCCTTTGAATGGATGGATATCGGGTATATTTTTGCAACCTTCTGGCCTTTATTTGTCATTATACCGGGAATTATCATGCACCAATCCTATTTCGCAGGTGATACGAGGGATGCGGGGATCCTCGTGCCTGGAGGGATATTGCTAACCATTGGCGTTGTTTTTCAGCTATCCATGTTGTTTGATATATGGCATCTTCTATGGCCGGGTTTTATATTGGCTCCGGCGGTAGGACTATTTGAACTCTATTATTTCGGAACAAGAGAGAAAGCGCTGCTGATCCCGGTAGGAATCCTTGGGGGGCTTTCAATTATTTTCTTTGGGACATTTTCCCTAAGTCAGCTTTTTAAGTACAGCATCTTCAAGCTGGTGGTTCCTCTGGTCCTTATTGGAATCGGTATTGTTATTTTAGCTGGAAATAGTGATCGTTACAAAAAATTTTAGATTTATGTTTTTACAAATGGTAATTTGGGTAGTATAATAATGGCATAGGATTAGCTAAAAAATAACATAATTTTGGATAGGAGTGGATTTTTGATGGATAAGTATGTTTGTACAGCATGTGGATGGGTCTACGATCCCGAGGTGGGAGATCCAGATGGTGGAATAGCTCCGGGAACTGCCTTTGAAGATATTCCGGAAGATTGGGTATGCCCTCTTTGCGGTGTTGGCAAGGATATGTTTGAAAAACAATAAAGTTTGTAAATGTACGTGTGCAGGGCGCAAGCCCTGCATTTTCTATTTAGCGGAAAGAAAAAACTATTGCCAAAACGACGCAGTATGCTATAATTGTACTATTAAATGAATATAAATAGCTAAGGGACGACGGCGTTCCCCTTTCGGGTTGATGGACCTGTACTGGGTGCGCTTTTTTGGTATACGAATAGTATAAAAATCTAAGAATAACTTTCCAGAGGGCATATTTGAATTTTGTAATGATAATAAAAAAAGATAGAAGCGCATAAAACAAGGGGTATGAAAGTTTTTGCACCTTCTATAGTAAAAAGGAGTGTTTTTTAATGCAAAGCTACACAAGGGAAGATATATTGAGAATCGCAAAGGAACAAGATGTCAAATTTGTCCGATTGCAATTTACGGACATATTCGGCATATTAAAAAATGTTGCCATTACGGTGGAACAACTGGAAAAGGCCTTGGATAACAAATGTATGTTTGATGGCTCTTCCATCGAAGGTTTCGTAAGAATCGAAGAATCCGACATGTATCTGCGTCCTGACCCGAATTCCTTTGCTATATTCCCCTGGAGGCCCCAGGCTGGGAAGGTTGCAAGATTGATCTGCGATGTGTATAATCCGGATGGAACTCCTTTTGAAGGAGATCCTCGGTATGCTTTGAAGAAAGCACTGAAAAAGGCAGGAGATATGGGGTATGACTCCTTCAATGTCGGACCGGAATGCGAGTTTTTCCTTTTCCTTACGGACAGTGAAGGGAATCCCACCACAAAGACTCACGACAATGCAGGATATTTTGACCTCGGTCCTGTAGATCTGGGAGAAAATGCGAGAAGGGACATGTGCCTGGCACTGGAGGAGATGGGCTTTGAGATCGAGGCCTCCCATCACGAGGTTGCACCGGGACAGCATGAGATCGATTTTAAATACCGCGATGCGCTGTCAAGTGCAGACAGCATCCTTACTTTCAAATTGGTGGTAAAAACCATTGCACAGCGGCATGGACTCCATGCAACCTTTATGCCAAAGCCTGTATTTGGCATTGCCGGTTCCGGTATGCATATCAATGTCTCACTGTTCCGTAATGGAGAGAATACCTTCTATGATGAAAATGATCCTTTGCAGTTGAGCCAGGAGGCTTACTGGTTTATTGGCGGGCTCATCAAGCACATACGTTCCATCGCTGCCATCACCAACCCGTTGGTCAACTCCTATAAGAGGCTTGTACCCGGATATGAGGCACCTGTATATGTTGCCTGGTCTAATAGAAACAGGAGTCCGTTGATCCGAATTCCTGCTGCCAGGGGCGCTTCCACACGGGTTGAATTAAGAAATCCGGATCCCAGCTGCAATCCGTATTTGGCCCTTGCAGCCATATTGTCTGCCGGATTGGATGGTATCAAGAACAAGATTCAGCCGCCGCAGGCTACGGAAAAGAACATCTACGAGATGTCGGAAGAGGAAAGAAGCCTCGAGGGCATCGGTTCACTGCCTGCCAGTCTGGAAGAAGCGGTTATTGAAATGAAAAATAGTGAGTTTATAAAAGAAGTCTTGGGGGCTCATATCTTTGAGAAGTACATTGAGGCAAAGACGGAAGAGTGGAATGAATATAAGACGAAGGTAACACAGTGGGAAGTGGATGAATATTTAACCAAGTATTAATAATAGGATAGATAGTGCGGCAATGGTGCGGCCGAACCCCCAGGGTTCGGCTGTGCTGTATTACGGTGTCGTTTAGGGATTGCTCTGGAGTGACTTGAATTGTTTTTATTCTTATGAATTGGAGTGTTGTCATGGAGTTGTCAAGAATAGTGGTAGCCATGGGGAATGATGCGTCAAATGCCAAAGTGAAGGCGTTTTTGACGGAAAATGGATATATTGTTGCAGATCAGGCGGCGGATGGACATGAATGTTTACGGAAACTCAATGCGCTTCGACCGGATCTGCTGATTATCGACTATGGCCTGACATCTATGAATGGGTACGATGTAGCAAGGGTGGCTGTGGAAGATAAACTCTGTGATGTAATCCTCGTTGCAAATACAGCGCAGCTTGGGTTTGTTGGGGGTATAAAGGCGGATTATGGCTTTGTATGCCTTGAAAAACCTTTAAATAAACAACTTCTTTTAAATTCCATCGAACTGATGTCCAAGAGCAAGAGAAGGATAAGGCAATTGGAAAAAGAGATAGAGGAATTAAGAAACACCATTGACACGCGAAAGGAAGTGGAGAAAGCAAAAGGCCTTCTCATGCGGCACCTAAACCTTTCGGAGGCTGAAGCCTTCAAGCGGATTCAGAAGCAAAGCATGGACAGGGGAATTCCTATGAAAGAGATTGCCAAAGCCATCATATTGGCGTATGATATATAAGAGATGTTGTATATATGCAATATCTTTTTTTATTGTCTAGAAAGTTCTCTTTCTCAGACAATAAAAAACATTAAATTTATGCGCATGCCAGCTTTTCCTCATGCTTCGGAAAGGCACATGCGCAAACAAAAGTGGCAAAGCCACCTTTGTTCTAGCGAGAAAGCAGAATTTTGGAGGGGAATTTATGGGAAGGAAACCGGTAATAGGGATCAGCTGCAGTTTTGACTACGACAAGAATTTTTCCTTTTTAAAAGCAGGCTATTATAAAGCCATTATACAAGCAGGAGGATTGCCGGTAGTGATTCCGGCCATGGAGCAGTTGGAGGTTGTGGATGAATTGCTTCCCCGGTTTGATGGAATTCTTCTTTCGGGCGGGCCGGACCTGGATGCCAGGTTGTATGGGGAAACCAACCTGGCGGTTAATGGGGATATCTCTCCCGTAAGGGATATCATGGAAATGCACCTTGCAAGGAAAGCCGCAGAGCTTGGGAAACCCATCCTGGGAATCTGTAGAGGTGCCCAACTGATCAATGTGGCTTTCGGCGGAACCCTTTATCAGGATATTCCATCGCAGTACAAGGCGGAACCGGTCGAAAAGCATTCTCAGGATGCACCTTTCTGGTATCCGATTCATGATATTCACCTGGAGGAAGGTTCCAGAGCCAGGTCCTGGTTTTCCGCCAACCCTGCCAGGGTAAACTCCTTTCATCATCAAGCGGTGAAGGCCGTTGCGCCGGGTTTCCGGATCGCGGCGAAGACGGCAGATGGTATCGTTGAAGCCATTGAGAGTTCCGATGACAGATACATCGTCGGTGTGCAGTGGCATCCTGAGACCATGTGGGAGCAAAACTCCGAGCTGCTTGCCATGTTTTTGGATTTTGTAGGATATTGCAGGAAAGGAGAGTAAAAGGAACTGTGGGATCGAAACGCCTGGAAAAGGCATTGGTGGTGCTCTTTGAGGGGTTGAGACTTCAGTGCGGATATGCTAAAATAAAAACAAATCAATGGTAAGGAGACAGTGATGAATATAACAGAAACTATCAAAGCGCTTCAAGACCGGCTAGATATCCTGTATACGCCCGCTGTAGCGATTGTGCAGATTGTACTTATTTTCATATTCGCAGTACTTATTGTCCGGTTTGGAAACTTTCTTATACGCAAGTTTTTCGATAAACAGAAATCCTTCCGCTACAGGTTGGATGATAAAAGGATTGCTACCATGTCAACCTTGTCGGTAAGCATCTTTCGATATGCGATCTATATCATGGCAGGTGTCGCCATTTTAACAAAGCTGACGAATGTTTTCAACCTTCAGTCTGTGATGACGGCAGCCGGCATAGGAGGAATTGCTCTTGGATTTGGAGCTCAAAGCCTTATAAAGGATGTAATTTCGGGCTTTTTTATCATCATGGAAAATCAGTATGTGGTGGGTGATACCGTAACCATAGAAAATATGACGGGAACCGTGGAGGAAATGGAGCTTCGGGTTACAAAGGTCCGGAATTTCAACGGGGACCTGCACATTATACCCAACGGGGAAATTAAAAAGATTACAAACCATGTACGGGGTAACAAGGCGGTCATCGTTGATGTTCCGGTAGCCTATAGCGCCAATGTGGACCATGCCATTGAGCTTGCGCAGAAGATTTGCGATGAGGTTGCGGAAGAATTCGAAACCCTTGTGGAAGCGCCTAAGGTTCTCGGTATCACAGAGCTTGGAAAGGAAAACCTGAATCTTAGAATTACTGCAAAAGCTTTACCCAATGAGCATTGGCCCGTTGAAAGAAGAATACGCAAACGTATCAAGGAAGAATTTGACGCAGCGGGTATCGAATTCTTTGAAAAACAGAAAATCATCGGTGATCGGCAGTACGGGGAAGGAGGCGGTAGGATTGGCTGACAGATTTGCCCTGGGAGATATTGTGGAAATGAAAAAGGCCCATCCCTGTGGAAGCAAGCAATGGGAAGTCACACGGACCGGAGCGGACTTCCGGATTCGCTGCCTCGGTTGTGACCATCAGGTCATGCTTCCCAGACCGAAGTTCGAGAAAAATGTAAAAAAGATAATTAAGTCAAATTTGCCGCAAGAGCCTCAAAGCCCATGATCTCATGGGCTTTTTTGCTGCGGATGGAAGCGGCTTTGAAAGTATCGTTTGTTGCTTTGTCCGTGAATTCTTTACTTCATTGGTTGGCATAATAAAATTGAAATACATCGCAGGATGTAACAGGAATTAGGATTGGCGAAAATAAAACTTCCGCTATCATTGTGCTATACCCTGCATGGATGCCATGAAGGGTATAGCACAAAAGCGGAAGTAATATTCCGCTGTACCTTAAAATGAAGAATGAGTGTATGTGGATTTTGGATTCATCCTCCATCACTCATCTTTCATCACAATGAATAGTAAAGGATGATAAAATGTTTGAACAAAAAAGCAGGCGAAGATTTTTAAGAGGGATAGCAGCTGCATTTCTGGGAGTCGTAGCCCTGGGCTTAATCGGATTAATGGTGCTGCCGGGCTACTTTACACGGACAGCTCCCAGGACGCCGCAACAGCCCCAGCCCCAACCGCAGCAGCTTCAAGTACAGCAGGAGGCGCCAAAAACTACGCAGGTGGCGACTGAGACAGAAACTCAGGTACCGACTTCACCCATTGCAGCCGTAGCCAAATCGGCAACGCCCGGCGTGGTGGGGATATCGGTACTTAAAGTGGATGGAGGCTCCATCTTCGATAAAAATGCTGCGGAGAAATGGGGCGTGGGGTCCGGTGCCATCGTTAGCTCCAAGGGTTATATTATAACTAACCACCATGTGGCGGGAGGCAAAAGTAAAAGAATTATTGTATCTCTCTCCGATGGCAGAAATGTAGATGGGGTGACCGTATGGTCTGAACCGGTATTGGATCTGGCGGTGGTGAAGATCAATCTGCCCAATCTTACGACAATACCCCTGGGGGACTCCAACAGCATTCAGGTGGGAGAGACCGCAGTAGCTATCGGAAATCCTCTGGGACTCCAGTTCCAAAGAACCGTTACATCCGGTATTATCAGTGCGCTGAACAGAACCATCAAGATTGATACGGAATCAGGTCCGAACTTCATGGAAGACTTGATCCAGACGGATGCAAGCATAAACCCCGGAAATAGCGGCGGCCCCTTGCTGAATTTAAAAGGGCAGGTAGTAGGAATCAATACGATAAAAGTAACCAGCGCGGAGGCGATTGGTTTCGCAGTCCCCATTAATGTAGCCATCCCCATTATACAGCAATTGGACGCAAAAGGGGATTTCAACGAGCCGTACCTTGGCGTTTTCGCCTATGACCGGGAAGTAATTCCTTATATCGATGGTAACCTTAATTTTGATAAGGGCATCTATGTGTCCAATGTCGATGAAGGAGGCCCTGCGTATAATGCCGGCATCCGGGTTGGATGCGTTATTACCCAGGTGGATGGAAACGACATTCATACCATGATGCAGCTGCGAACCTATATGTACACAAAGAGTCCCGGTGACACCATCACCTTTACCCATGTCAGGGAAGGAAAGGCGCTGACGACTCCTATTACCCTCGCGGCAAAGGCTCGGGATGGGCTGTTGACGCGATAAAGTTTGTCGTTTGAAATAAATTACTTGGACTTTTTTGCGAGGCCTTCATGGCATCCATGCAGGGTATAGCAAAATTATAGTCCATGTTATTTATTTCAAGAGACTTTATTCCCATAATTTCCATGCATCTGCATATAATTCCACTAAGTGGCAATAATCTCAAATGAGCTGTTTGAAGCAGTTTTTTATTTCAACCTCGAAGGAACTATAGGGAGGATGCAGGAATGAGCAGTGTAAGCAAAATGTCCAAAAGTGAAGACTTTGAAATTACAATACGGGAGTACTTGAAGCAGGCCAGAGAAAAACTGGAAACGGAATTGACGGGAACACGGGAAGCCATCAAGCTGATTGCAAGGGATAAAACCCGGGATTTTATGCTGGCCATGGATAAGGGATTGGACGAGAAGGAGCGCGAGTTTCTAAATGCTCTTATTGTAGTGAGCATGCAGCAGGCCTTTTGCTACGGCTATGGAATCGGAAAGATGGAAGGAAAGACCAACAATAAAATATTTCTTTAAGAGCAAAAAAGCGTAAAAAAACAAGGTAAATATAATCAAAAAGTTCCTTGACACCAAACGGAACGGCTGGTAAAATACTATCTAATATACACTTTTAACCTATTGCGGTTAAAGTAAAATCATATTCTCAGTACAAAGGCTATGATGGAAAAAAGATGCTTTTGGTGCTTTCAGAGAGTCGGTGGCAGGTGTGAACCGATACATCAGATCCATGTATATCTCATTCCGGAGCTGCGTCGTCGAAAATATGGGAGGATGCGAAAACATGGCGGTTCTTTCCGGGTCCGCTTGTGGGAATCCATACGCGGTGTAGTAAAATCCGCAGAACCACTTTTTCACAGCCGCCTGTAAGGGTAGAGGCCGACGGTGACACCGTTATCGTTTGAGTAATTTGAGAATTGCTCGCTGAGGGTACACGATGTCAGTGTGCTGAAACAGGGTGGTACCACGTAGTATATATAACCCCTACGTCCCTGCAAATGTATGTTTGCATGGATGTAGGGGTTTTTTAATCTTAATAGGGGGGATGCTATGACGTTGACAGGTGCGCAAGCCATCATAAAAGCATTGGAGATGGAAAAAACAGAGATAGTGTTCGGTTATCCCGGGGCTGCTATTTGTCCTTTCTATGATGCTCTCATTGATTCAAGCATTAAGCACGTACTGACCCGGCATGAGCAGGGAGCCGTCCATGCTGCCAGCGGGTACGCGCGAGTAACGGGACGTACCGGGGTTTGTATAGCTACCTCGGGACCGGGAGCTACAAACCTTATTACCGGAATTGCTACAGCTTATATGGATTCCATACCCATTGTCGCTATAACAGGGCAGGTCTCTTTGGAGGACATCGGGAAGGATGTTTTTCAGGAAGCAGATATAACAGGAGCGACTTCCCCTTTTTGCAAACATAGTTACCTGGTTAAAAAGGTTGAAGATCTCCCCCGGGTTATCAAGGAAGCTTTTCATATTGCGTCGACAGGGAGGCCTGGGCCGGTTTTGATCGATATTCCCATAGATGTTCAGAATAGGGAGATCAACTTTAAATACCCGCAGAAGGTTGATATAAAAGGGTATAAGCCGGTATATAAAGGGCACCCCATGCAGATACGGAAAATCGCAGAGGCGCTGGAAACGGCCAAGGCGCCTGTAATCTGTGCAGGTGGCGGGGTAATCAATGCCAACGCCTCCTCCGCATTACTGAAGCTGGCGGAACAGTGCCGGATACCGGTAGTCACTACACTGATGGGGATCGGCTCTCTTCCGTCCCAACATCCCTTGAACCTGGGAATGCTGGGTTCTCATGGAGTATATACGGCCAACTATGCCGTAAGCAATGCGGATTTATTGATCATCCTGGGTGCCAGGGTTGGGGACCGGGCCATGGGCCGGGCGGGACAGATTGCCAAAAAGGCAAGGATCGTGCATATTGACATCGATCCGGCTGAAATAGGCAAGAATATAGGAGCGGCAATTCCTGTAGTAGGCGATGTGAAATTGATTCTGGAAGAATTGCTGGAAAATGTCCAGCCGGGGGATGTAGAAAGCTGGGTGGATACCTTGTTGGAAACAAAGAGAAATCATCCGCTGCCCATCCGCAGAAGCAGGAACACTGTCAACCCCAAATACTTCCTTGCGACGCTTTCAGAGGTATTGGAAGACGATGCTGTGATAACCACCGAGGTGGGGCAGAACCAGATATGGTCAGCGAACTACTATAAAGTAGAAAAAACCAGAACCTTTATTACCTCGGGAGGGATGGGAACCATGGGCTATGGCCTTCCAGCCGCTGTCGGCGCTAAGTTTGCAGCGGGTGACGGGGTGGTTGTAGCTATCGCAGGAGACGGAAGCTTTCAGATGTCCATGCAGGAGCTGGGCACCATCAAACAAAACCGGCTGGGAGTAAAAATCGTCATATTTAATAATTCCCGCCTGGGAATGGTAAGGGAACTGCAAAAAAACAAATACGGGGGCAGATACTCACAAGTATTTCTGGAGGAAAACCCGGACTTTGTAAAACTGGCGGAGGCCTATGGCATACGGGGAGAAAAAATTACCTCCGATGAGGAGGTTCCGCTGGCGATTGAGAGAATGCTGGCTACAAAGGAAGCATATTTACTGGAATGT
Organism: Bacillota bacterium; assembly: GCA_023419605.1. Taxonomy (GTDB): domain Bacteria; phylum Bacillota; class Clostridia; order Acetivibrionales; family JAEZXR01; genus JAEZXR01. The sequence goes on along the minus strand of JAEZXR010000116.1, from coordinate 17,988 downwards.
ATCGTGGACCCGGAAGAGGGGACGTTGTGAGAATTGAGAATGGAGAATTGAAAATGGAAAATGAGTGTTAAAAAAATGAGAATGCTATAAAATAATTTTCAATTCTCAATTCTCCATTTTCCATTAAAATAAGGGGGGTATTTACATGCCGAAGCATACTTTGTCCGTATTGGTAGAGAACCATCCGGGAGTGCTTTCCAGGGTGGCAGGATTGTTTAGCCGCAGGGGATTTAACATTGACAGTCTGGCGGTGGGGATAACGGAGAATCCTGAGGTTTCACGGATTACCATTGTGGTTGACGGGGATGAGTACACCGTTGAACAGGTGAGCAAACAGTTGAATAAGCTCATCGATGTAATTAAGATCAAGCAGTTGGAAAAAGCGGACTCTGTCAGCAGGGAGCTGGCTTTGATAAAGGTCGCTGCCAACGCAACCACCCGGTCTGAAATTGTACAGATTGTGGAAATCTTTCGGGCCAAAATCGTGGATGTTTCAAAGAGCACGCTGACCATTGAAATTTCAGGAGGGACAGATAAGGTGGCCGCTCTGGAGGATATGTTGAAGCAGTTTGGCATTAAGGAAATCGTAAGAACGGGAACCATTGCCATAGAGCGGGGAAACAAGGTGATAAGCAATACAGGAAACGTGCTTTAAATCCTGCAGCAACCAGGCGGGGAAAACCGCCGGTTTTCCATAGGGTTTGCTTATGGGAGGAATTCGCATTTTAAATACCACAAGACGAACAGGGATAAAGACGCGGCTGAAAACGGCATATGCGTTTATATAATAACAATAAGAATATGGGGGCGATACGCAAATGGCTAGAATGTATTATGATAGCGATTGTAATTTGGGATTGTTAAAAGGAAAGACGGTAGCGATTATCGGTTATGGAAGTCAGGGGCATGCCCATGCACAGAACCTGAATGACAGTGGGGTGCGCGTTGTTGTAGGATTAACACCGGCTTCGGAAAAGAGACAACAGGTTATTAATGACGGGCTTACGGTTATGGAGACTGCGGAGGCTGCGAAAGCGGCAGATATCATAATGATACTGGTACCCGACCAGATTCAGCAGGAGGTTTACGATCTGAGTATAAAGCCAAACCTGGAAGAAGGCAATGTGCTCATGTTTGCCCATGGCTTTAATATTATTTTCAACCAAATCGTTCCGCCGAAGAATGTGGATGTTATCATGGTAGCGCCCAAAGGTCCGGGTCATACCGTGCGAAGCCAGTATAATGAGGGGAAAGGCGTACCGTCGCTGATTGCCATTCATCAGGATGCTTCCGGCAAGGCAAAGGAGTATGCTCTGGCGTACGCGGCAGGAATTGGTGCAGGTAGAGCCGGAATCCTGGAAACTACTTTCAGGGAAGAAACGGAAACGGATCTTTTCGGTGAGCAGGCAGTCCTTTGCGGCGGTGTAACCGAGTTGATGAAGGCGGGCTTCGAAATTCTTGTCCAAGCGGGGTACCAGCCTGAAATTGCATATTTTGAGTGTGTCCATGAAATGAAGCTCATCGTTGACCTCATCAACCAGGGCGGTTTCTCCTACATGAGATACTCCATCAGCGATACGGCTGAATACGGCGATTATGTGACAGGAAAGAGAATTGTTACGGATGAAACAAGGAAAGAAATGAGAAAAGTGCTTAAGGAAATTCAGGATGGGAAGTTCGCATCCAACTGGATCACAGAGAATAAATCCGGTGGCAGGGCTAATTTCCTTGCTATGCGGAGAAATGAATCCGAGCACCAGGTAGAAAAAGTTGGCGCAGAACTCAGAAAAATGATGAGCTGGCTAAAGAAATAATTATTTGTTTACAATCCGGAAGGCACGAATTGGTGGCCTAGGCCGCCGATTTGTACCTGCCCGGGAGTTGCAGACATAGTAGAATAGATAGGTCTGCAACCAATGGTAAACTGCTTTTGATTTTTAATTGTCAATTGGTAGCTATCAATTGACAATTAATTTACATAGGTATTTAGGAATATGAGATTGAAATGGAGGCTGTATTATGTCGGGGAGAATTAAAATTTTTGACACAACATTGCGGGATGGAGAGCAAACCCCCGGAGTTAACCTGAACATTCAGGAGAAGGTAGAGATTGCACGACAACTGGAAAGACTGGGGGTTGATGTTATTGAAGCCGGCTTTGCCATTGCGTCGCCGGGAGATTTTGAGGCGGTTCGCGCTGTATCCCGGGCGGTAAAAGGAATCACGGTAGCCAGCCTCAGCCGGGCGGTAGAAAAGGACATCGACAGAGCCTGGGAGGCAGTGCAGTACGCGGAGAATCCAAGGATTCACACTTTTATCGCTACATCCGACATACACATGAAATACAAGCTCAAAATGACAGAGGATGAAGTTTATGAGAGAGCCATGGCCATGGTTCGATACGCTAAAAAATATTGCAGCGATATCGAATTCTCTCCGGAAGATGGTAGCCGGTCAAGGATTGAATTTCTGTATAAAATACTGGCAGGAGTCATTGATGCCGGAGCTACGGTCATCAATATACCGGATACGGTAGGGTATGCTACGCCGGAGGAATTCGGAAGGCTGATCCGGGGAATCAGAGAGAATGTTAAGAATGCGGATAAGGTGGATATCAGTGTCCACTGCCACAACGACCTGGGTCTGGCGGTAGCCAATACCATGGCGGCCTTGGAGAATGGAGCCACACAGTTGGAGTGTACGGTGAATGGCTTGGGTGAAAGAGCCGGAAATGCAGCACTTGAAGAGATCATTATGGGAATCAATACACGAAAAGACTACTATGGGATTTCCCATAAAATAGACACGACACAGATTTATAGAACCAGCAAGCTGGTCAGCAGCCTGACTGGCGTCAATGTACAGCCCAACAAGGCCATTGTGGGAGCCAACGCTTTCGCTCATGAATCGGGAATTCACCAGCATGGAGTTCTTGCGGCAAAGAATACCTATGAGATCATGACGCCGGAATCCGTCGGATTGAATCAAAATAAGATGGTACTGGGCAAACTGTCGGGGCGTCATGCCTTTGAAGACCGGTTAAAGGAACTGGGCTACAGTTTGAAACCGGAAGAAGTGCAGAATGCTTTTGAAAAGTTCAAGGATTTGGCGGATAAGAAAAAGGTAGTATTGGATAAGGATATAGAAGCACTTGTTTCGGAAAATGTCGCAGAGGTTCCGGAAGTTTATGAATTGGAAAGCTTCCAGATTAACAGCGGAAACAAGGTAATCGCCACAGCAACCGTTAGCTTGCGGAGAGAGGACCAGGTGCTGACGGAAGCTGCTACAGGAGACGGACCCGTAGATGCGGCCTTCAATGCCATGGAACGTGCGGTTGGAATGAATCTTGAACTTCAATCCTATGGTCTGAAGGCGGTAACGGAAGGGAAGGACGCCCTGGGTGAAGTTACGGTGAGAGTTTCAAAGGATGGAGAGCTCTTTACCGGAAGAGGTGTAAGTACCGATATCATTGAAGCCAGTGTAAAAGCTTACTTAAACGCTATAAACCGAGCGGTTAGTGAAGCAAGCTTCACTAATTGAAAATTGAAAATGGAGAATTGAAAATTAATCGTAACCCTAATTCTCCATTTTCCATTCTCAATTCTCAATTCTCAATTCATAAACGGGGTGAGTGGATGAAAAAAATTATTATATATGATTCAACATTACGGGATGGGGCTCAGGCCCAAGGGATATCCTTTACGGTGGAAGATAAGCTCAAAGTCATTGAGAAACTGGATAAACTGGGGGTCACGTACATTGAGGCAGGAAACCCCGGCTCCAATCCGAAGGACCTGGAGTTTTTCAACCGGGTTAAAATGCTTGATTTAAAATATTCAAAAATCATCGCCTTTGGCAGCACCCGGAAGGTGAACTGTCCCGTGGAAGACGACGCCAATGTACGGTCCCTGCTGAAGGCAGATACCTCAGCCATCGCTATTTTCGGAAAGTCCTGGGACTTTCAGGTGGTGGATATTTTAAAGGCTACCCTGGAAGAAAACCTGAATATGATTTATGATACCGTTAAGTTTTTTAAGGACCACGGTAAGGAAGTCGTCTATGATGCGGAACACTTTTTTGACGGATATATGGCAAATCCGGAATACGCCATGCGCACACTGAAGGCGGCTGCGGAAGCGGGGGCTGACAGTTTATGCCTCTGTGATACCAAGGGCGGCTCCTTCCCTCTGGATATCTATGAAATAACGGCAAAGGTAGTGAATACTTTTGATATACCTATAGGTATACATTGCCACAATGATAACGGAATGGGTGTTGCCGGCTCCATATCGGCAATCCAGGCAGGCGCCGTACAGGTCCAGGGAACCATCAACGGTTTTGGCGAAAGGTGTGGAAATGCAAATCTCTGCACCATTATACCCAACCTTCAACTTAAAATGGGCTACAGCTGCATACCGGAGGAAAGCATGAGCAAGCTGACCTCGGTGGCGCGGTTTGTGAGTGAAATTGCCAATGTTGTCCATGATGAAAGAGCTCCCTATGTAGGAAACTGTGCCTTTGCACATAAAGCCGGTATGCATGCCGATGCCGTGAACAAGAATACCACGGCCTATGAGATGATCAATCCGGAAGTCGTAGGGAACCAGAGGATATTTCTCATGTCCGAGGTAGCGGGGCGGGGCGCTGTGGTCAATTTGATCAACGAAATCGACAGTACCATCACCAAGGATTCGCCGGAGACCAAGTTAATTCTGGAGAAATTGAAGGAATTGGAATATCAGGGGTATCAGTACGAAGGTGCGGAAAGCTCCTTTGAATTGGAAATACGGAAGATTCTGGGGAGATACAAGCATTTCTTCGAACTGGGAGAGTTCAAGGTGATTATCAATGAGCCCACCATCAATACCTATAATTCCTCTGCCATGATAAAAATCAAGGTGGATGAGCAGGAGGAAATAACGGCGGCGGAGGGGGACGGTCCGGTCAATGCACTGGATAAAGCGCTCAGAAAGGCTTTAGAGAGGTTCTATCCGCAAATCCGTGAGATGAAATTGACGGACTATAAGGTTAGGGTGCTGGATTCTACTTCCGCAACGGCTGCCAAGGTAAGAGTTCTTATCGAATCTACCGACTCAAAGGAAGTATGGACGACCATCGGAGTATCCGCTGACATTATTGAGGCCAGTTGGAAGGCCCTGGTAGACTCCATTGAGTATAAACTTACAAAGGACCTTGGCATATAAGGAAAAGGATGATCTTATTTTATAAGTTCTGAAAAATTGACAATAAAAATGCCAACATGTACAATTAAATAAAAATTAGGTTATAATGAGGTTAGAGTAAACGAAGCTTTAACCTCAATTTTATTATGAAAAATAGTAGAATGAAATGAGTTAACCCTCACCCCTAACCCCTCTCTCAAAATTGGTAGAAGGGAATCAAGAACTGCTTCGAAGCCTTTCTGATGCTTCCTTCTACCGAGCTCGGGAGAAGGAGGATAGAAGGATGAGGGTTGAAAAATAGAGACATACCGTTTTGTCTCTTAATCTGATGAAAAGGAGAATGCTCAAATTGAAATTACATGGAAAACTTATTCGAGAGAGAAAAATAATGCGGGATATTATGGTGGAAAATAACCAGCCGGATCTCAGCTACCGGGACCGATTGGAAAAATGTCTGGTAGAGGTATGTGCCGGACTGGAGATACCGGTACCTCTGTGGCTGGATAAAAATACAAAGGAATTTATCGCATACCATAAAACCATTTTCACCAATGAACAGTTTATGGACAGAGTCTGGTTTGACAAATTTGAGATACGGGTTGAAGGATAGGCTCAGTCTGTTTACAGGGGGATTTGCAATGAAAAGGGAGTACAAAATAAAAAGAATAGATTTAAATGGGGCGGCAGCGGAGACGGTGTGGGACTCGGTTCCTTCTGTAGATATTGCGTGCTATCCGTGGAAACAGAACGATTATACGCCGGAGGTTTCGGTAAAGGTTTTTTATACCTCTACACATTTTTATGTTAAGTTTTTGGCTGTAGAGAACGAAATAAGAGTTGAATGCAAAAACATGAATGACCCGGTTTCCCAGGATAGCTGCGTAGAATTTTTTATAAAGCCGGACCCTGAAAAGGATGACCGGTATTTGAATTTTGAAGTAAATCCTATAGGCGTTATGCTTCTTGGACTGGGTAAAGACCGGTACGGAAGGATATACGTTGCGGATAGGGAGGACTTCGATTCCTTTTCCATAAAAACATCCGTGAAGCCGGAAGCGGCTGCAGATTTCAGTGGAGACTGCTGGAGTGTGGAGTATGCGATACCTTTTAGCTTTATTGAAAAGATTTATGGCAGGATTGTGTTCGACTCCGGTAAGAGAATAAGTGCGAACTTTTATAAATGCGGTGATTATACGAAATATCCGCATTACGGATGCTGGAATGAAATTGTAAATGAAAAACCGGATTTTCACAGGCCTGAATACTTCGGTGAACTTGTGCTGGAATAGGCCTGTGTATTTGTTTGTTTAAACGGATAAGGTGATCTTGGAAAGCGTAATAGCTTTCGCATCGATAATAAATTGTATGTTTTTATAGATATATAACAATAATTTTTTGTCGAAATCGTCGAATTTTAGAAATAATGTTGTTTAATATATTGAACTTTTATGCTATACTAATATTTGCCTGTATATCGGAGAGGACAGCTTAGGGAATTTCTTGGAACAATCAATCAGAAGAAAAAAGGAGTTCATATAATGCGATTTGTCCCTGTGAACTGTTTAAAAGAAGGAATGATTTCTGCCAGACAAATAGTAGGAAGACAGGGAGAACTGCTGGTAAACAGCGGAGCTGTTATTTACGATTCCTATGCCAAAAGGATAAGGGAACTTGGATATAGCGGTATTTACATTGAAGATAAACTCTCTGAAGATATTGAAGTTGTTGAAATTATCAACCAGGATTTACGGTTTAAAACAGTAAAGGCTGTTAAAAATACCTTCGCCATGATGGAGTCCGGCAAAATTGCTACGGAGCGTCAGATGAAGGAGCTGAGCAGCCTGATTGATGGGATTGTTGACGAGGCCTTGTCCAATAAAGGGCTTATGATCAATATGATGGACTTGAAAATTTTTGACGATTATACCTTTTATCACTCGGTGAATGCAACCGTGTTATCCGTTGTGCTGGGAATCAGCCTGAATATGAATCGTGATCAGCTGTACAAGCTGGCAGTTTCGGCTATGCTGCATGATATCGGCAAGGTTTTTATTCCCAAGGAGATACTGAATAAACCCGGGAAGCTGAATGAGAACGAATTCGAGATCATGAAATCCCACTCCTTCCGGGGGTACCAGTATTTGAAGGAGCACTGCGACATTCCCGTTCTTTCTTACATAGGAATTCTTCATCATCATGAGAAATATGACGGGACAGGTTACCCTTCCAACACGAAGGGGGAGCAGATTTCACTGTTCGGAAGGATTATTGCTGTTGCGGATATTTATGATGCCTTAACCTCGGATCGGCCTTATAGAAAGGCGATGATGCCGTCAGAGGCAGCAGAGTACGTCATGGGAGCTGGAGGAACGGTCATCGATCCGAATCTGGCAAAGATGTTTATGCAGAACATAGCACCGTATCCCATTGGTGTGTGTGTCCTTTTGAGCAATAATTATCAGGGCCTTGTTGTAGAGAATTATAGGGATTGCTGCACGAGGCCGAAAATAAAGGTGATTCGGCAGGATAACAGGGAAGTTACGCCTTACATTATGGATTTGAAAAATGATGCTGCTACAAGGGGTATTACAATCATTGGAGTAGTTTCCTAATAGGAATAAGAGACAGCTTTTGATACGGCGTAAGAGGTATCAAAAGCTGTCTCTTATATTCTTTTACAAGCCTTTACGGAATGAACTCGATTTCCCTGAACCAGTTTTCACAGAGCTTTGTCCAAAGGGCGATATTGGGTGCTTCCAGAGCTAATCCCAGACCGTGGCGTCCTTTGGGGAAAATATGTACTTCAAAGGGAACCTTGTGCCGGCTGAGGGCATTGCTGAATAACAGGGCGTTTTCTACCGGTACGGCTGCATCGTCTGCAGTATGCCATAAAAAGGTAGGCGGTGTATCGGAGGAGACGCTGTTTTCAGTGGACAGGGAATGCCGTAAATGCTCGTCCGGGGTTTCACCCAGGAGATTTACCATGGAGCCGTTATGGCGGAATTCTCCAAATGTGATAACCGGATAACAGAGGACCATAGCATTGGGCCTGGAGCTAACGGTTTCTATGGGGTCTTGCGCAGATGGATTTCCTTCACAGAAATGAGTTCCTGCTGTAGACGCCAGATGGCCCCCGGCTGAAAAGCCCAGAATACCGATTCTTTGCGGGTCGATATTCCATTTTGCAGCATTATACCGTACATATTGAAGGGCTCTTTGAGCATCCTTTAAAGGGTAGGGGTGCTGGTAGGGAGCTACACGGTAGTCGAGGACAAAGGCGGAGATACCGATACTGTTCAGCCAAAGAGCAATGGGCGCACCTTCATGGTCCGCTTTTCTGGCGTACCCGCCGCCTGGGCACACAATTATTGCACTGTGGGGTGTCCTGGATTCGACAATATAGGGTGTTATGGAGGGGACTTCCTGTTGAAACTCAGGATTGAATCCCGGCACTTCATTTTCCCAGAGCTTTATCATTGCAAACATTCCTTTCTCTTGCTGGTCTGTAAAAGCATTTATTTCTGCTCTATTATAGCACATTATGGTAACCTGGTGATAGTAATCGTGAAAAATTCCGAAAGTACCTGAATTTCACCATTTTTATCACGAATCTATATAGGATAGGGTAAATTGTAGCTACTAATATTTATTGGTATAATAGTAGAAGTATATGTATTTATGTTTTAACTAACCTATGATTAGGATCTGGCACGCTTGAAAGGCAGTTGATTTAAGTTCTAGGTTAAACAAGTATTTTGGAGGCTTCGAATGTATTCTATTTCCATTAATGATAGAGTAGATCGCATAAAAGGAAATGACGAAGAAATAAACAAGCTCCTGGAAGAATACAAACCTTTCATAGCATCTTGTGTAGAGAAAGCAACCGGCAGATATGTAAGGTACGGAGAGGATGACGAACTAAGCATAGGCTTAATGGCTTTCGTCGAAGCTATCAAATCCTACGAGAAATCCAAGGGCAGTTTTTTATCCTTTGCTCAAAACGTAATAAAGCGGAGGATCATCGACTACTACCGTAAGGAACGAAAACACAGTAATGTAATCTCTATGACAGAGATCATGGGTGAATATGACGAAGACAGTGCGGTTGATCTGAGCCTGCAGCAGTCCCTGCAGGAGCACTCGGACAAGGAGATCAGCGAGTATAGACGACTGGAGATCGAGGAGCTGAAAAAGGAACTGGCAATGTGGGACATATCCTTTTTTGAGCTTGCAGAGGCATCCCCTAAAGCGGAAAAAACCCGCAAGGCCTATAAGGATATTGTAAAATTTATCCTGTCAAAAGGGGAACTGGTGGATTTTATAAAAAGTAAGAAGTATTTGCCTATTGCTGAAATTCAGAAAGGCACAGGCATACCCCGAAAAAAGATAGAAAGAGCGCGAAAGTATGTATTGGCGGTAGTGATTATAAATACTGGAGATTATCAGTATTTAAGGGATTATGTAGATATGCTGTAGAATTAATTACATGTAATCTGGATTGCATGGGGGAGTCTATATGAAAGCAGTTGTAGTGGATATTAAGGGAAGAGATGCTATTGTTTTAAGCAAAGACGGACAATTTATAAAAGTCAGAGATAGAAGTCCTTTACAAGTGGGTGTTGAGATTGATCTGAACGAAAAAAAAAGAACCCTTCCCTATAGATTTGTAGTGAGAGCGGTTGCGGCAGCAGCTGTTTTTGTATTTTCCGTCGGGATTGGGTACGGTGCCTATAGCTATTATACCCCTTACAGCTATATCGACGTAGATATAAATCCGAGTGTGGAGATAGTGGCAAACCGGTATGACAGAATCCTAAGGGTGGAAGCCATCAATGATGATGGGGCTAAAGTGCTGGAAGACCAGAGCTTTAAGAACAAGCCTGTAAATTTTGCGGTGGAAGAGATTATTAAGCAGGCCTCTGAAAAAGGATATATGAAGGAAGAAGTGACGAATGCCGTGATGCTGACCGTATCCAGCAAGGATGAGAGCAAAGCGCAGGAAGTGGAAAAGAAGGTGCAGGAAGCGGCAAAGGATAAGATTGAAACTTCCGGGGTTAAAAGCGATGTATTGGTAGAAAAAGTGACTATCGAGAGACGTGATGAAGCCCGGCAGATGGATATCTCTCCCGGAAAGCTGGTGCTCATCGAGCGGCTGCAGGAGGTAAAACCTGAAGCAAAGGTGAATGAATACAAGGATACACCGGTCCGCGATCTATTAAAGGCCATTGGTAACGAAAAGAAGGAAGTACGCAAGGACGAAAAGGAAAGTAAAGATACGAAGGATAATAAGAATAGCAAGGGTACTAAAGAGAATAAGGATAGTAAAGACGATAAAGAGAGTAAAGATAATAAGAAAGAGCAGAAGAATGAAGATAAACAGACTCCAAAGCCGACTTCCACCAAAAATCAGCCCAGTACGGATAAAAAGGGGAGTTATTGGAATAAGGAAGTCAGTAAGGAGAAGAAAGATGAAGCGAAGAAAGGAACTTCCCAGAAAAACGGAAGTTCCAATAATGATAAAAATAATTCAAAGAGTAATGGCAGTAATTCGGATAAGGATAAAAAAGACAAATCGGAAGAAAACAAGGACAAAAACAGCAGGGGCAAGTAATTGCCCCTGCTGTTTTTGTCCACAAGTACTTATTTCAGTGTGGAGTATATACTCGGAAATCTCTCATAATCTTTTATTTAAAGACAATATCCATGCCAGTTAATAAAAATTTTCCATAATACCTTAGAAAATTTTTGGAAATACCGAATGTTATATTATAGAAACGCAAGAAAACTTTTCATTGAATATCCATGGATAAGAACGGTGAAAATAGGATGCGTTTTAAAACTATAAAATACATATCATGAGAGGGAGGGACCCCGGTGAAGAAAAAGATTTTAGGCGTTGCGCTGACAGTTGCTCTTTTAGTTACTTCCAGTGTATCTGCTGTGTACGCAGAAAAGTACGGCAATGGCAAGTTCGGTGGTGCAGCAGAGGAAAAGAGTACTGCAGTTCAGGAAAAACAGGAAAATAAAGGGCAGGAAAAGAAGAAAGACCTTGAAGAGTTGAGGGGAAAACTTAAAGAGGTACATAAGGACAAAGCGGCTCGAAAGGAGTTAATCAGGGAAATCGTTGCACAAAGAAAGCAAAATAACGATGATTCCATTCCTGTATTTATTAACGGAAAAGAACTGAAGAGTGACGTTCCTCCGGTAATAAAGTATGGAAGAATTCTGATTCCTGTAAGGGCAGTGACAAATGCCCTGGGTGCCGATGTACAATGGAACCCGGATACAGCCACCGCAACCATCACAAAGACAGTATACGGGTCCGTATATGGTTCCACGTATGAAGCCAGCACAATAAAAATTGAGCTGAAACTGGATGCAAAAATCGCATTCGTTAACGGCAAGGAAGTCGAACTGGATGTAAAAGCGGAAACAATGAATAACAGGATGTTGGTTCCAATACGGTTTATTGCGGAAACCTTCAAGAACTATGTAGAATGGGATGAGGAAACAGGAAGTGCAATTATTGAGGATGAGGACAAGGTAACTGAAACGCCGGCGCCGCAAACGCCGACGACAGCGCCGACACCAGTACCAACTCCAACGGCTTCAACCAGCCCGCAGTAGGCAGTGTAATAAAGTAAATAGTATAATTTAACCCCAAAAGTAAAAGAACCCTTGTTTTCAGGGTTCTTTTACTTTGTACGTACATTATACCGGAAGACCCCGGGAGGATATCCTTCTTCCCGTTTAAAAAACTGATGAAAGTAGTATTCGCTGGAAAAACCCAGAAGATCGGAAACCTGTTTTATGGATAAGTCTGTATCCTTGAGAAGGCTTTTTGCTTTCTGAAACTTGATGCTGGAAATAAGGGATTTGGTGGAAACACCCTTCTTCTCAAGGACAATGCGGCAGACCTGCTTTTCACTTAAGTACAAATGCCGTGCGATGTCCTTGGTGGAGATCGGATTCGCCAGATTATCATGGATATATTTTTCAATCAGGTCATAACGATAATCTTCCTTGCTGCTTTTTAAGGGAATACTATAGGAAGAGGGAGCGTGTGTTTCCAGAGCCCGGGCAGCACAGGAGAGAATCTGGACAACAAGGCTTTTGATAACGGTGAAAAAGCCCAAAGGCCTGTCTGCCGCCTCCCGCAGTGCATGAGCAAAATGGGGGATGGCACCGGATGTATCCCTGTAGGGCTTACAGGGGGAATGTTTCAAGGTATAATAGATGCTGCCTGCCTCTGAAGAGACTTCATTAAGGAGCTTGAGGTCACAATTAAGGCTGAACTCAATCAAAGGTTCCGACCCTGCACCGCTTTGCTCATGATATACTCCGGGAGCAGTCAGATAGAATTCTCCTGCGGATACCGTAAAGGCATCTTCATCCAACTGTACTTTGCAGGAACCGGAGTATATGAAATGAAACTCAAAGGAAGAGTGGGTATGCCGGGTGATCCTCCAATTGCCGCTGTTGGACATGGTCCGGAACCATAATACATCAATTTGTACATTATCCATTATAATACCGTGCAAATCCAGTTCAGACAGCATTTTTGAAGCTTTCACCAGATCAATATCCACTGCCTCTTCCTCCTTTCAGTTGTCATTCATGGAATTTCCTTCGTACATCCATTACCGCAGTCCTGCGACCTTTTCAATTATTTCTTCCTTGCTATAGCCTGCTTCCCTTAAGGGAAGGACTACATTTTGTTCAATATCCGGTACATAGGATTTGATAGCGGTAAAATTCCCTTGAATTGTATACGTACCCAGGGAGGCAGGGATCATTACGGTTTCACCCGCTTTCACATGGAGGATCCCGTCACCGTAGACGAATTCACCTTCACCTTGTGTAAAGATATAAATATGGAATCTGCTTCCATCGGCATTTTCCTTTATGGAGCCTTTTACTGCATAAAGCTCTACAGCAAAATACCGGTTGGCGATTTTATAGGTTTTGGAACAACCCTCTCCAAGATCTACCTTCAGCCCTTCTGATTTTTCGATTCTGCCCTCTGTATTGAAGTCGATCACTTCCAAGGCTTTTTCGATATGGAGAGGCCTTTTATTTCCCTCTTTGTCTGTTCTATCGTAATCATAAACACGATAGGTCGTATTGGAGTTCTGCTGTACTTCTGCCAGAACGATTCCTTCGCCGATGGCATGGACGAGGCCCGCAGGAATGTTCAATGTATCACCGGGCTGAACTTCCACGGATTTCAGACAGCCTTCAATCTTTCCGTCTTTTACAGCCTGGGCGAAGGATTCTCTTGTGGTACCTGGAGCTACGTCATATACCAGCTTTGCTCCAGGCTTTGCATCGATAATATACCACATTTCGTTTTTTCCCAGTTCCCCATTTTCATGGACCCTGGCGTAGTCATCTTCCGGATGAACCTGAACCGATAGCTTGTCGTTGGCATCAATTAATTTGATAAGAAGCGGAAACTTCTCGATATCCTTTTCGGGCAGAGCCGTTCCCACTACCTGCTTTCCATATCGGGCGACCAGGTCGGCCAGTACCACTCCTTCGAATTCTCCATTGGCAATAACGCTTTTGCCGTCCGGATGACAGGATAATTCCCAGCTCTCCGCCACCTTGCCCTCCGGCAGGTTCTTGCCCAGCTTTTCGAGATTTCTTCCGCCCCATATGTAATCCTTATAAACGGGTTTAAACTTTAATGGATAAAACATAATATACCTCCTAAATTTGTGTTCCCACCCCCACCCCTCCCAGGAGGGGCAACTTTATTTGGCCGCTAAAGCGGCCAACAGGGAGGACGCAGTCCCCCTGTACCCCCTGGGCAGATTTATATTCAATACTTGGGGGTGCAGGGGGCGGAAGCCCCTCTGCTCGCGGCCGCAGCCGAGAAACATGGGTCCCCTTCCCTTCGAGGGAAGGGGTAAGGGGATGGGTGTCAAAAGTTTCTACTTTATATCTATTATCAGCGCTAAATAAAATACTGTCAACGTGAAAAATGCGGAAAAACGATAAAAAAGCCTTGCACTCCGTATACATGTGTGTTAAAATATCTATTTGTAATCCTTGCTCTGCACAGAAGTGGCAGGGCCAAAGACCAGGAGGAGGTGAAGTCGAAATGGCAAATAAATATGAAAGCATTTTCATCATTAACAACGAACTCGGAGAAGAAAACGTAAAAGCTCTTGTAGAAAAATTCAAGAATGTATTAGAAACTTCGGCTCAGTTGGAGAGCATTGAAGAATGGGGCAAGAGGAGACTCGCATACCCTATCGACGATTTGAATGAGGGCTACTACGTTCTGGCTAACTTTAGCGCAGAATCCAGCTTCCCAGCAGAACTCGAAAGACTTTATAAAATAACCGAGGGAGTTATCAAGTATATCGTAATTAGGAAAGACCAGTAGGTGATTTTATGAACAAAGTGATTTTAATGGGAAGATTGACAAAGGACCCCGAGCTTCGGTATGCTACCAACACCAACAATACGGCGGTTTGCCGGTTTACGGTTGCTGTTGATAGAAGGTTTCAAAGGCAGGGAGAAGAAAAACAGGCAGACTTTATTTCGATAGTTGCATTCGGAAAAACTGGCGAATTCGTTAGCAAATTCTTTACGAAGGGAAGAAGAATCGCACTGGTTGGGTCCATTCAAACAAGGACCTGGGATGATGCAGAAGGAAAAAGGCACTATGCGACAGATGTTATCGCAGATGAAGCTTACTTTGTAGATAGTAAAAGTAGCGAAGGTGCGCCTGTAAGGTCTGGAAATGAAGGCGGAATGAATGAAGCCGAAGGTTTCTATCCGCTGGAGGATGACGACGAACTGCCATTTTAGTGAAATTGTAAATGATGAAAGGAGGCTTATAACATGCCAGGACCAAAAAGAGAAAGAAACAATAGAGACTCTTATGATAAGGGCGAAGGCAAAGGCGGCATGAAAATGAGAAGAGCAAAAAAGAAGATCTGCTCATTTTGTGTTGATAAAGTAACTGATATAGATTATAAGGAAACTGCAAAGCTCAGAAAGTACGTTTCTGAAAAGGGTAAGATTCTTCCAAGAAGAATTTCCGGCTGCTGCGCAAAACACCAACGTCAGTTGACCATTGCCATCAAGAGAGCAAGACACGTTGCTCTGCTGCCTTATACTACAGACTGATAATAAAAGCAAACTCCTTTCCTTTTAACAAGGGAAGGAGTTTTTAGTTTTTAGCCATGATAAAACGGCGTAAGGAGTATTCTTTATGCCGTTTTGTTTTTTTTAGAAAAAAGTCATTGACAAATATTGTATTATCCCTTAAAATAAATCCAATAAAACGAATACAAATACTAGGTATTGTGTTTGTAAAACGATAAAGGTGCTGACCAGATACACTGGAGGCTAAGCAAATTCCCACTAAAAAAGAGGGATTTATTGCTTAGCCTTTTTTGCTGCCATAGAAAGTGAAATGAGGGGGAAGATGTAGAATGAAAAGCAATATTTTAAAAAGCGTGGTGGCTGCGCTGGTGATGACAACGGTTTTAATCGCCACGTCTGCATGCGGGTCCAAAAAGGTAGACCAAAATGTGACGGTGCGGGTTGCGCACTTTCCGAACATTACCCATTCCCAGGCTCTGATCGGTAGGGCGGAAGGGCAGTTTCAGAAGGCACTGGGCGATATCAATAAAATTGAGTGGAAGGAATTTAATGCCGGGCCTTCAGAGATTGAAGCCCTGTTCGCGGGAGAAATCGATATCGGTTACATAGGACCGGGACCTGCAATCAACGGCTATGCAAAATCAAAGGGTGATCTCCAGATTATTGCGGGAGCCACCGATGCGGGAGCGATTCTGGTTACGAGGAAAGATCTTGTATTAAAAAGCGTTAAGGAGTTAAGCGGCAAAAAAGTGGCTGTTCCCCAGTTTGGGAACACCCAGGATTTATCCTTGCGAAATCTGATGCAGCAGAACGGGTTAAAGGATACCACCAAGGGAGGAACCGTGGAGGTACGGCAAGCGGAAAACCCCGACATTAAAACATTGCTGGATAAAGGCGAGATCGATGCAGCGCTGGTGCCCGAACCCTGGGGTTCCCGCCTGGTGAAGGAGGTTAAGGCCAATGTGCTGCTGGATTACAAAGAGGTATGGAAAGAGGGCAAGTATACCACGGCTGTAATTATTGCCAGAACCCAATTCATTAAAGATCATCCGGATATCATAGAAAAATTCCTCCGTGCCCATGTAGAACTGACGGACTACATCAATAAGGAGCCCGAAAAGGCAAAAGAGACTGTAAATACTCAAATCAAGGAGCTGACCAAGAGCGCACTGGCAAAGGATGTTCTTGATGAAGCCTTTAAAAGGTTGGTGGTAACCAATAATCCGGAAAAGGAATCGGTACAGGGCTTTATCAAACTCTCGGTAGAAACAGGATTTTTAAAGGAAGAGCCGGATGCAAAGAATTTGTTCAATCTGAAAATTTTAAATAAGATTCTAAAGGAAAAAGGCCAGGCAGAAATTCAATAAGACATAAAAAGCAAAAACGTCTACGCCTAAAAAGAAATTCGGTTTGCTTTTCTTGGCAGGCTTGTTGCAAAAACGGTAAAAAGCTCATACCGGATACAACCATCAAGCTGTATAGGGGGTAGTAAAGAATGGAAAGCATCTATGCTTATTTGCAGGGACTGGAAAGGGAAACGGCAGAGATTCTCAGCCTGATTCAAAAGGAAGGCCCTTTAACAAAAAATGATATTGCTCAAAGAACGGATACCCGGCTGACTACATTGAACCGCATCATGCAGCCCTTAGAGAAAAAAGGAATCATTGTACAGTCCCGTATCGGTGAATCGACGGGCGGAAGGAAGCCTGTCCTGTACGATGTTAATCCGGACCGGTATTACATTGTGGGGATTGACATATCAAGAACTTACACCCGGGCTGTGATTGCAAACCTGAAAATGAAGGTGCTGGAAGGATACCAATTTCCTATGGATCATACCTGTTCCCCTGAAAAGACCATCGATTTGATCACGGAATGGATTTTAAAGGCAGGAAGAAAACTAGGCAGAGATTCATCAGGATTGATCGGTATCGGGGTAGGAACCGTAGGGCCTCTGGACAGGGAAAGCGGGGTCATGCTGAACCCTGTGAATTTTGGAACTTCCGGTTGGGAAAATGTGTCCCTAAAGGAAATGATTCGAGAGAGACTCCACTGTCCTGTCATGGTCGATAACGGAGCCAATGCGGCAGTACTGGGGGAAAGGCTTTTTGGAAAAGCCAGAGGCTTTATGAACTCAGCCTATATTCACTGTGGAATCGGTATACGTACCGGTGTAATTTCAGCAGGGACTATTGTAAGGACCCTCAATGATGCAGAAGATGCTTTTGGGCACATGGTAGTGGACGCAGACGGAGAAGTATGCAGCTGCAGCAACTATGGCTGCATTGAATGTTATGCTTCCGCTCATTCCATAACAAAAAATTTTGTTGCAGAAGTAAAAAAAGGCCGGATTACGCGCATTGAAAAGGAAATAGAAGACATTACTTATATCGACATTTGCACTTCGGTGCAGAAAGACCCGTTGGCAAAAGAAGTGGTGACCCGGGCCGCAGTGGTGTTGGGCATCGGATTGGCTAATTTCATTAATCTTTTAAACCCGGGTATCGTCATCCTGAGCGGACCGTTAGTAAAATGCTCCTCGCTCTTCTATGATATTTGCACCGAAACGGCACTAAAGAAGTGCTACATAAAAAAAGAGGGAGCGGTCGTTTTCAGTAGGGGGGGAGCTCTGGGGGCAGACGCCATTGCTGTTGGTTCGGCAGCTTTACTGCTGGTAAACCTG
>JAEZXR010000031.1 GCA_023419605.1 Bacillota bacterium | reverse complement strand
CGTCGGCGTCATGGCTGTCCAGCCATTGTCCCCAATCTTTTTTGGGCGGGAATTCGGAACGGCCCAGCAGTGCTACTTTTGCACTGTGCTTCCGCACCAGATAGTCGGCAAAAACAAGACCCATATTTCCAAGGCCGCCGGTAATGAGGTACACGCCCTTTTCCCGGAGCTTGATTTGTGCAGATTCTTCCACGGCATCGGGACTTACCAGCTCAAAGGCAGGCACCCATCTTCTGTTGTTCCGGTATGCCACTATAACTTCATTGTCTCTGGCGCTGAACTCCAGCATCAGATGTTCCAGCAGCCGGGCTTCCCTGGCAGATCTCCCTTCGGAGATGTCTATGTCGATACTTCGACAGTGTATATTGCTGCATTCCTGGTTTATGACCTTGCAGGCTGCCGGAATGGTAGACTTGGAATAGTCCACGGCATCTCCGGTGATGTCTTGCAGGTGATCGGATACAACCATGATCTCTATGTTTTCCAGCTGGTGGGTGTTGGTTACTGCCTGTGTCAGGTACATAAGACTGTAAAACCCTTCCTCCTGTCTCTTCCTAACAGTCTCCGGACTCATGCAGGAGGGAATATTCCCTGTGACATTCCACAGGTGTACCATTCGCTGGGGGCTGTGCCCCTTTTTCTTCAAGTCAAGGAGTACTTTCCTGTAATCCTCCTTTTCGCTGGGATTGATTTGGTAGTAATGATCATTTTCCCGGGCATATCTACCGCCGGATTTAATAACGAAAAGTTCATTGAATTCCTGCTGCAGCCGACGGGTGATTGTATGAACCAAGGGATGGTCGTTGATGAAAACCATACAGCCCTTGAATCCGTCAGAGGCTTCCTTATGGGGAGGCTCCGCTTTTTTCCACAATGGGATGTACATCCATTGATCCCTGGAATTTCTGCCAATTTTTTTAACGTCTGAGCCTATAGTATGATGTTTTAATTCTTCCAATGGGTTTCCATCCACCCAATGGCGCTGGCGTTCAAAGGGATATGCAGGCAGCGGGATACGCCTTCTCTTCTCGTCCTTGTGCAGCAATTCCCACTTGATGGCGAGTCCTGCGCACCAGAGCTTCCCCAGTTGGTTAAATAAGTAGGCCCGGTCATCCAGTTTTTCCTGAGACTGCTTTATCATGTTGCTCAACAGCTGTTGGAAGGACCTTTCCGCTACTTCTTCCTGTTCATAGCGTGTGAGGTTCACCGCCACAGGCTCTTCCCTGTAATCCTCGTGCTGCTTTACTGCTGCATTCAGTGCCCAGCCCGGTCCTACCTCCAGCAGCAGGGCATCTTGCTCTTTCAATATTTCCGCCATGCCTTCTGCAAACCGGACGGTTTCAGAAAGATGCCTTCCCCAGTAGGCAGGGCTGGCTGCTTCTTCTGCCGTGATCCAACTGCCTGTGACATTGGACAGGTAGGGGATTTGGGGTTTACCCAGCTTCATTCCCTTCATCTTTTGGGTAAAGGCTTCTATTACAGGCTCCATCCCTTTCGAGTGAAATGCCTTTGAAGCCGGCAGCTTGATTCCCTGATACCCTTGCTTCCGCAGGCGCTCCTCCAAATCGGTTACGGCTGTGTTGCTTCCTGATACGACACACAGGGAAGTGCTGTTCACGGCCGCCAGCGCCAGCCCTTCGGTCAGGAAGGGTTTCAGTTCCTCTTGGGTGAGGGGCACACTGAGCATAGCCCCTTCCGGCAGCTGCTGCATCAGCTTTCCTCTCTCGACTACCAGGGATAGGGCATCTTCCAAAGCAAATACCCCTGCCAGGCATGCAGCTGTGTATTCGCCCAGGCTGTGGCCGATCATCACGTCAGGCTTGATTCCGAGGCTCATTAACAGCTTTGCCAGAGAATATTCAAAGGAGAAGATCAAGGGCTGCGCCACCAGTGTATCGGTGATTTTTGCAGGAACGGTATTGTTTTTCGGATATAGCACTTCTTTTATATCCATGGGCAGCATGGGCTTTACGATGTCAAAGCATCGGTCCATTTCCTCCCGGAATACCGGTTCCTTCTCATAAAGGTCCTGGCCCATTTTTGTATACTGGGAACCTTGACCGGGAAACATGAATACCACTTTCCGACCCTTCTCTTGCGCACATTCCGGAGTGAATGGCCGGGTAAGCTGCTCGATGGCCTCTGCTACACCGCTGGCAGCAAAGGCTCGCCTATACTGGAATTCCGCTCTTCCTACCTGCAAGGTATAGGCCGCATCTGCAAGGCAGACTTCCGGATTTTCCTTCAGGTATTGGGATAAATTTTGCGACATCCTGTCCAGGGCCGTTGGCGTTTTGGCGGAAAGCACCACCAGCTGGTATTCGCGCCCTGCCTCTGCCGTATCTTGTTCCGGAGCTTCTTCCAGCACCACGTGGACATTGGTTCCTCCGACGCCAAAAGAGCTTACCCCTGCACGCAAAGGCTGTCCTTCCCTTTCCCAGTTTTGCAATGTGTTGTTCACATAAAAGGGACTGTTGTCAAAATCAATCTTTGGGTTGGGCACAGTATAGTGAAGACTAGGGGGAATCTGCCTGTTTTTCAGCGACAATACTGTTTTTATCAGGCCTGCTACTCCTGCCGCTGCATCCAGATGCCCGATATTGGTCTTTACCGAGCCGATGGCACAGTAATTTCGTTTGAAGGTATGAAAAGCCTTTTTAAGGGCTTCTACTTCTATGGGATCCCCCAAAGCAGTTCCCGTTCCATGGGCTTCTATATAACTGACGGTTTCTGGCTCAACTTCCGCCATATGGTAGGCCGCCTCAATGACCCGGCATTGGCCCTCAATACTGGGGGCGGTGTAGCCTATTTTGTCAGAACCGTCATTGTTCACTTCACTTCCCTTTATTACGGCCAGAATGGTATCTCCATCGGCGGCCGCATCTTCCAGACGCTTCAGGACAACGACGCCGGCACCTTCCCCGATTACCGTGCCGTTAGCCTGGGCGTCAAAAGTTCTGCAGCGCCCGTCGGGCGACAAAATCATGCCATCCTGGTATAGATAACCGTTCTTTTGGGGCAGTGATACCGATACCCCTCCCGCTACTGCCATATGACAGCCTCCTGCCAGCAATTTCTGACAAGCAGCATGGACGGCTGCCAGCGAAGAGGAGCAGGCTGTTTGAATCAGCATGCTGGGACCTCGCAAGTTCAGCTTATAGGAGATCCGGCTGCATAAAAAATCCCTCGAAACAAATTGGAATGCATTAAATTGGGAGGCCGTATCCTTATGGAATAAAGACAGATAGTTGAGTGCTTCCCAATACATGTTATTGGATGAACTTCCATAAAGTCCGATAGAGCCTTTATAGGTATAGGGATTATACCCTGCATTTTCCAGCGCTTCCCATACGCATTCGTGGAAAATCCTCATTTGAGGGTCCATTGCCTCCGCATCCGCCGGTGTGTATCCGAAAAAGGAAGCATCGAAATATTCTACATCCGGTAGAATTCCCTTGGCCTTCACATAGTTGGGATTACTCAGCAGTTCATCGGTCACTCCTCCTTTTTTCAAAGCTTCATCGGAGAAAAAGGTAATGGACTCCACTCCACTCTTCAGATTATCCCAAAACTTTTTGAGGGTACCGGCACCGGGAAACCTGCCCGCCATACCGATGACTGCTATTTCCAGTCCTGTTTGTTTATGGGACATTCTCCCCCATCCCTCGGAATTCCTCTTAAAGGATCGATCCAGAAGCGTTTTGGATGTAACCAATTGTGACTTTTTTTCTGCTTGCCTTCGCGAATCCGTTTCCTCTCCCTGGTGAATACTTTTCAGAAGCGCATCAATGGTGGGGTAATTGAACATATCCATTACGGCTATTTCTTTTTTCCCTTCCTTCTTTAGGAGTTGGTTCATCCGGCTGTTAACCCGGACCATGGAAATTGAGCTGCCTCCAACATCAAAAAAATTATCCGTAATACCGATGCGCTTCCTGCCTAAAACTTCTTTCCAAATTTCGGTCATCTCGATTTCAAGCCTTGATTTTGGAGATACATAGGGAGTTCCTGTATCTACACTCTCATCCGGCTTCGGCAGGACTTTTCTGTCAATTTTGCCATTTGGTGTCAAAGGCATTTTTTCCAAGCGTATGAAGTATGCGGGGATCATATAGTCCGGTAAATTTTTTGACAGGTATTTCCTCAGTTCGACCACAGTAGGCTCTCCTTCCGCTACCAGGTATGCACAAAGGAATTTGATAGCATTTTTATCTTCGCGGGCTATCACAACGGCTTCTCTGATCTGTTCATGCCGTAAGAGCTGCGCTTCTATTTCACCCAGTTCGATCCGAAAGCCGCGGATTTTCACCTGATGATCCATTCTTCCGATGAACTCTATGTTTCCGTCCGGCAGCCATCTTGCCAGGTCACCGGTTTGATACATTTTCTCCCCTTGCAGGAAAGGATTTGGTATAAATTTCTCTGCCGTGAGCTCCGGTCTGCCCAGATACCCCCTTGCCAATCCGTCGCCTCCTATGAACAGCTCTCCCGGGACACCGTAAGGTATAAGTCGGCTGTTTTTATCCAGAATATAAACTTTTGTGTTAGCTATGGGCCGGCCGATGCTTAACCTTCCTTCCTGTTTCACCCTGCTTATGGTGGACCATATGGTAGTTTCCGTAGGTCCATAAAGGTTCCAGACTTCTTTGCCCTGCTGCAACAGCTTTTGGGCCAATTCTTCGCTCAATGCTTCTCCGCCGCATAATATCTTTATGGCCTTTTTACCCTCCCAGCCTGCATCCATCAGCATCTGCCAGGTAGCAGGGGTTGCCTGCATAACGGTGATGTCACTGTTTTCCAGTTTTTCTTTCAGCCTGATTCCATCCACGGCAAGATGGGCCGGCAGAATCTCTACCCGTCCGCCCTGAATCAACGGCAGATATAATTCCAGGCCCGCTATATCGAAGCATAGGGTGGTGACCGCCAGCAGGACATCCTGCCGGGTGAAGCCGGGACACCGTGCCATGGAACAGAGAAAATTGCTTAATCCCCGGTGAAGGACCTGCACCCCTTTGGGTTTTCCCGTAGAGCCCGAGGTATAAATTACATAGGCAAGAGCTTCCGGATTTACCCTGTCATAAAGGTCCCAGGGATCAATGGCTTCTGCAGCCTCCTTCATAATGCTTTCCCAGGCCGTATCCAAGGAGATTATTTCAACACTGCCGCCAGACGGCTTATAGTCTATGGTAGACTGGGTGATAAGGACAGCCAGTCCGCTGTCTTCCATCATGTAGGACAGCCGCTCCTCCGGGTGATGGGGGTCCAACGGGACGTAAGCAGCGCCTGCCTTCAGCACGCCCAACAGAGCGGTCACCATTTCAATGGAGCGCTCCATCAAAATTCCCACCAGTGTCCCGTTCCTTACACCCCGACGGTATAAAAAAGCAGCCAGACGGTCTGCGTTTGCGTTTAACTCCCCATAGGTCAGCCCCATGCCTTCACAGGTAACAGCCACAGCGTCGGGAGTCTGTGCAGCCTGCTCTGCAAACAAATGGTGGACGTACTTGTCCTTTGAATAATCTGCCGCCGTATGGTTCCATTCTTCCAAGCGCTGTATTTCTTCCTCCGTTAGCATCGGAATGTCCGAAAGCTGAATCCGGGGCGATTTTGCAGCGCTTCTCAAAATCTGCAGATAGTGCTCCGCCATCGGACGTATCATGCTTTCTTCAAGAAGCTCCGTGTTGTACTTTATATTTATTACGAGGCCCTCCTGATTTTCCATAACCTCCAGCGTCAAGTCAAACTCCCCCTCCTGGCGAATGTCCGTAAGGGGGCGTAAATGCAAGGTGTCTTTTACTCCGTCACAGCTCGAATCTTCCTTCAGGTCTACGATCCAGTTTTGAAAGTAGAAAGCTGCCTGGAAAGGCTGAAGGCTGCTGTCGTTTTTTATTCTCCGCAGTTCCTCCACAAGGCTGAAAAACGGATAATCACTGTGTTCCAGGGCATCCAAAGCAGTTTTGTGCACCTGCTCCATAAAAGCTTCAAAGCTCATTTCTCCTGACAGGCTGCTTTTTATCACTACCATATTTACGAAGTAACCCATGACGTTTTCAAAGCGGGCTTCCGGCCTGCCGGCCACCGGAGTTCCCACAAGAATGTCTTCCTCCATGCTGTAACGGTATAGCAGCACTTTGAAGGCAGCCAGCATCAGAGAGAAAAGTGTTACATTTTTGGACAGCGATAATTCTTTGAGCTGCCGGAGCAGCAGACCTTCAATCCTCACCGTGCAGCTTTCTCCACGGTATGCAGGTATCGCAGGGCGGGGACGATTCAACTGCAGGTTAAGGGCAGGTATTGGGCCTGATAGCTGCCGGAGCCAGTAATGACGGTGCCGTTGTCCTTCTTCACTTTCCAGCATCTTCTTCTGCCAGTACACAAAATCCCGGTAAGATACCTTCGATGCTGAGATCTCACGGCTTTTTCCGGTTTTGCGGGACCGATAGCACTGCTGGAGATGTTTCCAAAAGATGGACATAGATATGCCGTCAATCATGATATGGTGAAAGTTCAGGAACAAAATGTGATCCGGTTCCTGTGTTTTGAACAGGCTGGCAGACAGTAACGGACCCTGAAGAAGGTCAAAAGGCTTTCTTGCCTCTTCCCTGAGCCTGAAAATAACGTCTTGCCTGGAAAGGCCGGAAATATCCTCCCGGTGGAGGCGAAACCTCTCCCTGTCTTTAACTACCTGCACAGGGTTTCCTTCCTCCATGCAGATGACGGTACGCAAGGAGGGATGACTATCCAGTACATCCTGCATTGCATTTTCCAGTACTTCAATGTCCACATCCCTGTCGATGAAAAAGGCTGCCGGGCAGTTATATGCGTAGTTTTGGGGCGCAAGACAATAAATAATCCATAGCGCCTTTTGCCCCTCCGAAAGAGGATAGGAGGTGTCATCTTTGGGTGGGAAGGCTTCAAGGTCATCCTGGAAGTTCGGTTCCCTCTCTCCGGTTTGCCTGTACAGCCGCTCCAGGTATTTCAAGGCTTCCTCTGCGGTCATTTCCTTATTGGCAACCTTTTTATAGATTTCCTCTTTGTTCAACATGCCTTGCCTCCCCCTCCTTCGTTCTCATCAGCCCTTTTTCCTTGTCAGATGCTTCTTCGGGCGTAAGGGTCCCTTCACTCAATTCTTTAACGATGGACCAGTAAAATTCCCTGTCAAAGGATCCATTGGTTTGCTGCTTTTCATAAGGCTCGCGGTTTTTGTCCTGCTCCCATTGCTTTTCTACCGGCAGGCTTTCTTCGATTTCTGCCGGATCCCCCGTATCTTCTTGCCGGATGCTCCCTTCGTTGATCAGATAGTGAGAAATGCCTTTGATCGTAGAAAGTCTGAACAGCGATTTTACCGAAACTGCACTTCCGTAGGCGTCCTTCAGATGGTTTGCCAGCTTGGTGCCTGTCAGGGAATCGAAACCGTAGAGCTGAAGATTTTCGCTTGCTTTAATCTTCCCGGGAGGCATTTTCAGAAGTTTTGCCACCATCTCTTTAATAGTTTCCTGCACCTGCTCTTCCATGCTGGTTTTCACAGGCTGTACATCGCTTCTGCTTATAGCATCGGCGTCTTGCTCCAGGCCCGGAATCCAGTAGCGTTCCCGTTCAAAGGGGTAGACCGGCAAAGAGATCCTTTGGGGCGCAGGTTCAGAATATAACAATGTCCAATCCATTTCCACTCCCGATACCCAGAGGAGGGCCAATTTGGTGAAATCCTTTGCTTCCATGGCTTCCTGGATGAACCTCTTTCCTGCACTGCTTTCAACCAGCAATTTCACTTCTGTCCTTCCGGTTCTATATATCCCGTCCATATCCTCCATACCCTGACAGCAGCGGGCTAGTTTTTCCCGTAAATCCAGCATATCCGATACAATCAGCGCAAGCCTTTCTTCCATGGCCTCCCGGCCTACCTGCAAGGTATAGGCCATATCCAGGAGGTTTACAGGTTTTTCAGCTTCGCATTTTTCAAGGAAATCAAGCAGTTGCCCCGCATAGGCCTTCAACCGCTCTTCATTTCTGGCAGAAAGAAGGATGATCTGTGGTTCCCGGCAATCACTGCCCGGCCGGTTTTGCGGATTTTCATATTCCTCCAGCACAATGTGGGCATTGGCGCCGCCCGCACCAAAGGCATTGATACCGGCTCGCCGCGGGTATTTCCTCTCAATGCCGTTTTCTTTTACCACAGGCTGCTTCCATTCCGTCAGTTCCTGCTGTACATAGAAAGGAGAGGATCCGAAATCAATGTTGGGATTCAGTTCATCGCAATGAATGGAGGGAAAGAGTTTCTTATATTTCATTTGCAGCAGCACTTTCGTTAGTCCCGCCATTCCTGACGCTGCCTCCAGGTGTCCTATATTCGCTTTCACCGATCCGATGGAGCAGAACTGTCTGTCGCCGGTATACTGTCCAAAGGCCTGTGTCAACCCTTCCATTTCCACAACATCACCCAGCGGTGAACCTGTAGCCTGGGCCTCCACATAACTGATGGTTCTGGGATTGATCCCGGACCTTTTAAGGGCCGCAGATATAAGGTCTGCCTGGGCATTGGGATTTGGCACCATGTATCCGTCAGTCTTTCCGCCATGGTTCACAGAGGTGCCTTTAATCACTGCATAAATGGGATCCCGATCCTCTATGGCTTTTCTTAATGGCTTTAAGAGGACTGCACCCACGCCCTCCCCGGGTACAAAGCCATCTCCTTTTTCGCCAAAGCTGTGGCTTCTCCCGGTGGAGGACAGCATCCTGGCCTGACACAATCCAATGTATTTGGAGGGATGGAAGTAAAGGTTGACCCCTCCTGCAATTGCCAGGCCACATTCTCCTTTTTTAAGGCTTTCGCAGGCAAGATGAACGGCGGTCAATCCGGAGGAACAGCCTGTATCCACCGGTATGCTGGGCCCCTGGAAATTAAATGCGTAGGATACCCTGTTTGCAATGGACCAGGGGTACGAATTGGGGATCACCCTATTTCCCTTGCTCCATTCCTCCAGCCCCAGAAGCTGATAGGCATTGGAGGACACGCCGACAAACACGCCTACATTTGCCGAATTTTCCTTTGAAGCGTATTCTGCCAGATGCTTTCTGGTATATCCGGCATCTTCCAGCACCGACCATGCTGCTTCCAGAAAGAGCCGTTCCTGTGGATCCATTAATTCCGCATACCGGGGAGAGATATTGAAAAACAGTGGATCAAAACGATCGGTATCCTCAATAAACCCGCCCCATTTGCAGTACATCTTTCCCTCTATGGCCTTATCGGGGTTCGGGTCGTAATACTTTCCCCAATCCCACCGGGTGTCGGGGATCTCGCTAATGCAGTCTTTTCCCGATTCCAGGTTTGCCCGGTATTCATCCAGATTTCTTGCCTGGGGATAGCGGCCGCTGACACCGATAATGGCGATGTCCTCTTCAGTCAGGGATTGACGGCAGCTGCCTTCCTCCTTGTTTTCGGGCTCCATTTCTCCGTTGTCTGATTTTACAGAGCGCTCCCGTATCCCGGCCTCTGACCCGCTGCTGTCTTTTGTGACGGACAGCCCGGGCACTTCAGCGGCCGGCTTATTTCGGCAATGTATAGAGCTTCCATAGGCTTCTGCAATATAGCGGGCCAGCTTATTAATGGTTGAATAATGGGTCAGGTCGGTTGTTTTTAAAGCAAGATTCCATGCATCATTCAGCCTGTTTATAATTTCAATGGCAAGGATGGAATCCACTCCGTAAACGCTAAAAGCGGCATCGGGCTCAAACTCTTTCGGGTTAATTTTAAGTACCGCAGAGAGGCTTTCCGTGATTGTCTCCGCTATATATCCTTTGACATCCTTCTCCTTCATTCCCATAGGCACAGAGGCGTCCGGGAGAAGTCTTTCCGTAACAGCCTGGAGGACTGCGGCATCTTCCTTCGAAGAAGACTTTTTCCGCCTTACAAAACCATCGCTTTCCGCAATAATTACACTTTGTCCCGAGGCTTTTGCATCTGCCGGGTGTCTTGGCAGAAGGATGGTCCTGAAGCCTTCTTCGCCAAGTACATTTTCCCACATACCGGCACTTAAAAGGGGAGCCCCTCCCAGCCTGTCGCTTTCGTCTTCAAAGAGCCACCAGCCCTCCAGCAGTCCAAAGGCCAGGGTCAGGAAGTCGCTGCTGTCTGTGGCTTCGTTCATAATGAGCCACCCGTGGGTTTTTAGAAGGGTTTTTGCGTTTTGAAGCGTATCCCGTATCTTCCTGGTGGCATGGAGTACATTGGAGGCAATCACGATGTCGAAATCCCCGGGCAGGAATCCCTGTCCCTGGACATCGCCTTCAACATTGAGAATTTTGAATTCCACAAAGGAATTCTTCTCTCCATAATGCCTCCGGCCGTATTGTATAAAGCTGGAGGAGATGTCGGTGTAGGCATAGTGCAGTTGATCTGCGTAATCCCTTATTCCCTCAAAAATGGCGGCACTGGTCCCCCCGGTACCTGCTCCCACTTCAATGATTTTAATTTTCTCCTTCTCGCCAAGGAAAGGAAGCCGGGCCTCCACATAGGCCCGGAGGGCGGATACAACCAGATTGTTATAATAGTCAGCTTCCCTGTTTCCTTTATAGATATTCTCTACCATCTCCATGGAAGAGCGGGGGAACAGGATATCGGTTGCAGGGACATTGCCCTTGAGGATATCGGGGTATGAACGCAGACAAGTCCAAAGCAGGTTCACATGGGCTTTTATTTCCGGGTACAGTGATCGCAGCCGCTGCTTTTCTCCTTCAAGGTTTCCCAATGCATTTTGCAGTGCAGGATCTTCCAGCACAGGAGTGGTTACGACGCCTGCTCTCTCTTCCCGGAGGAATCCCGCCCGGGTAAAAATCTTCAGCAAACCTTTATATAGGCGGGAATAGCCCGGGGTAATCCCCATCTGTGCGCTTAAGCCTTCCGGGGTATAACGCTCTCCACTGCCAAGGAATACACCCATCCGCCGGAAGGCATCCAGCAGGAGCCGGTGTCCAAACTTCTCCATATGGGCAGAAGCTTCCGGGTTCCCGGTTATCCGGCCGGTATCCTTCATGGCCCCAAGAGCGGTTTCAATAAGGGAAGGCATTTCTTCCGGATAGAGTTCCATCTGATGGGCAGCATCAACGCCCATCATTTCCAGTGTGCTGCGGTTGGCTTTTATGGGGATCACCTGGTCAATACGGTTTTCCAATATCCTTTCCATGGCCGTCATGCCTTCTCCGGCCTCAATGGACTGGAAGCCTTGCGCCGCCATGCGTTTGTTATACTCTTCGGTAGCTACAATCCCTATCCTGCCCCAATAGCCCCAATTGATAATCTTTACCGGATAACTGGCCTTCTGCCTCAGAAAATGGGCATATGCATCCTGGAAGGTGCATGCCGCAGCGTAATTGCCTTGTCCGGCATTTACTGCAAATGACTGGGCGGAAGAAAAGAAGAGCATAAAGTCCAGCTGCTCCCCCTCAAGGACCTTGTGCAGGATTACACTGCCTCTTACTTTAGGGCTAAGCACTTCCCGGAATGCCTTTTCAGACATGTTCTCCAGAATATTGTCCTTTAAAGCAACGGCAGAGTGAATCACACCGTTAATTCTCCCGAAGTGCTCTCTGGCTTTGCCGACGGCAGCTTTCATGCTTTCCATATCGGCTGCATCGGCCTGAATATATAAAACCTCTGTGCCCAGGGCTTGAATTTCAGCGATCTTTTTCTTCTGTTCCGCGCCCAGGACGCTCCGTCCCAGTAAAACCAGTCTTGCCTGTACCTTTTGGGCAAGATAGCGGCTTACTTCAAGCCCGATTCCCCCTGCTCCGCCTAAAATCATATAGACGCCCTGAGGTCGAAAGACGGTTTCAGTGCAAGCAGGAAGTGTGACAGACTCTATCCTTCTCACATACCTCCTGCCTTTGCGAACAGCCATAACTCCCCCCGGGACACTGCCGGCCTCATCCAGCAAAGGCTGTACCGCCAGCCGGGCTTTACCGGCAGATATCTCTGCTTCCAGGTCCTTTACGCTTACGTCCACACAGAGCGTCTTCCATTTGGGAAATTCCTTTGCAGCAGCCCCAATCAGGCCGGCTAAGCCCGCTGAATAGGGCTTTATGAGGTCTCCCGCCACCACCGGGTACACATCATTTGTAACGACCTTCAACTGGAGGGGGAAGCGTCCAAAACCGGTACTGCCCAGAGACTTTACCAGCCTGAATAACGGCAGCATTCCTGCTTCCAGAGTTTTATCCAGGGTATCCGGATCCTCGGTGCTTGCGTTTCCGCTCTGAATTCCGTCAAGGTAATAGAGGGTATGGATTGTTTCCAACTGTTTAATAAGTTCATCAAAGGCACCGGGATCTTCCGTTGAAACCTCCCAGTGGTTCTTTGCAAGCTGTCTTGTTTCACTCCCCAGCCTGATTTCTCTTACTTCATCGTCCCCATGGGCCTCCGCCAGTGCTTCTTTCAGCAGGGAAGCTTGTGGAGGGTATAGGATAAGAACGGTCCTGCCGCCTGCTTCCTTTTCATTTACGGCAGAATCCTGTCCGACCGGGTCTGGAATATACCTCCAGCCTGGAGCGTAAAAGAAGTCCTCCCGGTAGTCCATCAGCGGCCTGACCGGCAGTGGAGTTTTTTCACAGGCAATCCCATCTTTGAGATTTGGTTCCGCGCCGGTACAGTCCGGCAAAGGCTGAGAGGCTCTTTCCTCTTTCTGCCGGACCTTCGGTTGGGTACTGACCCAATACCGTTCCTTTGAAAATGGATAGGATGGCAATGAAATGCGCCGCTTTTCCTGGTTCGGAGACAGCAGGTTCCAATCCATTTCAACGCCCGAGGTCCACAAACGGGCCAATTTCCCCAATTTGCCTTCACGAATGATGATTCGGATAAACTCTTTTCCTTCCTCCCCGTCAATAAGAAGTTCGGATGCCGGTGAAGCCACTCGGACGTTTCCCCTGTACAAGCCATCGATTTCCTTTTCTCCTTGGCAGTACCGGTCCAGCTTTTCACCCAGTTCTTCCATGCTGGAAGCTACCAGTGCCAAACGCTCTTCCATGGCCTCCCGGCCTGTTTGCAGGGTATGGGCCATATCCGTCAGAGACAGGCGGGAAGGGCCTTCTCTATGGATAAAGGCGCACAGGGCCTTTGCATACTCCTTCAGCCTTTCCTCGTTTTTGGCAGAAAGTACAATGAGGCGAGGACCTTTTATACTGGGATTTTCCCTGTTTTCTTCCGGTATATATTCCTCCAGCACCAAATGGGCGTTGGCTCCCCCAAAGCCAAAGGAACTCACTCCCGCGCGCCTTGGGACTGTGCGGTTTTTCTCATCCTTGAGCCTTTCCCAGGCACTGGTTTCTTTTACAATAAAGAAGGGACTCCCTTCCAGTTGTATATAGGGGTTCAGTTCTTTGAAATGGATATTTCCGGGCAGCTTTCCATGCTTCATGGAAAGAAGCACCTTGATAATACCCGCGATTCCTGCCGCCGCTTCCAGGTGTCCTGTATGGGTCTTTACCGCTCCGATCCCACACCGGGCCTCTTGCGGCACCGGTTTTCCCCATTGGCTGTATAACTTTTCAAAGGCTTTTTTCAGTCCGTTTATTTCAATAGGATCGCCCAGGCTTGTACCTGTGCCGTGGGCTTCTATATAGGTGATGGTATCCGGGTCGATTCCCGATTTCTTCCAGGCATCCACCACTACCTCCATCTGGGAATTGGGGTTAGGGGCTGTCAGTGAATTGGTACGGCCTCCGTGGTTTACGGCAGTTCCCTTGATGACGGCACGAATCGGGTCACCGTCAGCCAGAGCCTTATCCAAAGGCTTCAACAAAACGGCTCCTGCGCCTTCCCCTCTTACATATCCATTGGCATCCTTGTCAAAAGTCTTGCACCGTCCATCTTCACACAGCATACCGGCTTTGCTGAAGGATACATAAAGGGTAGGATTGGCCAGGACATTCACTCCGCCTGCCACCGCCATATCGCAATCCCCGCTGCGTATGGCTTCCACTGCACGGTGGATGGCTACAAGGGAGCTGGAACATGCCGTGTCGATGGACTCACTGGGTCCATGGAGGTCAAGCAGATAGGAGATGCGGTTGGGCAGAACAGCGTGGGCGATGCCGGTAGAGGTTTGCGCTTGAATTCCACCGCCGTACCCTTTTAAAAGCTCATAGTATTCCCAGGAGGAGAGACCTACAAACAGACCGGTTTTGGTTCCCGACAAATCCGAAGCCCGGTAACCTGCATCCTCTATGGTTTTCCATACGGTTTCCATAAATACCCTCTGCTGCGGATCCATAAGCTCCGCTTCCCTGGGTGAAATTCCGAAAAACATGGGGTCGAATTTGTCGGCATGCTTCATGAAACCGCCCCATTTGACATTGGTTTTGTTATCTTCTTCGGCCGGATTACCGTACCAGTCTTCCCAGTTCCAGCGGTCCCGGGGTACTTCGGTGATCAGATCCTTGCCGAACTCCAGATTTTTCCAAAAGCTTTCCAGGTCTTCTGACTGGGGCATCACCCCACTCAGCCCTATAATGGCAATGGGGGTTTCCCCTCTTCTATCCCTGTCCGGCAGCACCTGGAACCTTGTTTTGGGTTGGATGGCTGCCGCTGCCGGTTCAAATACTTCCGGTTTTTTCTCCGTTTCCCTTGTCTTCACGCTGTGGGGATAATAGTCCATGAAGTGGTTCTTATAGGCTCGCAGCAGATACCTAGCAAAGGAAGCGAGGGTAGGATTCTCAAAAAGGATTGCCGGCATAATCCCCAGGCCGTATTTGTGATTCAGCCGGTTGGCGAATTCGATCAACAAAAAGGAATCCAACCCGAGCTCCCGCAATTCCGATTCCGTATCAATCTCTTTTTTATCCAGCTTTAAAATCCCGGATAGAATCACCGCCAATTCATCCTGAATCTTTTCCAATAAATAATTTTCATCCACAGGGGGTAGCGGTGCAGGCATCCCATCTTCCAACGGTTTCGGCCCGGAATGCAACAAGCGTTTTAGCTTATTCCGGTTTCCTTCCATCACCATAAACCCGCATTCAGGCTGTGTCAGCGCTTTTTCAAAAGCATTCAGTCCGGTTTCGGTATCCATGGGTTTCATTCCCAGCGTTTTTTCAAGCAGGATTTTGGTTTCTTTATCAACCCCCATGCCTCCGTCCTTCCACAAGGGCCAGTTGATGGAAATGGTTTTGCCCCGGCGTTTCTGCTGTTTTTTCAAAGCATCCCGCAGTTCCGCATAATAGTCCAGGAACCTGTTGGCATAAGCGTAATCTGCCTGTCCGGCATTCCCCGTGACACCAACAGTAGAGGAAAACAGCACAAAAAAGTCCAGCGGTTCCCCTTTGGTCTCTTCATCCAGCCATAAGGAGCCCAACACTTTGGGAGCCAGTACATCTTCCATATCCTCTTTTGATTTTTTTGATAGCAGGGCATCCCGTAGAACACCTGCACTGTGAATAATTCCGTTTATTTCACCAAAGCTTGATTTCGCTTCCTTAATAAGCCTTTTTACCTCCTGATGCCTGGATAGATCCGCTTGAATATAGATCACTTCGGAGCCTAAGGCTTTTATTTCTTTTATTTGCTCTTCTTTTACAGGATTCAAGGGGGAATGGCCTGTAAGCACCAATTTACCCTTTGTACGCCGTGCGAGATATTTTGCGAAAATCAGCCCCAATGCTCCTGTGCCGCCGGTAATCAAGTACACTCCGTTTTCTTTTAAGGGTATGCCTTGCAGGGGGACTTTTTCCGGATCAAATTCCTTTAACCGTTTTATATAACGGGTTTCTTTCTCATAGTATATTTCTGTTTCCATGTCGTCATATACCATAAGTTCATTCAGAAGCATAGCCGGAGTCAGGCTTTCTCCGGTTACGGCCTGTATTCCTATGGTTTTACCCATGAATCGCGGATTCTCAAGCCGGATGGTTTTTAGCAGCCCGCTGACTGCCGCATACTGGGGTTGGACTACTTCTCCTCTCCCATAGACATATAAAAGGCGTATCTCTTCTTGAATCTCCTGCTCCATAAGTGCCCTGGCAAGGCAGAATACCGAGTAAGCCCCCTTGTCAAGCTGCGTCTTCAACAGCTCTTCCTCCGGTGCAAAGCAGTCCCGGGACCAAAGGTGCAGAATGCCGCCGGGAATTATATTCTTTCTCCCCAGTGCCTCCATGAGCTGCCTGTAGTCCGATGGATTTGCAGGATTCACTTCATACACCCGCTGCCTAAGCTCTCTGTATCCGGCACCCGGTTTCACAAGAATGACCTGCCTGTTTTCACCTATGGACTGCTTTTGTAAAGCATCCCATACAGCCTCGTCTGTATCGAAAACAAGAAGAGCCTTACTCCCGGCAGCACCCGTCACAGCCTTCTTCCCTCGGGATTTCTCCCATTCCTCCCTGTAATACAGCACCTGGGCAATCCCTGTCTCCAGACCGGTATCTACAGCCGGAGCAAGGCCGGATAAACGTACGGTAAAGTCCTTTATGGTTACCAGTACCCTTCCTTCTTCATCCGCAATACGTACCTTAAAGGTTTTATAGCCATAGGCCTGCTGATTTCCCGTAAGCTCCGCATAGGCATAGCATCTGCCGGCTAAAGTGCCTGCCAGCTCTACGGTCCCCATACTGAAGGGCAGATAGGCACCCCCTGCCGTATCCATAAAGCATATCACTGTCTGCAAGGCTCCGTCCAGCAGCACCGGATGCAGCACATACCCTTCCAAATCACTCCCGGAACCGGAGGGCAATTGGAGGAAAGCCAGCGCTTCAGTGTCACTGTAAACCAGTTCCTTTACAACCTGAAAACCGGGGCCATAGTACAGCCCTCTCTCCCGGAATCGCTCATAACAGTCTGCATCCGCCATGCGTTTCAAGCACCGGGCCTTGACCGTCCCGATATCCATGAGCTCTGCTGCAGGTCTGTTTTCCTTCATGCCTTCATAGACCAGCTTCCCCTGGGAGTGCACTACCGGTACGTTATCTTCACCGACAGTGCTGACCTGGTATTCTACTGCATCACCAGCGGGATACAGACTGATGTCGACACGCTGGGGCTGCTGCTCTATAGCAACAGGTTTTGCCCACACTACATCGGTTATTTTCAGCACCTTGCTTCTCCCCGCCATATCTCCGGCGGCTCTGGCCATTTCCAGATACGCAGCACCGGGCAATACTTTTTTCCCCATGACCCAATGATTCTCAAGATAGAATTCATTCCCTGTCAGGCAGGTAGTGAATCTTTGCTCCTCCAGGGTGGAAATATTTCTATCAATGAGCGGATGAAGCTTCACGGGCTGCTCCGGTGAAATAACTGCAATACCCGCACCGCCTTTTTCCTGTACCCAGTAATGCTCTCTTGCGAAGGGATAGGTGGGAAGGGATATGCGCTTCCTTGCCTGTGCCGGGTATAACAGTTTCCAATCGATTTCCAGGCCTGACACCCACAACTGTCCCAATCTGGAGATTTCTCCTCTGTCGGTTATTTTTCCGATTAATGCCCGGTCTTCCATTCCTTTAAACAAGGTTTCCGATTTGGAGTTACCGGTTCCGGCATTTCCTCTGTATAAGTCTTCTATAGGCTCCTTCCCGGCGGTATACAATTCCAGCTTGCCCACCAGTTCCTCCATACTGGATGCCATTACCGCCAGCCGTTCTTCCATGGCTACTCTGCCCACCTGTAAAGTATAGGCCACCCGGTCTAGAGGCAAGCCAGTTTTGCTTTCTTTTTTCAGGAAATGGAGCATTTGCTTTGCATATTCATTGAGTCGATTCTCGTTTTTGGCAGAGAGCAGGAAAATTTGCGGTCTTTCCATAGGAAGTTCCGGCTCTGCTGCCATAGGCACATACTCTTCCAGTACTACGTGGGCATTAACCCCGCCAAAACCGAAGGAACTTATTCCTGCACTTCTGGGAAGCATTTTTCCTGTGGCATCGGTTATTTTTTCCCATGCTCTGGTTTCCTTCACCAGATAGAAGGGGCTGTCTTCCAATTGAATGTATGGATTCAGCTCTTTGAGATGTATGCTCCCCGGCAGTTTCCCGTGTTTCATGGCTAACAGCACCTTTAACACACCCGCTATGCCGGCGGCAGTTTCCAGATGACCGATATTGGTTTTTACTGCCCCGATTCCACAGTGCGCTTTCCTGGGGACAGGCTTATTCCACTCCGCATACAATTGCTCAAACGCCTTTTTCAGTCCGTTTATTTCAATAGGGTCTCCCAGGTTTGTACCTGTGCCATGGGCTTCTATATAGCCTGCCGTAGTGGGATCAATCCCCGATTTTCTCCATGCCCTGGCCAAAAGCTCTGCCTGGGCCTTTGGATTGGGCGTGGTCAGAGAATTGACATGGCCTCCGTGGTTGACGGCAGTTCCTTTTATCACTGCATAAATAGTGTCTCCGTCCGCCACTGCCTTGCTCAGGGGCTTTAACAGTATGGCTCCCGCGCCTTCCGCCCTTACGTATCCATTGGCGCTTTTATCAAAGGTTTTGCACCGTCCGTCTTCACACAGCATACCGGCCTTGCTGAACGAGATATAAAGGGTGGGAGATGCCAGTATACTCACACCTCCGGCGATGGCCATATCACAATCCCCGTTTCTTATGGCTTCTACAGCCCGGTGAATGGCTACCAGCGAACTGGAGCATGCCGTATCGATGGGCTCACTGGGACCGTGGATATTCAGGAGGTAGGATATGCGGTTTGCCAGCATCGCATGGGAGGTACCCACCGAAGTCTGCGCCTGGATTCCCGCAGTACACCCCTTCAGAATCTCATAATAGTCCCAGGCAGCTACGCCCACAAATACCCCGGTTTGGGTTCCCGACAAATCTGAAGCCTTATAGCCTGCATCCTCTATGGTTTTCCATACGGTTTCCATGAATACCCGCTGCTGGGGGTCCATAAGCTCTGCTTCCCTGGGGGATATGCCAAAAAACATGGGGTCGAATTTATCGGCATTCCGTAAAAATCCTCCCCATTTGATATTGGTCTTGTTGGCTTCCAGGGACGGGTCCCCGTACAAGGATTTCCAATCCCAACGGTCCTGGGGGATTTCCGTAATAAGGTCTTTTCCTTCCACCAGATTGCACCAGAAGTCTTCCAGGTTCTCCGATTGCGGCATCACTCCGCTCATTCCTACAATGGCAATGGGTTCCGGCAGTCTCTCCTGGGTGAAAGGTTTTACCTCCGGGCTTTCCGGCAGCTTCAGGAATCTTGGTCTTGCTTTGGCTTCCCCGGAAGAAATCTCTATTTCCGCATAGGCGGTCTCTGGCTTTCCCGCTCCT
Organism: Bacillota bacterium; assembly: GCA_023419605.1. GTDB lineage: Bacteria > Bacillota > Clostridia > Acetivibrionales > JAEZXR01 > JAEZXR01. The sequence goes on along the minus strand of JAEZXR010000031.1, from coordinate 20,620 downwards.
TTCACGCTGCCGTTGTAATACTGAATCAAGGGAGCCTTGTACTTCTGTCCCAGATACCGGGCCAATGAATCAAGGGTGGAATGTTCAAAAAATATAGAGGGCATGATATTTATAGCATATTTATCGCTGAGCTGGTTGCTGAACTCAATGATTGCAAAAGAATCAAAGCCGAACTCGCTCATTTCTGCTTCCGGATCAATGGCATTTTCACTTATTTTTAATATTTTTGCTGCACCGGCAGCCAAATCAGCTTGCAGTTTTTTCAATAAATCCCCTTCCTCAAGCCGCTGTGTCAGGTGGGATACTTTATTGACCGGTGGTGTCATTTTTTTGCCGCTCATCCTCTGCTTTACCCTGTTCATGTCTCCAGAAATCACCATGCACTGGCATCCGGTTTGCGTCAGTGCTTTTGCAAAGGCATCCAGTCCTTTTGCCGTGTCCATGGGTTTCATTCCCAGGGTCCGTGCAATCAGGGCTTCAGTCTCTTTATCAACGCTCATCCCCCCGTCCTTCCATAGGGGCCAGTTGATGGAAAGAATCCTGTACCTGCGTTTCTGCTGTTTTAATAGGGCTTCTCCCATTTCCGCATAGCAGTCCATAAAGCTGTTGGCATAGGCATAATCCCCCTGGCCCACGTTGCCCGTCACCGCAGTGGTGGAAGAGAACAGCACGAAAAAGTCCAGCGGCTCCTCTTTGGCTGCTTCATCCAGTACGATAGTGCCATACACCTTGGGTGCCAATACCTGTTCCATATCCTTTTGCGTCTTTTTGGATAGCAGGGAATCTCGCAGCACACCGGCGCTGTGAATCATGCCATCCACCTGCCCAAAGCGGGATTTGACCGTCCGGATCACTTCTTCCGCTTCACCACGCCTGGAAACATCCGCTTGAAGGTAAACGACCTCGGCCCCAAGCTGTCGGAGGCTCTCCAGCTCCGCTTCCTTCACCATGCCTGCCGGAGAACGGCCTACAAGGGCCAGTCTGGCCTTCACCTGTTGGGCCAGGTACCGGGCAAAGATCAGGCCCAAACCGCCTGCTCCGCCGGTAATTACATAAACACCCTTTTCTTTCAGCGGTAAAGGGTTCTCCGTCCCGCTGCCCGGCTCAAATTCCTCCATTCCTTTTACAAAGCGGGACCCGTTTTCATAACGCACTTCTACTGGAGTTTCATCTCCGGCTTCCAGCTCCATCAGGGCCATGCCGGCAATAGAGTCCACAGCCGCCGAAGCTTTTACTTCAATAGTCTTATAGGCAAATCCCGGCAGCTCCAGACGGATTGCTTTTGCTAACCCGCTTACGGCAGCATACTGAGGTTCCGTAATCCCGTCCCGTCCTCTGTAAACATACAGGAAGCTGCCTGTATGGAGATTCTGTTCCATAAGCGCCTGACTCAGTAGGAAGACGGAGTAGACGCCCTCATCCAACTGGGCTTTTAATGCCGTCTCGCTGCTGCTGAAGCTGTCCTTCGACCAGTAGTGCAGGATGACATCGGGACTCATGTTCTGCCGTTTGAGCCCTTCCAGCAAAGCAAGGTAATCCCCTTTGTTTGCAGGGGCAACTTCATAGATTCCGCCCCCTAAATCCCGGTAGCCGCTGCCCGGTTTTACCAGGAAGGTCCGTCCGGCTTCCCTGTCCGTCCACTCTTTTATGGCATTCCATCCCGTTTCGTCCGTATCTAAAATCAAAATATTTTTCTTCCGGTACTTTACCGGATCCCCGGCAGGCAACTCCGACTTTTCCCATACACTCCGGTAAAAAGCCGTCTCGGCTCTGGCAGATCCATAGAAGGCCGGAACCCCAGAGGTGGCCCTTGCCGCAAAATCCTTCATTACCACCAGCACCTGGCCCGCCTCGTCTGCAATACGTATTTCAAATCTCTTTTCCTGCGGGTCTGCCCCCACATTGTCCCTGGTTACCACTGCATGGGCGTAGCATTTTTCCGGCAGGGGGCGTACCAGCTCTACCTCGCCGATGGAAAAAGGAAGATAGGTGGTGCCTGTTTCCGCCCATCCCTCCTCCACAAGGCATACCACGGTTTGCAGCGCTCCGTCCAGCAAGGAAGGATGCAGCACAAAGTCTTTGAACCCTTCCCGCAGTTCATGGGGAAGCTGAAGCCGGGAGAGCGCTTCCCTCCTGCCATAGAACAACTCCTGTACCGGCTGAAAGCTTTGGCCGTACTCCAGTCCCTTCCCCCGGAACCGCCGGTAGCACTCCCCGCCAGGGAGCTGTTGGGTGCATCGGTTCCTGATCGCAGGAATATCCATCCACCGGTTTTCTGCCTGCGGCTCCTCATTGCCGTAAACCAGTACGCCCTGTGAATAAACCACTCTGTCATCCTTTCCATCGACGGTGCTTACATCGTAATCTACCGTAGCCCCCTTCGGATATAAGCGGATATCCACCGTAACCGGTTGCTCCTCTACAGCAACCGGCTTTGCCCAGACAATATTCCTGATCTTCCGCACAGGGCTTCTGCCTGCCATATCACCAGCAGCGCGGGCCATTTCCATATGAGCGGCTGCAGGCAGTACCTTCCGTCCTTCCATTACATGCTGGGCCAGGTAAAATTCACTGCCTGTAAAAAGGGTCGTATATTTTTGTTCCTCCAGGGTAGAGGTGTTTTTGTCAAGGAAAGGATGCAGTTTCTCCCTCTGCCGCTCTTTTGCCTCTCTTGCCGGAGCTGTTTCCGGTATCCAGTAGCTTTCCCTGGCAAAGGGATAGGCAGGCAGTGGGATGCGTTTATGAGGATTTCCCCGATGCAGCAGCCCCCAGTCCATTTCAATCCCTGCTACCCATAACTGGGCCAGCTTGCTGAGGTTTCCGTTTGCAATCAGGCTTTTTACAAAGCCCTTTCCTTCTTCGCCGTCCAATAAATATCCGAAGGAGGTATTGCCTGCCTTTGCATTTCCCCGGTACAGGCCTTCGATGTGATCCTTTCCGAGGGAGTAATCCTCCAGCTTTTCCAGCAGCCCCTCCATATCCGATACCACTACCGCCAGCCGTTCCTCCATGGCCTCCCGGCCTATCTGGAGTGTGTATGCCATATCAGAGAGGTTGATACTGTTTTTCCCAGCATTCCCCTCCTCTCTGCCTGTAAAGTTCTCCCCATAATATTTTTTTAAGGAGTCTCCGTACTCTTCACATAAATATGCGGCAATCGCTTCCAGTGAAGTATATTCATAAAACAATGAAATAGTCAGCTCAAGTCTGTATTTTTCACTGATGCGCTCCGCAAAGACTGACAGCATAAAAGGTTCAAAACCGTATTCACTCATATCCTTATCCGGCTGTATATGCTCCATAGTGACCTTTACTATCTCAGAAGCACATTTCACCAGATCCTTCTGAACTTTTGGGAATAAATCCACTTCTTGCACCCCAACTGCCTTTAGCAGATACCTGCGCATTTTTTCTACATAGGCGCTCAGCCGGTCTTCGTTCCTGGCAGAAAACAGGATGAGCTGTGGAGTTACAAGCCTTGATTTCTGTAAGGACAGTGGATTCTCATACTCCTCCAGTACTACATGGGCATTGACTCCGCCAAAGCCAAAAGAGCTGACTCCTGCACGTCTTGGAATCCTTCGGCCTCTGTCATCCCGTAAAGCTTCCCAGGGCATGGTATCCCTTACAAGGAAAAAGGGGCTGTTTTGCAGCTGTATATACGGGTTAACCTCCTTCAGGTGTATGTTTGCGGGCAGCTTTTTATATTTCATCGCTAAAAGCACTTTAATAATCCCGGCGATTCCAGCAGCACTTTCCAGGTGACCGATATTGGTCTTTACCGAACCGATGCCGCAGTGGGCTTTTTGGGGCCAAGGCTTTTCCCATTCCCTGTACATCTTTTCAAAGGCTTTCTTAAGCCCATTAATTTCTATAGGATCTCCCAGGCTTGTCCCTGTCCCGTGGGCTTCGATATAGCTTACGGTAGTGGGATCAATTCCCGATTTCCCCCAGGAGTTCACCAGCACTTCCTCCTGAGCATCGGGGTTGGGTGCGGTTAATGAGCTTGCCCGGCCTCCATGGTTTACCGCAGTTCCCCGGATGATTCCATAAATATGGTCTCCGTCCTTTTGGGCTTTGCTCAACGGTTTCAATAAAATGGCCCCTGCACCTTCCCCTCTGGCATATCCATTGGCACTTTTGTCAAAGGTCTTGCACCTTCCATCCTCGCACAGCATCCCCCCTTTGCTGAAGGACACAAAGAGTGTAGGGCTTATCAATAAGTTAACCCCTCCCGCGATGGCCATATCGCATTCCCCGTTCCGGATGGATTCCATGGCACGGTGGACCGCTACCAGGGAACTGGAGCATGCCGTTTCAATGGGTTCGCTGGGACCGCGAAGGTTCAGCAGATAAGAGATCCGGCTGGCCACTATGCCGTGGGACATCCCGGTGGATGTCTGGGCTTGGATTTCAATCCCCTTAAGCCGTAATAGCTCGTAGTAATCCCATGTTGCTACACCGACAAACAACCCGGTTTTTGTCCCGGATAAATCTGAAGCTCTGTAGCCCGCATTTTCTATGGTCTCCCATACCGTTTCCAGAAAAATTCTCTGCTGAGGATCCATCAACTCGGCTTCCTTAGGCGATATACCAAAAAATAGAGGATCGAACTTATCCACTTCCTTTAAAAACCCGCCCCATTTTATGTGGGTTTTATTCTCTTCTTTTTTGGGGTCACCGTACCAGGCCTTCCAGTCCCAGCGGTCAGCGGGTACTTCACTGATAAGGTCCTTCCCTGCCGCTATGTTCTCCCAGAAGCTTTCCAGGCTCTCCGAACCGGGCATGACACCTCCCATTCCAATGATTGCTATGGGCTCATTGACAGGTTCTTTGCCGATAAAAGCCACCCTTTCCTTTTCCCACGACGGGAATCCGGCCTCTTCTTCTGACGGCATATCAATTATCTGCTCTGTGGAACCGTCCTCTGCCTCTGTGTCCTCCTTCCGGCCATAGGCCACTACCTGCGCCAGCTTATGCCGCTCCCCTTCCAGAACCAGCAGCTGTATTTCCGGTTGTGCCAACCCTTTTACAAAGACCTCCAGCCCGGTCCCGGTACTGATGGGCCTGAGTCCCAGGGTCTTTGCAAGGCGGTCTTCGGCGTCTTTGTCAATCCTCATTCCGCCCTCCTTCCATAAAGGCCAGTTGATGGAAAGCGTCTTGCCGAACCGTTCCTGCCGTTTTTGAAGCATGTCCCTCCTCGCTGCATAATGATCCATAAAACTGTTTCCATAGGCATAATCACACTGCCCCACATTGCCTACTACTGAGGCCGCAGAAGAAAACAGGATAAAGAAGTCAAGTTTTTCTCCGGCCAAAGCCTCGTCCAGATTTACTGTCCCGTAAACCTTCGGTGCCAGTACCGCCTCCATTTCTTCCGCAGTTTTCCTGAGGATCACCGAGTCCCGGACCACTCCTGCACTATGAATCACACCGTCTATACTACCAAAGCGTGTTTTTACGAGGGTTGTTAATTTTTCTACATCCTCAAGGCTGGCCACATCCGACTGAACATACATAACTTCAGAGCCTAAGGCCTGAATCGCCTGCAGCCTTCGTTCCTTCTCAGCACTTAACCCGGACCGTCCTGTAAGCACCAGCCTTGATTTTACCTGTCCCGCAATATATTTTGCAAAAGTCAGTCCCAGACCGCCGGCACCTCCGCTGATTAAATATACGCCGTTCTCTTTCAGCTTTACAGGTTCCCCGGCTTTACTTTCCGCATCAAACTCTCTGACCCGCTTTACGAAACGTCTTCCATCTTCATAGCGCACCGCGATTTCATCCTCTGTTTCCATCTGTAGCTCCGAGAGCAGAATATCCCATAATCCCGGCTGTTCCTCCAACGGGTTCCTTAACTCCAGCGTTTTACAGACAAATCGGGGGTTCTCCATCCGAAGGGTTCTGGCAAAACCGCTTACTGCTGCGTATTGGGGCTGAGACTCGCTATCCCGGGTCAGATATGCAAAAAGCATCCTGATTTTTTCTTCGCGCTTTTGCTCCATAAGTGCCTGGCTAAGGTACAGTAAAGAATAGATTCCGCTCTTCATATGCCGGTCCAGAATTTCCCGGTCTGTACTGAAACCATCCGATGATCCCATATGAATTGTTTTTTGAGGCAGCAGGTTCCGGCGTTTTAGGACCTCCATCAACTGACTGTAATGGGCCCGGCATCCGGGATCAATTTCAAAAATCCGATTTCCGGACTCCCGGTATTCCTTACCGGGTTTCACCAGTACGGCGTTCCCTCCGGCCAGTCTCTCCGCAAAAAGAGGGTATAGTTGTTCTCCGGCATCAAAAATCAGTACATTCTCCTGTTGTACCTGTTCCGGGGCATTGAAGGAAAGGGCGGACTTCTCCCAGGCACAACGGTAATAGATCAGTTCGGACTCTCCATGGATGCCATAGACTTCCTTTTTATCCTGCTCATCGTTCTTTTCTTCCAATTCCTTTATCAGGTATTCCGCTAATTCTCTAATATTTTTATACTCAAACAACAACGTCGGGTAAAACTGCTGCCCCAGTTTATCTTCCAACCCTTGAACCAGCTGTAATAGGTTTCCCGAGTCAAGTCCCTGATCATAGTAGCTTGCTTCAATATCGATATCCTCAGCCCTTCTATCCATTACATCGGCTACCATTCTACGCAAATCCTGCTGGACAGACTGAATGGATTGCGATTTGCTGTTTTTCGCTCCCGGCTGTTTCTCCGGTGAAGGAGAAGCTATTGATACATTTTTCTGTGACGATTTATGCAAACTTGTTTGCCATTGGTTTTTGGAGGATAGAGGGATGTTTTCCTTCGCCGATTCTACTTTCCCCAGATTTAAAATCAGCTCCTTCGACCGCACTTTCTTATAGGAAAGCTTATCAAAACATGCTGTCATTCTTCCCTGTTCGTTATAAAGTTCTATATAATCGCTCTTAAGATCCCTGGATGCCGCAAGTATACTGTTGCGCTTTTCCAAATACACAAAACACTTCTCTCTCAAACCTTCCATTCCGCAAAATGCCTCGATATGCATGGGAATAAACATTCCGGAGTCAATTTCGTAAAAGCTTTTGCCGTTAAACTTTAACAGGAAAGGAACAACTGTTGAAGCATCCAGGTATACGGGATGAAGACAGGAATAATCCAGATACTGTTCAGCCAGATCACATAAATGGAGCTCAGCCAGCAAATAATCTGTACCCAGGTATATATTTCCCAATGTCTTCATAAATTCCAGATGATTGATTCCTACCTTGCGGCTATACGCGTAGGCTTCATCCGCATCCGCTACTCTTTCAGCGCTGTGTTTCAGTTTTTCAATATCAAGGGTTTTTGCCGGAAACCCCTGGGTAAGGTGAAGCTCACACTGGAGATGGTCTTCCCATTTCGTGCTGAGCACCCGGTTACCTTTTATTTTTTGGCTTTTGGCGGTTATGATCCCACATTTCTCTGTTTTTTCCAGGGCAATGCGTATCCTTCTATCGAAGGCTTCCGTCGTAGATATAGGTTCTTTAAAAAGTATATTTTTAAGCTGGATTTCCGAAAGAGAAAAGCCTTCTGCCTTTAACGCTTTACAGACCATTTCCAGAAAAGTGACTCCAGGCATGATGCCAACCTGGAAAAGCCGATGGTCCCGCATAATAAAATCGGTATTTTTCATTTCGACAAGGTACTTAAACTCATTATAATTTATCATAATGACCACCCCAGTTATCGTTAATTAATCTTCCTTTTTCAGCTTCAGCAACGAAAATATTGTATTGGAATGAATTTTACTCCATTCATCCTTATCCTCCGCCAGATTGAAAAAAGGTGCTCCTGCCGCTGTCTCATGCTCCTCCGGCATATACCGCTTGCGATTGAACCGGATGGGCGGCAGCGCACTTCTTTGCTCATAATATTCTTCATAGAATTGAGGTTGGAACTCACACACAATCATATGGGCATTTGTCCCTCCAAAACCGAAGGAACTGATTCCAGACCGGCGAATCCCATGGCGGACCTCCCACTCCTTTACTGCAGTATTGGGATAGAAGGGGGAGTTGGCAAATTCAAACCTGGGATTTGGAGTCTCACAATGTAGAGTAGGAGGTATCAGCCTATGCCGGAGGGCAAGGGCTGTTTTTATCAAACTGGCTATACCGGCTGCGCTGAGCAGGTGCCCGATGTTGGTTTTGACGCTGCCTACACCGCAAAATTGCCGCTCGGAGGTAACCTGCCGGAAAACCCTGGTCAGCGCCTTTAGTTCTATGGGATCACCGATCATAGTGCCGGTGCCATGGGTCTCTATATAGCTGATGGAAGCCGGATTGATTTTCCCCTTTCGCAGGGCTTCTTCGATTACCTCGCTTTGGGCTTCCGGATTGGGCGTGGTGATGCCCATCGTATGACCGTCGTTATTTACTGCCGATGCTTCAATCACCGCATAGATTCTATCCCCGTCAGCAACAGCTTTGTCCAGGCGCTTCAGCAGCACAGCGCCGCATCCCTCTCCGGGAACAAAACCGTTGGCCTTTTCATCAAAGGTATGGCATTTGCCATCCGGTGAGAGTGCCTTGCCTTCACTGAGTAGGATATAGGGCTTTTCATCCAGCAGAATATCCACCCCGCCTGCCAGGGCAAGGTCCGATTCCTTCATTATCAGACTCTGACAAGCCAAATGGACGCTTACCAGCGATGAGGAACATGCAGTATCCACCACCAGGGTAGGACCTTTAAAATTATAGAAGTGAGAAACATGGGCCGCTATGAAATTCTGCCCTATGCCCATGATACTGTTGCGCAGCATCTGTTTGATTTTTGCCGAATAGTTTGCTACCCTTGAACCGACAAACACCCCGACTTTTTTACCCCATAATTCCTCTTTTTCATATCCTGCATCCCGGAGGGTCTGTCCGCTGACTTCCAGGAATTGACGAATGAGGGGGTCTAGATGAGGGGCTTCCTTAGGGTTTATGCCAAAGTATTGGGCATCGAAATACTCGATATCCTCAATAAAGCCTCCCCATTTGCTTACGGTTTTCCCTTTTTTATATTCCGGGGCATAATAATGATTCACATCCCATCGGGATGCAGGTGCTTCCTTGATACTGTCTTTGCCTTCCAGAAGGTTTTGCCAGTACTCCTCTTTGGTAGTTGCATCGGGGAAATTGCATGCAATGCCAATAATGGCTATTTTTTGCCATAGGGAAGAATCCTGCCCTTCCGTCAGTTCTGTCCGTACCTCTTCTCCCCTTTCCCTGTTATAGGGGATTTCGGCAGGCAGGCTGATTTTCTCTTTCTCACCGGTGGATGGACGATCCGGTGTATTCTTCTTCTTCGCATCTCCCATGTCAATCTCCAGATGCCGGCTGAGCAATTGCAATGTGGGGTACTCAAGAAATAGAGAAGGATCCAGTTTTTTTCCGATCCAGTCTTCGATTTTCCTGGTAAACTCAGCAATTAGTATGGAATCAACGCCCAAATCTTCAAAAGGAATATCCACTTCCAGCCGGTCCCTGGGAATTTTAAGCTCCCTGGAAAAAAGCTCCTTCAACCGCTGTTCCACACCGGCCCTGGCACTTTCAACCCCTACCGCCGCTGCCGGTATTCCTTCTTTTATTTCTAAAACCGAGCTCGGCTTATGGCTCTTATTCTCTCTTACATGAAGCAGCAGCTCCGGCTTGAAGTTCTCTGTATTTGCCAAACAGGGCATTATACAGGGCTTGTGCGCGAACTGCAAGGACTTGTCCAGCATAAGAAGTCCGTCAGCGGTTGAAAGTGAGGTAAAGCCAATCCGGTAATATATAGGGCTTTTGGGCGCCCCCATGCCTACCTCCTTCCATCCGGGCCAGTTGATGGATTTATAGTAGGTATTCCCCTTACTATGCTGATAAGAGGCAAAATAATCCATGAAAGCATTGGCAGCGGCGTAATCCATTATACCGGAAGCCAATACGGGAATTTGTGCAGATACGGAGGAGCAGAGGATAAAGAAGCGTAGTTCATCCCTTGAAAATATCTCATGCAGAGTCTCCAACCCATTAATTTTCGGTTCAAACACGGCCTCTATGTCTTCTATATTTTTGTTTATAAAAGCAGTATTTTCCCCCTTGCTCAAACCTGCACAATGGATTACTCCTTTTATATTTCCAAACCTTTGCCTTATTCCCTCAAAGAACTGGGCTATTTCTGCCTTATGGGTCAGGGGACCCGTATAGATTTCCAGATGAACCCCTTTGTTCTCCAGCCGGGTAATGAAATCGATCTTCGCCCTTGTCTCTCCATTCTTTGGTAAAGCATTCCATTGGTTCCGGGCTGGCAGCGCCTGCATTCCCATAAGCACCAGTTTCCGTGCTCCCTTGTCTGCCAGCATCTCTGCCATTGCTGCACCAATACCGCGGGTTCCTCCTGTTATTACAATTACGCCATCGGGATCGGCGGCAATCGAACCAACATTTATGTCCATTCCTTTCAAATCCATAGGATTCAATTCTTTAAGAAAGGGTGAATATCGCTTACCCTTCCGATAGCAAATCTCTCCTTCCGGTGCGTCGGTACTCAATTCTTTGAAAATAACCCTTTCAATGCTTTCAACATCCATCAACGGCAGGTCGATATCCACCGTTCTGGATGAAACTCTACCGTATTCAGCACTTAGCATTCTGGTCATCCCTGCAAAGTCAGCCCCTGCAAGAGTTAGTTCCTCCATGCCGAAGGCCTGAAGTCCTTTGGTCAGATGCAGCACGTACAGTGGAGCATTGTGTGAATTTTTTATCAGGGCCTGGAGCAAGGCAATTTTTCCAAGGCTCCCTTCGCTCCTATCCATTGAATGGCTGTGTAAATCGGATAAATCAATCAGCCCTGCGATCGTATTTTCTCTGTCCAGGATTTCTCTGGCTGCTTGGGCACCATGGCCAACCGAGGCAAAATCAATCAAATATTCATCCTCGGAACGTCTGGAAAATGAGGAGTCATCCTGGATGACAACGACTTTTACACTTGCCATCCTTCGAAATAAGCTCTTAGCAATCAGCCGGGTTTCATTGTTGACAAGTACAACGGCTGTACCGGTAAAACTCAGGGTATTTGGGCTATGGACTTCTGATTCTTTCCAGTCCTTCTCCAGCACATACCGGTCGGCTGTAATAGCAGACCCGGCACCGCCGCCGAAGGAGTCGGAAGTTTCCTTCGCATTCCATGTCTGAGGGATCCAATAGCGTTCCCTATCAAAAGGATAGGCAGGCATGGGGATGCGGTGATAATCTTCTTCCCTGTAAAAGCTTTCCCAGTCCAAGTCGTATCCTTTTACATATAAATCCGCCAGTGCCAGAAGTTTATCCCTGAATTCCTCCTCCTTTAAAGCAACCGTTCCGCTGATCTGCTCGATAAGATATCCTCCAAGCTCCTTTAATACAGGTTCCTGCTTTGGCAGCGTCTTTTTCAGGTCATGGATCGGATGGTTTTGTGCAGTACCCGTTGTACGGATATCCTTAACTTTCTGACGCAATTCATCAACGTCTTTCACTACTAGAGCCAAACGCAGATTAAAGTGGCTTCTTCCCCTATGAAGGGTATAACTTATATCTTTTATGGAACAATTCTCCACCCCTTTTTCCAACCAGTGATCCAGTTCCACAATTTTCCGGTGTAAAGCCGTTTCTGTTTTTGCTGAAAGCGGAATAAAATAATAAGGTCTGGATGAGCTCTCCATTTTTCTGCTTTGAGGGGGGGCTTCTTCAATAATGACATGGCAATTTGTACCGCTAAATCCGAAGGAACTTATTCCGGCTCGGAGGGGAGAACCCTCTGCTCTTTTCCATTCCTGGAGTTGGGTATTGATATAGAAAGGACTTCTTTTAAAATCAATGTGACTGTTTACTTTGCTTACGTTGATGGTGGGAGGAATTTCCCTATATTTCATCGCCATCAGGACCTTAAATACGCCTGCAATACCGGCCGTCATTATGGTATGGCCTATGTTGGGCTTATGGGAACCGATTGCACAAAATTGGCACTTGTCGGTAAACATGCCGAAGGCCTCCGTCAAAGCTTTTATCTCAATGGGATCTCCCAATTTGGTTCCTGTCCCATGGGCTTCGATATATCCCACCGTCTCGGGATGAATGCCGGTTTTTTGATATACGTCATAGATCAATTGCTTTTGAGAAAGTGTGCTGGGAGCGGTAATTCCTTTGGTCTTTCCATCCTGGTTTATTGCCGAGCCTTTCACCACCCCATAAATATAGTCTCCGTCTCTCTGTGCATCCTCCAGCCTTTTCAGTATACAGGCCCCCACACCTTCTCCTACGACGATCCCATTGGCCTTGTCATCAAAGGTTTTGCAGCTGCCTTCCGGCGAAAGCATATCTGTTTTGGATGCCATGAGATAAAACTCCGGCGAATTCATTATAAATACACCACCCGCCAGTGCCATTTCCGATTCTCCCCGGCGAATGCTCTCACAAGCCAGATGAATGGCTGCCAGTGAGGAGGAACATGCCGTATCGATAGCCAGTGCCGGACCTTTCAGGTTCAGATAGTACGAAATTCTTGCTGAAAGGATGGCCATATCAGTACCCAAAAATGTTTGGGAATTTACATCTTCAGCTTCCAGCGTTTTGCTCTTATAGTCGGAGGCCCGCCCTCCGACAAAAACTCCTACCTTCTTCCCGGACAACTGTTCGGTGGAATAGCCCCCATCCTCGAACGCTCTGTAGGCCTCCTCCAGGAATAATCTCTGCTGCGGGTCCATCCTCTCGGCTTCCCGGGGTGAAATATTAAAAAACAATGCATCAAACCGGTCGATGGATTTAACCAATCCGCCCCATTTGCTGATGGATTTATTCCTTTTTATGGGATCCGGATCATAATATTCAGATGTCTCCCATCCTTCTCTCTCAATCTCTGCAATGCAGCAGTGACCTTCCCGCAGATGGTGCCAGAACTCTTCTACCGTCTCTGCACCGGCAAACCTTCCGGAGATTCCGATAATGGCAATATCCTGGCTGGATTCTGTCAGTACCGGCAGTGGTCCATACCCAGTCTTGTCTGCTGCCTTCTGTACATCCTCAGTGGCTTTTCCCGGGATATGGGGGCGGGAGGAGCATTCCACGGTCTTTTCTTCCTCTTCATAGTTCCCTCCTCCATATTGGCTGTCTATATACGCAGACAGTTCTTTTATTCCTCTGTAGTCAAAGGCAACCTCTACGCCCAACTCAATTCCCATAGCTTGATTCAACGCTTCTACCAGTTCAACCGCCTTCAGTGAATTTACGCCTATTTCTAAAAAGCTTCCTTCCAACTCCGCGGAATCTTCCGGCATCTCTAACAGTTTTGCAATTTCCTCTTTTACCCTTTTCAGGACGTATCCACCTGGGAAAGCCCTCTTTCTGGAATGAATCCCGGAAGAGCAAGAGCCCGTCCCTTCTTTCAAAGAATCTGCTTGAAACTTAGACATCGCCATCGCTATCCCCTTTCAAAGTTTTTCCCCGACAGCCATATATAATTGCCTGATAATCGCATGTTCTTCATTTTTAACCATGTCTCTCCAATTAACTGCTATTTTGCCAAGGCTCTTGCTGGAGAGAAACCCGTCTTGCACGAGTCTGGATGGAATACCGATTCCTTCGGATTTAAAAAACATTTCATCGCCTAGAATACCACTGTGGGCACATATAACCTCAAAGTCTATATTGGTTAAGCCCCCAGCTTTTAAAATTCCCGGCAATTCGCGGCCGATTCTAGGATTACCGCCCTCGGAGCTGCGGGATTGACAGTAAGCATCATAGAGTTCTCTCAACTCGGGAATATTGGGATATGCCATAATATGCATTTCAAAATCGTTATCAACAAACACCGCTTTTCCGCCCGGTTTTAAAATTCTCTTAATTTCACTTACTGCACTCACCGGGTCCGGAAGGTGTTCCAAAACCAATCGCGTGATGGCAAAATCAAAAGAGTTTTCCTCCAGCCCTGTGTTCAAAATGGACCCTTCAATGACTTTAAACCGCTGGTATTCCTGGCTCAAATAGTTTTGGGCTGTTTCGCATAAAAACGGGTCGATTTCCACCGCAATAATATTTATATTGGGAAATTCCCTCAACAATTTTTCTGTCAAAAATCCCGGACCACACCCAAGTTCCACCACCGACATGCCGTCTCTCAAGCCAAATTCCTTATACCGTTTCAGTTCCTTGTTCCAAAACAATTCCACCTGCGCTTTCAAACGATTTACTTCCAATTTCAGGTTTCCTGATATTTTTTCAATCTGATAAGAACCTCTGTCGCTCATTTTCCTCCTCCTTGTCATCAAAGCTTCTGTAAATCACATTATCTTGTTGTGCTGTATAGAATAGGATGGTACATGTAAAACTTACAAATGAAAAAATCCAGCATATTTGGTACCCCTTCAGTTATTGGAATAATAACTGAAGGGGTACCAAATATGCTGGATTTTGATAGAAACTATTCTATCAAAGTGGCAGGGATACAATATAGACTGGAATCGATATAATATTCCTATATTCCTTCAATCTCTTGATTACCGTTCATGGACCGGTAAATGCTCTACCTTCAAAGGCTATGACTTCCTGGCAGGCTTTTCACGAGTCAGTTAGCACCATCTCATTCGATACTTTTATTGATAAAAAATCTATTATTTCTTCCGCTACTTTTTCCCAACCCGGTACCAGCATCATATCGTGCCCCATCCCCTGGAATATAACCGGTTTTGTCTTATAAGCCCGGCCATTTCGCATGAATACCTCCTTGGAAAAAAACCAGTCGGTAGTGGAACCTACTATCAAAACCGGCATCTGAATTTTCTCCGGGCCTTTTATAATAGGTTTTATGACGTCCTCCATCAGTCTGGGAGACTCTGCCTGCAGCAAGCCGCTGTAGATTTTCTTTTTTTCTTCCGGCATTTTATCTCCAAACATGATGTTGACGGGAAGATGGACCTCCTTGGTTGGATCATCCAGCTTGGTATTGTTAAAATCCTTTAGCTGCCTGGCCTCTTTAAAATGTTTTATAAGAATCCTCAGAAATTCTTTCCACCCCGCCCCATTGTAAGGAAAAGATGCCATTAAAACTGCCGCTTTTACCTGATCCGGATATAATTCCAGCACCTTTTGGACGACGGCCCCTCCAGCAGAATGTCCGATTAGAACAGGCGGCTCCTCAAATTCAGACAACACCCCAGATATATCCTCAACATAATCTCCCAATGTAAATGACTCGATATTTTCATATCCCTCGCTTTTCCCATGCCCTCTCAAGCTTACAGCATAAGAGGGATACCCTCTCTGCGAGAAATAGGGAAGAAAATTTTCTTCCCAGCACCACGCCCCGTGAAACGCTCCATGAACAAAGAGCAGAGCTGTCTTTTTGGGTTGACCTTCCGGTAGATATTTTATAATCTCTAATTTCAAAATGTAACCCTCTCATCTTTTACAGATCGTTTCGATTGATTTTAATGATTTCCAGTTTGGCAACGAGATGAGAAAAGACTCACTTGTCAAACCGGATAAAATCACTTTCAACCTAACGATCCATATTATTTTTTATCAAAAAGGTACCGGAATACGGTAAGGTAGACGGCGATGACTGCCATTGGATCATCAATTCGGAACGAAAGGTATAAAGGCCTCTGTACCTAATCATTTTTTAAGAGTTGTTCTGCTTTTTGCTTCCGACTTGTCCGTGTAAAGAGTACATACCAATACAGCCTTTCCCCGCACAATTTTTGGGTTGCAACTGGCATACTTCCGTCCTTTCGCTTATCTCAATCAATAAGTTACAAAGATTTTTATCCTATAATCCTTATCAGAGATTAACGTGACCCACCAGCGCTTAAAAACCGATAAGTGCTTTTATCCTATAACAACTGCCCTGATTGCATTCATGTGTAGAAACATCAATTAGCCCCTCTTGGTTTCGTAAAAATATGCTTTCATTAAATTCTACTATCAATTTTTTGCCTGTATAGAACATTACGTTATTGAAAATTTTCACTCTACTACCAATTATAGTACTTATTTTCTCAATGTCAATAGTTTGAATATATTACATATATTTCTGCATTTTACGATAAATATCGGCAATGATTTCACAAATTCGCATTTATGTATCGATAACTTTTCACGGTGTAGAGGCGATACACAGTCTACCAAATTTTGAATAACTTCAATTTATGCTTATATTTAACATTCTTATTGTCATAAATGAAATTTCTTCCCTTTCATCTTCGTATTTTAAAGAAAAGCCATGAGTCCAGAGGCAGTTCTCACTGACCCTTTTCTCATGGCTTTTTTTATGTTTTTATCTGAATTTGTTTTACGGGGTGCTAATTACATATATTTTCTGTACCATCAATATATTCTCTATTTTTTTACTGAACAGTGCTATACTTATTTCTTTTATATAGGCTGTATACAGTTTGTTCGAAAAAAGTAAAGGCATTGGATGTAAGCCAGTAAATCCCCAATGAAACTGGAGCTTTTGATAGAAACAGGATGCTCGTTATGCCTGTTAAAATAAACTGACTCCATGTTAGTTTCTGAATCGTTGTGCCCTTGAGCATATTCAGCGACACCAAAATATTAGGCAGCAATTGCAAAAGGACTGACAAGACGGGAAGAATAAAATACGTATCAGGTAATTTCAGGCTTGCTACCCACGGAATTATGATACTCCCAACATTGGCTGGCATATTAATAAACACTCTATAAAGCGAATACATAATAGGGAATTGAAGTAGTGTCACCGAACACCCCAACAGGTTTTTGGCTCCTTCCTGCGAAATTTTCGCTATTTCGGAATCCAATTTTTCCTTATCATTTTTAAATTTCTCTTTTAGCTCCTCCATCTTTTTTGAAAACAACTGCTGCTTTTCCAGGCTGCTTCTTTGTTTTATGGAGATAGGCAGTAGTATAATTCTGACAAGCAATGTTATAACAATAATGGTTATACCCCAATCACCCGTTAAAGCAAAGGCCTTGCTTAACAGTGTATTTAACGTGCTTAAAATGATGTCCATTTTTTCTCTCCTTCGTTTATTCTTAGGATTGCATAGCACTCTTAAGCACGGCTAAATAGATAGAACCTCCAGATTTGATATTTTTGATAATTGACATAATCCTCTGCGGACATTTCTCTTATATGTTGAAAGACCTGGCTTACAGTACATTTTGTATTTTGTAATTCATAAGAAAAGCGTGCGGACTGAATCATGCGGACTGTAAAACTAATAACGCCTATCACAGTCATTATCAACATGAGTATCTGGAATAGATACAAAAAGTCAATATTCATTATCTACACGCCTCCTATTCTCCCGTGATTAAATAAACTCGTCATGAAAACCGATTAATAGATATGTCTATCGCTTAAATATACGCATTTATCCTCTCAAAGTCTGTATCTTCTCATTTATATTCTGTCAGTTCGTGTGCATCTGATGTTTCCACCTAAAAACTCTCTCCTCCATAAACCGTAAAATAGGTCACTATACCAATTTGATGATTTCATCTACAACTTCATCAGCACCTAAGTTCGTCGTATCAATTGGAATATATGGCAAATCATCATAAGCATGTCTCGAATGGGTTATAGCATTCTGGATTCTTTTTTCACTTCTACCCTCTTACTATATGACCTTTTGATAAAAGTGAGTTAAAATCAATATCATATCTTTTCATTTTCACACTCCGCAATTCCTATACAATAATTAAACTTCAATCATCTCTGATGCCTTCTTCATCCTATCTGGAACATTTATGCCAAAAGGACATCTTGAAGTACACTCACCACAATTCAAACAATCCTCTGCTTTAGAAGCCAGTGAGTCATACTCATTTTTTATCACCTCATTGATGCCATACTCGACTGACAAATCATAAAGTTTGTTCACCTGAGCAATATCTATCCCAGCCTTACAAGGCTGGCAATGACTGCAATACATACATCTGTCTTTTGGGTTCCACTTTAACTGAGAGAGCATTTCACTAAAATCTTTTTCTTCATTGGATGCCTCAAGATACTTTAGGCAACTTTTAAGTTGGTCTAAGTTGCTAACACCCGGTATTACTGTAGTTACGCCCGATTGAGACAATGTGTACGAAAGGAGCTTGATAGCAGTAATATTTGCATTTAAATCAGGTTTTAACAACCACCCTCCCGCAAACGGTTTCATTGCTATTAAACCTGTTTGAGTATGCATGCATAGTTTGTGCAGTTCTTTTCTTTCCTCACTGATTTCTATTTTTTTATGTTCAATGGATAGTTCCCATAATTCATTTAGATTTTCCATCCCGGCCTTTCCAGGCAATGCATCAAATATCGGATTAATAGGAAACATCAGAAGGTCAATGTATCCATCTTTTACTGCACGGATTGCAGTAGGAAGCACATGTGTACTAAAACCAAGGTATTTAACCCTTCCCTGCTCCTGCAATTCTTTTGCATATTTTAAGTGTCCACCGTGCTGCTTTAAAACGTAATCTTGTCCCAAAGTACGAATGTTTATTTCGTCGGAAAGTTTTCCCGATAAATCGGTAACAGCGTTATAGACTTCCTCCCTGTCACAGCAACTTATGAAGAGAATATCCACATAGCCGCATTTTACACGGTTAAGGAAGTCTTCAAACTTTCCTTTACACTTTTCAATTGGATCCAAAGTAAAAATATGAGCGGTAATTATAACCTTGTCTCTAATTCCTTTCAGAGCTTCTCCAAAGCCATCCAAATATTCAGGGTTATCAAATAAAATATCAAAGTAATTGCAACCTGCATCCACAGCAGTTTTTACTACATCCTTAATATCACCTTTAGCGGCTTTAACCAGGTATTCTGTGCCAATACCGATCTCACTTACTTCCAATCCTGTTTTTCCCAAATCTCTATATTTCATTTCTGCCCCCACCCAGATATAATTTACGTACCATGATAATTATACCAAATTATGGGGAAAGTATATCAAACATACGTTCGCACGTCAACATCATATTTTAAATTCAAGTTCCAGCTCATGAAGTATGGGAATATCGTCAAATTCGTATAAAGGTATCTGAGACTTAATTTTTCAGGATTCCTGTATTGCATTTATAGAATGCTATAAAAATTATTTGCTCACCGGAAAGCAGACTTCCGTTACAAACTGGTCCGGACTTTTAGTGGTCTCCGCCCCTGTAAGATAGATGTCAAAGGGTACTCCTGTGCACCTATATCCATTTTCCTCCATCCATTTCGTCACCTTTGCATATGCTTCTCCCAATCTTGAATAAGCTCCGACAAATGTAGTACAGGCATGTAGCCCTCCAGCAAATTCTTTAAGCTTGCCACTTTTTTCAGCATTGACCTTTTTATTGACAGGAATGCAAACTTCAAAATCCGTATTTTCAGCATCAAATTCCTTATCGTAGTAAAGCGTCATTACAGGTCCTGCAGACTGAAGATTCATCTGATATATATCTTCAAATACCTTTCCGATAATACTGCCGGCATTCTCCATGCTGGTGGTTGCTCTCCTACAGACAACTACCAGGGGTTCTCTATCTTTTAATTCAACCTTCAAGTCTTTCCTAACTTCCATCAAATCACCTCCTGATTCGATTTTTATAATTTTCTGTTCAATGAATTCCCTCAGTTCCAGACTTCTTCGAACTTCCTTATCGATTTCGTCCACTTTGTTATTCAGAAACTTTTTCAACAAGCTCGCATCTTGCTTAGCTATTATGACTTTGATTTCCTCCAGCTTTAGTCCGTATTCTTTTAATTCGGATATGAAAAGGATTTTCAAAACCTGTTCATCCGAGTAGTACCTGTACTGGCTCTCCTGGTCCACATGCACAGGTTTTAACAGATCAATTTCATCATAATATCGAAGCGTCTTTGCTGAAACCCTTCCGATTTTTGAAAACTGCCCGATTGTGTACACAATTCATTCTCCTTTCTGCCGACAGCTTAAGTATAACCCTTCCAGCCAGGGGTAAAGTCAAGAGATTTTTTACTGATGAATAAAGAATATTATCATTATCTATGATTATAACAAACCGTGTACCTGCCGGATTACTTGATTCCTATAATCCTCTGAAGGTCATCTGTGTGCATTCTGCAATAGATTTGTTGATATGCTATGAAGGGGACATACAGGATGATACTTGCAAGCAATCCTAAAGCCAGTGCTTTATAATCCGCCGTTTTTACTATCGTATATACTGCCCAGATAACGTTTAAAGTCATGACAAGGTGGCCCACTTGCGGTATATTGGCTACACCACCCCATGGAAATATAAACAGTCCCATCATACCAAAAAACACCATTGGCAGTATACCTATCCCCAAAGCAGATTTTTCTTTCGTAATGATAAAAATGATAAAGCCCACTAAATAGCTGCATATTTCGGCTGCATCCGGACACTGATTCCGGCAACATCCGGACAGTGTTTCGGAATTATCCGGACAGCATAACGGCACATCCGGACACCTTGTCGAGGTAATAAACTAACTGGTACTCTTTAATTAGAATGATTAAAGGGGGCCAAACGATGAGGAGGCTGGAAATGCTAAAAGCAAGAGAAATTTTAAGACTAAAAAACGAAGCAGGATTATCACTGAGAGAAATCGGACAGGCCTGCAGTTGCGGAAAAT
>JAEZXR010000123.1 GCA_023419605.1 Bacillota bacterium | reverse complement strand
TTTAGCTCCTGGTTCTTAGTCTTTAGTAAGGCTTCGCAGTCCTTCTACAACTAGCAACCAGTAACCGACAACTAGGAACAGATTTGATGTGTTACCCTTATTATGTCTTCTCATCTTAACTTCACTTTTCATTATATAGTTTTCAAGGTGCATTCTGCTCCGCTCTTATGAGCGGAATATTATCTTAGCATGTGATTCACATTATGTCAACTACTTTTAAACTTTTTCACATGCAGATTTTTCCTGAGAAACTAAATGACGATTGCTTTTGACAATCGTCATTTAATATGGTGGGCTCAAATGGAATCGAACCATCGACCTCACGCTTATCAGGCGTGCGCTCTAACCATCTGAGCTATGAGCCCGTTTGTATTTGATCTCTCGACCGGAAATAAATATACCATACTATTTTATAAAGGTCAACACTTAGCTAGCAGCCTCTATCACTGATTATTCCAAATGAACTCATTATTCCTCCCCCATTATGTCTATTACTTTTTTATCCTCTATGATTCTATAAATTGGTAGTATAAAACAAACTACAGCTTTTAAAAGCATAAAGGTTCCTTGAAGCTGTAAAGTAAAAAGGATGCCTGTGAGCATCCTTTTTACTTTCTTTATTCCCTTGCATAATCACCATCTTCTGATCCGGTAATATAAAGCCATCCTTCGGAATATAGCTGTATTTCCTTTATCCAATTTCAAAGCAGCTTCCGGGTTTCTCTTTGCACTTCTTCTTTAGTTTTACAGCGTATTCAGACAGTTCGTAGATGTTGTTATATCTCCTTTTTTCATTGCTTATCCCGGATATGGAAAGCGACACAAGATCAAATTTCTCTTCCGCCCCATACCTGTTTTTTGAAATTATATATTTTCTATCTGCATCATTTTCAGTATAAAAGCTGGCTATACCCGCTTCAAAATTTGTAATAATGGCCCCGCAAATTTCTTCCACACCATATCCTTCTAAAATTATAATGAAATCGTCACCACCGATATGTCCCACAAAATTTTTGTATGTGCAATTCTTTATCATTAGATCCGTGATTACCTTACATAAATATTGCAGTATCTTATCTCCATTTTCAAACCCATAGGCGTCGTTGTAGGCTTTAAAGTTATCGATATCGATGTACAGTACTGTGAAGGGGTCCTCGGATTGGACATATTCCGTCAGCCTTTGCTCGATTATTAAATTGCCAGGCAATCCGGACAGCGGATTCAAATGGCGTGCATAGTTAATTTCAATCTCTGTCGTTTTCTCAAGGAGGTCCTTTACAGTAACGATACCGTGGTACTTTTCATCCTTTGTTACAATGATATAATCGTAGAGGTTCTCTTCACTTCTTGTCATTGCTTGCTTTGAAACAATGTCAATGGTTGTTTCGTAATCGACGGTCAAGGGACGCTTATCCATAATCAGACTAACAGGCCGATTTACATAAAGTGCAAAACCATACTGGGTGCCCAGCTTTGAGTAGAACTTGTCCTTCATGACCAGTCCTACCAGCAGGCCATTGTCCACAACAGGCAGCCCTAAAAACGATGTACTGCCTCCAAACATCTCCAGAACATTTGCCCCTGAACAAAATGGGTCCACCGTTATACACTTTCTACAGATATCCCCCACAATAGAAGTTGATACCTTATTGGAATAAACCTCTCTTTTTTTGTGGTTTCTTACTTTTATATGTTCTACAAGCTCGCTGTTTATGGGTTCCAATATGTCTTTCGGTCTCTGAATGAAATACCCTTGTCCGTAGTCAATACCGATGTCGATCAAGGCGTTCAGCTCATTTTCATTTTCTATGCCTTCAGCAATGACTTTAATTCCTGCTGTCTGGCAGAAATGATGGAAGGTGTGGATCAGTGCGTACTTGATCCCATCCTTGTCAATGTCCCGGATCAATGACATGTCCAGCTTTAAGTAATGAGGATGGATCTCTGTAATGAGCTTTAAGCCGGAATAACCCGACCCGGTGTCGTCAATGGCAATCTTGTATCCCTGTTCCTTATAATTATCGAGAGTTTTTTTGAAACTTTTAAAATCGGCTACGGCGTTCTTCTCTGTTATCTCAAAAACAATATTTTCGGGATCTATCTGAAAGTTTTTCAGGAATTCCTTTGTGAAACCCTTTGTAAACTTTTCATCTTTAATAATATTAGGATCTACGTTTAAAAAAATATAGTGGTTGGAATTGTATTTTGCGATATTCTCCAAAGCCTTTATTCTGCACAAGAATTCCAGTTCCCATAGTCTGCCGTGCATCCGAGCAAAGTCAAACAGTTTTTCAGGGTTCTCAAAGAAGCTTTTCCTGGGCCCTCTGCTTAACGCTTCGTAGCCTAGAACTCCCCCATCCCGCAATGATATAATGGGTTGAAAATGAGTAGAAATCGTACCATTTTTCAATATTTCCATAAATTCATCCCCTAGATTTTTATCTTCGATGGGGCTGAAATCCCTTTCCCCCTGCTCGTTGTCCTTTTTCAACTGGTTAAAATACTTGAATGTGTAGTCTGAAATTGCGTCCATGACTATGCTCCTGTTTAAATTTATTCCTGACTGATAACTATTTAAAAGAAAGGCAAAATTTCTATCGCCTTAAAAACAATATAGGAAATAAAGAACCCCGCGAGAACGTCCGTAGGATAATGACACCCAAGGTATACACGGGATATGCCCACCAGAAGCGCAAGAAAAAGAAGGGCGATGCCCACATACGGAAAGCAGCCGGAAAGTACCAAAGCAATGGAAAGTGCTGAACTGGAATGCCCTGAAGGTAAAGAATATTTGCATTTTGGAGGCTTGACAGCAATAACCCATTCATGCGTTTTATAGGGCCGCGGTCTGTTTACTACACGTTTTAGTGAATGTATAATTACCTGGCTTGCTAAAAGGTTAAGAGCAAGAATCGTACCGATGCCCTTGTTATAAAGAAGAAAAAATAAAGCACTGGAAACCGCAAAAACCAGCGATCCCAAGTGGGTAAGGTTCTTAAAAAATATAGTAAGCCCTTTGCATTGAAATTTTCTGTTGAGTACATAAAAAAAACTAATATCATTTTTAGTAATCATTGAAACGAATGTAGACATAATCCATCCTCCATACAGCCCACACACCGAAAAATAAAGTTGTGTCCAGACTACAGTTTCTATAAATCCAGCTCACTAAACCACGGAAAAATTTAACTGCTCCCACTCATTGTAATTCGGATTCTTTAATTTTAGCTAAACTTCACGTTAGCTTATAGTTAAATCTTTACCTTTCATAGAAGATTTGTCCTTCAAAAATATATCCTGCAATTTTTTCGTTTTCCACATTATGTTAACTCTAGCAGGATGACATTTTTTACAGAATCTTCATATGATAATACATAAATATGTTAAAAGGGGGTTTTTTATGAAATATGCTTATACCTACAAACGGGATAAAAAGGACATCCGGGATTTTCGTTTTTCCGATTCCTTTTCTCCCCATAGAGAAGTTGTACTGCCGAGGTCTGTGGATTTGAGATCCAAATGCCCTCCGGTTTATCATCAGGGTGACCTTGGTTCCTGTACGGCAAATGCAGGCTGTACCTGCCGGGCTATGTTATTAAACAACGAGACCATCAATTTGTCCAGGCTTTTTCTGTACTATATTGAAAGAGGTTTGGAAGGCGAAATAGGCAAGGATGCCGGGGCCTCCCTGCGGGATACCTGTAAGTCCATCTATGAAATCGGTGTTTGTGAAGAAAAATATATGCCCTATAACGTGGAAAAATTCGCCCATCGCCCTTCCAAAGCCGCCCTTGTAAATGCAAGCCAGTACAGGATCAAGGCTTATAAATCCCTGGCAAATCTGGATGAAATCAAACAAAACCTGGCATTTCGCCAGCAGCCGGTATTATTGGGGATGGATGTCTATGAAAGCTTTGAGTCGGACGCCGTAGCCAAAACCGGATATATGCCCTTACCGGCAAAAAATGAAAAAAGTCTCGGCGGCCACGCAGTATTGGTTGTCGGGTATCAGGAACTGGTTCGCAGCTACGGCTTTATAAACAAACGCCAGACGAAGACCGGTTACCTCATCGTTAGAAACTCCTGGGGAGATAGCTGGGGCGATAAAGGATATTTCTACATGCCTTATGACTATGTTACTCCTGTCTATACCTACGATTACTGGATTATGGAGTAAATGCATCCAGCTTTTGCAGGTCAAAACTCCATAGGGAAAAGACACATGATTAGTAAGCCGCTTCTGCAGGAGGGAAAACATAAGACCGCCGTCAGCAGAGCAAGTTATGCCTGTGGCTGTAGAGCCCTTTCCTCTGTTTGTTGACATGTTGGAAAGCGGCTCTTTGTTTTAGTTAAAAACAAGTGCTTTATTACTGCAAAAGGTTATGTCGCATTGGTATTTTTTATTTTATATTGCTTTGGCGTTACCCCTGTATGCTTTTTAAAAGTGGATATGAAGTGGGTGTAACTATTAAAGCCTACCATTGCACTGACTTTGGAAACAGAGTAATCTTTCGTAAGTAACTCCATGGCCTTTAAAATCCTCATATTCGTGATATAACCGGATAAGGTGCTGCCCGTGGCTGATTTAAATAAACGCGACAGGTAGAACTTATCAAGGTGGACGTACTCAGCCAGTTGCTCCAGTGACAGGTCTGACGACAGGTATTCCTTGATGTAGGTAAGAACAGGCCTGATTTTTTGCAGGTGTGCATCCTTGTTATGATCGTGAGGGATATGGTCCTCTGTACTGCGATAAAAGGAGTTTATGGCCAGCAATATCTCAACAAGAGTAATTCTTTTATACATTTCTGCTCCATATACTTTATTCTTCAGATAATACCGGGCCTTTTTGATTAAATCCAGCAATATCGTCGTCTGTTCCTCGGACAGATGAATGCACCGGTTAAAATTCAATCCAGGGTCCGTAAAATACTCCAGCAAATCAACACCCGGCATGGAGAACTGGCTGACAAATTCCGGTTTAAACAGTATGACATACCTCTCGTATTCCATATTGGATTTTGAAGACGTCCTATGAATGTCCAGATTATTAAGAAGTACAAGGTCATTTTTTCTCAAGGCGTACATCTTATCATCCAAATAAAAAAGAGTTCCGTCCGTTAAATTAAGAAAAATCTCAAAACGGTTATGATAATGTAAGTATCTTTTGTGTGTCTCTCCTATTTTATGACTGATGGTAAAATCAGCAGGATGATTTTCCTTATAATACAGACCATTTTTCATGATCAAATCGCTCACTTTTCTAAATTCTTTAATTCAAGTATATCGATCATTAAAATAAAAGTCAAAATATTTAAGTTTATTGCAAAAAATTTAATAAAATTGACCCTGATTCCGTTGTAGAATGAAAGTAATTGCTACTCACATACTAAGGTACGGCCAAATTCGTACATTACGGGATTATATACCGGAATAGAGTATGTGTCTTAAACAAAAGGTAAGGAGAAATGCAGTATGGATATTATCATACAGTTAAAAGCTTTTGAGCCAAAACATAAATTTTTTATCGGGGTAGATTCGGACGGCTGCGCCTTCGATGCAATGGGAATCAAGCATACGAAGGTATTTATACCTATTGCCATTAAACTCTGGGGATTGGAAAAGATAGAAAAGGAATATATAGAGACGGCGGAATTTGTTAATCTGTATTCCGATTTGCGTGGAATCAATCGGTTTCCCGGACTTTTACTTACACTGGAGTACCTGGAAGAAAGAACGGACGTGAAGCAATCGGGTGTAAAGCTCCCGGACTACAGCGCATTACGGGAATTTGTCAATCTGAATGTTCCCCTGTCCAACAGCTCCCTCAAAAAGTTTGCGGAAGGCAGGAAGGACAAGTTCCTAACAGAGTTGATCGAATGGAGTGAAAGTGGAGATAAATTGTTCTCCGAGCTGACAGAAGGACTCCAGCCTTTTGCTTTTGTAAAGGAAGCCCTGAAAATGGCGTGCCGTCAGGCGGATACCATGATTGTGTCTGCGGCTTCTACCGTAGGCTTGAACAAAGACTGGGGTGAAGCCGGAATACTGAAATACATGACCCTTGTAGCCGGACAGGAAGTTGGCGGCAAAAAGGAACAGCTTCAATATGCGGTTCACGGCAAGTACGGTGAAAACTGCATACTGATGGTGGGAGATGCCCCCGGGGATATGAAAGCAGCGAAAGCAAACAATGCGCTGTTTTACCCCATCAACCCCGGCCATGAAATCGAGTCCTGGGAAAGATTTTATAAAGAGGGCTACGAAAAATTTATTACCGGTCAATATGCCGGAGAATATGAAAACCGGTTAATCGAAGAATTTTTGAAGCTGCTGCCCCATGAAAAGCCGTGGACGACTATTTCCAAATAGGCATTGTTTCAGCCTTCAATGATTGCAGTATCGCTTCACACTATCTACTACAACAATTCTAAAGGGGCATTCCGTAAGTACAGGGGCGCCCCTTATATCTTTTCCCATTTCTGAGATAATGGAGATACAGGACAGCTGCACTTCATTTTGCGCAGAGCTAGAAAGCCTGCTTTCCGCCAAGTTCCTGGCATATTTCCCCGGAGGTACTCCAAGCATGGCTTTAAAAGTTCGGATGAAATGCGAGTAATCGTTGAAGCCACTTTCAAAGTATGCTTGTGTAGTTGTCACATTCCCGCATTCCAGCATCTCCTTGGCTTTAATAATCCTGAAGCGTACCAGGTACTGGTGAAAGGAAAGGCCGGTAATATCCGGAACAAAGCATTCATTTCATAAAGATTATGAAAGTGGTAGTAGTCCATTACCCAGTTTGCTCCAATACTATGCTCAATTCGCACATCCTGCTATGAACATTTTTAACCTTTTTATATTCCAACGCCATCCCCCTGCCCTAAAACTTATTGCACTTTTGTATAGGTACAAGAATATTGCCCTCTGCCCCATGACCTATGGTCAGTCATTTGTCCATTTTGATGTTAACGGAAGCTATGAAGCTCTCTTAATGCGGAAAAACAAGGAAGGTTGGAGATAAATCGCCTTCAGCCTTCCTTGTTTTTGCATCAAAACCCTTTTCTGCCCGATGTACTGGCAATGTGCATTTCTTCTCTATATTTTGCAACCGTTCTCCTGGATATATTGATCCCTTTCCCATTGAGCAAGCCGGCAATTTTACTGTCGCTTAACGCTTTTCCTGCGTCCTCGCCCTGAATGATTTCCTTAATCATCAACTTAATGTTTTCTGCGGTGATATGAGTATTTCCACGAGTATTGAAACCATGGGAGAAAAAGTATTTCAGCTCAAAAACCCCCCAGGCGCATTGCAAATATTTATCCCGAACGGCTCTGCTTACGGTAGACTCATGTACCGTAAGTTTCTCCGCAACATCCCTTAGTACCATGGGAATAAGAAACTTGGGTCCTCGATCAAAAAAAGCCTTTTGGATTTCTACAATCACTCTGGCTACACTCAGCAGTGTACTATTTCTTTCCTCAATACATTTTAATATCCAGTTGGCCTGTTCTGTTTTTTTTACTATATACTTTCTAGTCTCTTTATCGGAGGTATTATTCAGTATGTTTTTATAACATCTGTTAATGGCGATTTTAGGGTATGCAAAATCCTCAAGCAGCACCTCATAATAATTATTAAACTTAACTACTGCAATATCCGGAATAATATATAGAGGCTTCTCCCCTGTGCCAAACGCACTACCCGGGCGCGGGTTCAGAGAACGAATGACGGAATACGCTTTTTTTATTTCTTCACGGGTAACGCCTACTTCTTTGGCAACTGCGTCCCATTGATTTTTACTTAGCTTTTCAAGATACTCATTGATTAACCGGTTCAGAAGAGGAGTTTTCATTTGTCTGTTTTCCAGTTGAAGCAGCAAGCACTCCCGCAGTTCTCTTGCGCCCACGCCATAGGGCTCAAAGGACTGAATCAGCTTGAGCACACGCATGACTTTATCCGGATTCGTGTTAAATACGAAGGAAACCTCCTCGACCCCGGTATCAAGATATCCATTTTGATCCAGACATTCAATCAGATATTCTGCTATTTTGTAGTCATCTCCTGATATCTCCAACAAATCCAACTGCACTAAAAGATGATCCTTCAAACGGTTTTCGTTACAGGCAACATGATTTGAGAAATCAAAGGATTCACTTCGTTCGCTCTCCTCATTTTCATAACAATATACCCGATTCCCCTTATCAAGGGTATCCAGCCATTCCAGTTTTCTTCTCAGTTTCTCCTCCGGGCCGATTTCGGCATAATTAGGGGCAACTTCAATAACCGGGTTCTCAAGGGATACTTGCTCCACGTACTCTGTTAATTCCTGAGCACCCATCTGGAGAATTTTGATGGATTGCTGCATTTGAGGCGTTACAATTAATTTTTGATTTATGTTTAATTGAAGCTCCATAGCCTCACCCCTTATCCCTGAGTAAGTTTGCACATCTCCATTATCCAAAGGAGGTTATGCAATGGCAAAAAGCATCTACTTCTATTATATACGATTTGCGTTATAAAGGCTATCGGTGTCTGGGCAGGTGTATCGCTGTATGATGGACTGCGTGGGCGGCCTCGTGAAGGGATTCTCCCACAGTTGGATGCGCATGGATGGTTGTTGTCAATTCATTTACAGTGGCTTCCAATCGAATGGCCAAAGCACCTTCCACGATTAAATCCGTCGCCCTTGGGCCTGCCATATGAAGGCCCAGAACTTCATCGGTCACTGCATCTACCACATATTTTACGACTCCATGGGTCTCTCCCATAATCATTGATTTTCCATTGGCATGCAGTGGGAAAACACCGGTTTTCACCTGATAACCTTGTTCTTTCGCTTGCCTTTCCGTCAATCCCACCGCTGCCATTTCAGGCTTGGTATATACACAATAGGGGATTGTTTTAAAATCAATGGCTGACGGCTTTTTCATAATGGCTTCCGCAGCGAGGATGCCTTCCGCAGAAGCAACATGGGCTAACATGGCACCCCCTTTGCAATCCCCTACGGCATAGATGTTCTCTATACTGGTTTGCATTTTCCGGTTTACGCAGATCCTCCCCCGGTCCAGGTTTATACCGATTTCCTCCAACCGCAGCCCCTTTGTAACGGCCCTTCTCCCAATAGCAAGCAGTACTTTTTCAACGGTAAAGGACTGCTTGCCTTCCGCGTTGCTTGCAGTAACACGCAATCCTTCTCCTGTCTTTTCAATGCTTTCCACAGTAGTATCGGTATAAATCTTTACACCGGCCTTCGCAAGTTCCACTTTCAGGCAATTCACAACATCTTTGTCCATGGTGGCAACAATATCCGGCAGCATTTCAATCATGGTTACGCTGCACCCCAAACTGCTGTAAATACTGGCAAATTCACTTCCAATGACGCCTCCCCCGATAATACACATACTTTTGGGAATTTCTTTCAGGGAAAGGGCTTCATCACTTGTAATCACCCCTTCTGCATCCACTCCCGGAATAGGTACAATGGTAGGCTCAGAGCCGGTAGCAATAATGGCTGCGTCAAAATCTACGATTTGCTTCCTGCCGTCGGCCAGTGCAACTTCTATCTGCTTCTTATTGAGGAATACGCCGTTTCCCATAATTTTAGCAACACTGTTGCTTTTTAGCAGGGAATCGATTCCTCCCGTTAATTGTTTAATGATCTTCTCTTTTCTGCTTTGCAGCTGATTCCAATCCACGCCGACACCGGATACCTTGATTCCCAGTTCTTTTGCATCCTGGCTCAATACGGTCAGCAGTTCTGCCGTATGAAGCAATACCTTGGTCGGAATGCAGCCTACGTTCAGGCAGGTGCCCCCAATGTATTTTCTTTCAATCAGAGTCACCTCGGCACCCATTTGTGCCGCCCGTATTGCCGCTACATACCCTCCCGGTCCTCCACCAAGAACAACTACTCTCATATTCTTTCCTCCTTATAACAGTAAGATCATGGGGTTTTCAACGTATTCCCTGATTCTCGACATGAACTGTGCCGCAACTGAGCCGTCCACCGCCCTATGGTCTGCTGTTAGGCTAAGATTCATCAACGGCTTGATAACAACTTGCCCATGGATGGCTACCGGTGTATCCACGATTGCATTTACACCCAAAATGGCTACCTCCGGTTGATTGATGATGGGTGTAAACATCTCCATGCCAAACATGCCCAAATTCGTAACCGTAAATGTCCCCCCCGTCATATCCTCTGCCGCCAGTTCATTATTCTTTGCTTTCGAAGCCAGTTCCTTAATCTCTCTGGAGATTTCGGCCAGTCCCTTTTTATTGGCATACCGGACCACCGGTACTACCAGCCCATCCTCCAGTGCCACCGCTACACCGATACTGGCATAGTTTCTAAAAATCAGTTCATTGTTATCAATGGAACAATTTAATAAGGGGAATTCCAGGAGCACCTTTGAAACTATTTTCACCAGCAGGTCGGTATATGTCACTTTACCTGCATTTTTCAACTGATTTCTTACAGCCGTAAGCTGGGTGGTATCCACCCTCAGGGAATAAGTGACTGTCGGAGAAATCTCCTGGCTTGCCAGCATTCTTTTTGCAATGACCTTTCTCATTCCACTCATGGGCACCCGCTCTTCCTTCGGGTTTACATAAGCAAGCAGTTCTTGATTTTTGCGGTATTCAACTACATCGTCTTTCATGATTCTTCCGGCTTTGTGAATCTGCTGTATATCCACCCCCAGCCCTTCCGCCATCTTTGCTGCTGCAGGCGATACTTTTACCTTCTGTGCCTTGTTATTTTCCTTGTAATAGAGTACATCCTTTTTTGTGATTCTCCCTAAGGGGCCGGTTCCTGTCACCAGGGCCACCTCGACCTCAAGCTCTTTTGCCAGTCTCCTGGCTTTGGGCGATACTTTCCTTCTTTCCCCCTCCAATGCTCCATCTGTCACGGAATTATTTTGAACGATCTCCGTATTTTCAGTATGATTTTCATTCTCCTGCTTGCTTTCCTCCACAGCAGGACTGCCACTCCATAAAGCGGAAATATCTTCCTCCGCTGTACCGATAATCGCGACAGGTTTTAACACTTCAACGGAACCTTCTTTTACCATGATCTTCCGCAATACGCCAGTGGCTGTGGCTTCAATCTCATTTGTCAGCTTATCGGTTTCAACATCAAATAATACTTCCCCAGCAGCAATGGTATCACCTTCTGCCTTGCGCCAGTTCAGTACCGTTCCTTCCGTCATTGTAAGCCCCAGTTTGGGCATAATTATAAACTCAGCCATGAAAATACCCCCACTTTTCTATTAAAATCTTCCATCCTTCATAGAGGCCGCTCAAAATAACCACTCTGTTGTGCCATCTCCAGAGTTTTTTTAACGTCCACATGATAAGGACCGTTTCTGGTGATTCGAAAGGCCAAATGATCCTGCACTTCAAATTCAATTTCTCTTTCACCATCGACAGCAATCATTCCGGCAAAATTCGCCATATAAACAGACTCAACATCCAAAGGTAACTTTTCCGGTTTTCCAATACAAATTGGCATTACCAAACCGGCACCAACAGGAGCCATGAGTTCACAATACCTTGCGTTGATATCCGCACAAGCGCCAAAGTCATCTTCCTCGCGTACAATCAGCTTCATGCCCAAAACGGAGGAAAATCCTATGGAAGCAGGATGGCACCTGGATACAAATACTTTTTCCATATCCTCCATACCCCAAATCGCTTTTGCACCCCGGACCAAGCTTTTGGAAATCACCGCATCCACCAGAGCAATATCCATAAAGCTGCCGTTCCTATAGATTTCTATTCTCTTATCTTTTTTACATACATCCTGTCTGGCAAACCTGCCGGAAGCTACAACTCCAGCCGCCATTCCAGCTACCGTTCCCTCCACCATCTCCGGGTAAACGTTATTGGTTCCTGTTGAAATCCCAATTAACGGTGTCTGATGAATCCCTTTTGCAACAGCCCGGTGAGTTCCATCTCCTCCCAGTACCACCAGGCACCCCACCTTCATCTCATCCAGCATGCGGGCAGCCATCGTGCTGTCTCCCGCAGTGGCAGATATCCGCATATCGAGGATCTCCACTTGAGCCGTAAGCTCTTTAGCGGTTTGCAGTTTGTCCAGGGCCTTATATCCCATTTGATTGGTCTCCGGCATAATATAAATCCTGTCAACCCCGCATTGCTGCGCTCCGAGGATAATTCTTTCCATCATATTTATCTTTTCGTTGTTATCAATGACCGTTGCATGGGATACGAGCCGCCGGATGTCTTTTCCGGATGCAGGATTCGCTATTATACCCATTGAGGACATGTTTTCGTCACCCTCTCCTTACCTATCGAATACTGTAAAAAAACTCAAATTTCCTCAGGAGCAGATCCTGCGTCTTGGGGATTAAACCGATGTCGTCAGGTTAAGTTGCAACCCTCATCCCTAGCCCCCTCTTCCAAGCTTGGTAGATGGGGACGTTGGTTCGGAATTTAGCGTGAGGATTGATGCTTACTCTGACAACATTGGCTCTCCCTATGATATATTTTCAGGAATTCACCTCTACATCCCCTTTTTCTCAGTCCCCCTTCGTTTTCACCCGTTACAGCATTCTTTTAATTCCGTGAATAATATCCTTCGCACTGGGAAGAACATAGTCTTCCAGCTCCGGGCTAAAGGGAATGGGTGTGTTTAATGCACCGACCCTTACCACCGGCGCGTCCAATTCATCAAAGCACTCTTCCGCGATCGTTGCAGAAATCTCGCCGCCAAATCCGCCTCTTTTATTTTCTTCCGTGACAATCAGCACTCGATTGGTTTTTGCAACGGATTTGAAAATGGTATCCTTATCGAAAGGATACAAGGACCGCAAGTCGATGACTTCCACATCAATCCCTTCTTTTGAAAGCGCCTCCGACGCATGTAAGGCATCGTACACCTGCTTGCCGTACGTAATCACTGTGACATCCCTGCCTTCTCTTTTTACCTTCGCTTTACCGAAAGGAATCGGTTCAACTTTATCTTCAACCTCTCCTTTTACAGCGTAGAGTGCTTTATGCTCCAGGTACATTACCGGATTATCGTCTTCGATGGCTGTCAGCATGAGTCCCATCGCGTCTTGCGGATTGGAAGGATATACGACTTTGAGTCCGGGTATATGGGTAACCCAAGCTTCGAGGGACTGGGAATGCTGCGCCGCTGCCCGTACGCCTCCGCCAGCCGGCAAACGGACCACCATAGGCACGGAAATTTTCCCGCCGAACATATATCGCATTTTTGCAGCCTGGTTCACGAGTTGATCCATCCCTACCGTTAGAAAGTCCACAAACATCAATTCTGCAATGGGCCTTAACCCGGTAGCTGCAGCGCCCACTGCCGCTCCGATAATTACGCCTTCGGAAATAGGGGTATCCTTTACCCTCTTTTCGCCAAACTCCTTAAACAATCCTGTTGTGACCCCAAAGCACCCTCCAAAAGCGCCCACATCTTCCCCCAATATGAACACATTCGGGTCTTCCTGCATTTTAATCCGCATCCCTTCCCGGATTCCTTCAGCATAGGTTATTTTTCTCATCTGACACGTACCTCCTCAATGATGTCGGAATAAATATCTTCCACCGCAGATTCCTTCGGTGGTGTACTGCTGGTCAGCGCAAAATCGATTGCTTCCTCAATAAGCGTATTGACCTCTTCTTGAATTTCCGACTGCTGTACTTCTGTCAGGACGCCGTTTTTCAACATGAATTCTTCCAGTCTCGGAATCGGATCTCTTTTCATCCACTCCCTAACTTCTTCCTGCTCCCTGTAGGTTGTCGGGTCTCCCTCAAAATGTCCCCGGTGCCGGTAGGTTTTACACTCAACCAATGTGGGCCCTTTCCCTTCCCTTGCCCTTTTTACTGCCTCATTCACCGCTTCATAAACGGCAAAAACATCATTTCCATCCACAGTCACCCCCGGCATGTTATAGGCTGCTGCGCGGTCGGCAATATCCGTGATGGCCTGATGGCGGGCTTGGCTCATGGAAATTCCATATAAATTATTTTCACACACAAAGACCACCGGCAACTTCCAGATGCTGGCTAGATTCATCGCTTCATGGAATGTACTCTGATTGGTGGAAGCATCCCCGAAGAAGCAGACGCAAACCTGGTCCGTACCCCTGTATTGTGCGCTCAGTGCTGCGCCGGTGGCAATATTGTGACCGGCACCTACAATTCCATTGGCGCCCAAAATCCCTTTAGTGGCATCTGCGATATGCATGGAACCGCCTTTCCCTTTACAATAGCCGGTCTCTTTTCCGAAAAGCTCTGCCATCATGTACTTGAGGTCCCCACCCTTGGCCAGAATATGTCCATGGCCCCGATGGGTACTTGTGATATAGTCCGTATCGTTCAAATTGGCACAAGTACCGGCGGCCACAGCCTCTTCCCCAATATATAAATGAACAAATCCCGGTATCTTACCTTCTGCGAAAAGATTCATCGCTTTTGTTTCAAATTTCCGTATTTTCAGCATTTGCCAATACATTTTCACAATCAATTCATTTGATATCTTCAAAATATTCCCTCCCGATTACTCGTTTTTTATGCTTACTTCGATGCAGGCCAGGGCCACTTCAATAGAATCGTCTTTGTCCCCGAAACGCGGATAATAAAGTCCTGGAACCGTCATTCCCCCCGAAACCGCTTTTACATGCTTCCTGCCCAGGGGCAGGCATTTCTTTATTTCTTCCTCATTGATCTCCATTGGCCTTGAAACCCCAACAGTGGCACGTACAACTACCCTTTCATCCATATCCTCATCTGCGATACCCAATACTTCCTTCAAGCCGATTAAACAGCTTTTGGAGATGGCATCCCTTACTGCCTTTTGTGCTGCTTTGTTGACATCCTGCCCATGCATATCCATACCGATTCCAAATTCAATCACATAACGACGCGTACCAACCACCCTCCTCAGAACAACTCATCCCCGCTCCTGTTTCCCAATCCGGGATGAATATCAAATCGTACAACACCGACCGCAGCTTTTCCTTTTACCGCTTCAGACACTTCCACAACACCTCTGTATCCAAAGCCTCCACACAGTTCAATCGCCGTGTAACCCTCCCCTGCTAATTTTTTTGCCACCTCAACCGCCGACTCATAAGAACTCACACCGACGGTTATCAAATGTACTTCTTCCGTTTCCACTTCCGACTTGTGTATATTCGGCTCCGCCTTTGGTGCCAAAAACAGGAATGCCACCTTTAAGCCCATGGACCTCGCTCCTTTCTCTCTCTTTTGATAACAATGGCTGTACAATAAATTATATAAGCAAATTCCGTGCCAACATTAAAATCCTTTTGCAAACTTCGTTCAATCTAAAAAATAGGGTATTTTAAATGCTTGGTTTTGAAGGGAATAAAAAAGAAATTCCCATTTTGGGAATGCCGTGGGAAATTTGTCTCATTTTAAAACTTCATGCAGCGGTTTTGATCCGTTCTGGTTTGATCATACTCACCGTATAAAAATGTCGTAACTTTCCATGGTAAGCCCTATTGCTCCCATAAAAAAATTTCCAAGATGAAATCGGAAGATTTCATCTTGGAAATTTTTTAAATCAGTAAAAATATTTTTACAACCTGATGTACCTCTTTAGCCTAGGGATGCAATTATTGGAAAACAACTCTTCTGCTGCCCGAGGACAAGTTTATACCATACTCTCCCATTTTCCGGTAAATGGTTGACTTACCGATATTCAAAAGCTTTGCCGCTGCAATCACATTCCCGTTACATTCGTTCAAAGCACTTATGATGCTCTCTTTTTCGATTTGTTGAAAATTTTTATTCTCATAGAGTGCTCTGGATTTCATAAAACCCTCATTTTGTTTTTGTGGCAAACAGGAATCATCAATACAGTCTGTCTCACATAAATAATACGCTCTCTGAATGGAATTCTGCACTTCCCGCACATTTCCCTCCCATTCAAATTTTTCGATTGCCTCTTTGAAGGAACTGCTAAGATATTTAGGATTATGGAGGTTTTCATTATTTAAGCCTTCCAGAAAAAACTCTGCAAGCTTGACAATGTCTCCTTTACGTTCCCGTAATGGGATCAACTTAATGTTAATAACGTTTAAGCGATAGTACAGATCGCTTCTGAAGGACTTCCGGGATATCTCCTCAAGGAGATTCCGGTTGGTAGCTGCAATCACCCGTACATCCAGGGATCTCTCGTGTTTGCCGCCGATCCTTCGGATGGTATGGTTATCCAGCACCCGCAGCAACTTCGCTTGAATCTCCAAAGGAATTTCCCCAATTTCATCTAAAAATATCGTTCCCCCATTGGCAAGCTCAAACTTTCCCGGATTTCCCTCCCTCAGGGCTCCTGTAAAGGAACCTTTATCATATCCGAAAAGCTCGCTTTCTACCAATTCCTTTGGCAGTGCAGCACAATTAATGGCAATAAACGGTCCCTCCGCCCTTCCGCTGGCATTATGAATGGACTGGGCAAAAAGTTCTTTTCCCGTTCCACTTTCTCCTTCAATCAAAACAGTACAGTTGGTTTTGGCTATTTTTTTTGCAAAGGAAATGGTATCCAACATTTTTTTATCCTGGGTAATGATATTTTCAAACTGGTAGTTGGCTTTAAACCCTACGATTTGGTTGACTTCCTTTCTTACCTGTTTTGATTCCCTGATGATTAACCCGGCGCCGATGACGTTATGATCGAATTCAATCGGAAATATATTGAGCATACAATCGATCCGGTTGTTTTTAACAGTTAAGCTGCAGTCCGCATACCGCACCTGCTTTTTTTTCCGAAATACGGTATTTTCAACATCTACATCCTTCAACATGTCTTTTACGTTCAATCTGTAGACCTCTTCCATATTCAACATAAAAATGGAAGCAAACTTAGTATTGACATTTTTGATTTGATATTCCTCATCAACGATCATCAACCCGTCCAGCATCGATTCGAAAACCGTATCCATCAATTTATAAGTTTCCAGAATCTTCATTTGCTTCTCGATGCTTTTTGCAGCAGAAACCGCAATACCAAAGGTATGGATATGAACATCCTGTACCCTCCCCGACAAATCCAGACAGCCGATAATATTCCCTCTGCTGTCATGGATGGGTGCTGCTGAACAGGTCCAATCATGGTGGGTGATACAATAATGCTCTGCGCCTACAACTTGAATGGGTTGGTCAATCGCTAAAGCAGTCCCGATTGCATTGGTCCCCACACTTTTTTCATCCCATTTTGAACCCGGTAAAAAATTAAGATCCTGAGATTTTATTCTAATGGGGTCTGTAATCAGCGCATCCAGAATAATGCCGTCTTGATCCGTTATAACTACACTGTACACAGTGTCTTTAATAATCTCATATACGCTGTCCATAATGGGTCTGGCAATGGACAGGAGCTCTTCCTTCACTTTGATCCGGGAATCAAGCTCTTTTCCAGAGACTTCCGGTCCTATACCTCCATAGGGATCCGTCCCCAGCTTCCTGCATCTCCTCCATGATTCCGATATCTCTCTTCGGGTGTCCTTCGATATTTGATGATTGACTATATAGTTTTCCCAATTATCCTTGGATTTTTGAAAGCTTAGCATGACAACTCACCTCCTGCATTCATACTTATAGTATATCACTGTTTACATCGGCTTGAACAGATAGAGCTGCAAGGATACCGGAAAACGGAAAAGCGTACACCTTGAAGGCCCAATTTTTTCATGCACCTCTCCTCTTTTCATACTAACACTGTATATTATCAGTATAAGCTCAAGGACGCCTATTATAAATAACTGGAACCTCCAATTCTCAGTTGGTCGGTTATCTGTTTACCCTTCAGTATTTTATTTAAGAAATATCGACGGGCTGAGCAAATCTAACTCCCATTTCAAATGCTTTTTCACAATCCTTCGGGAACTCTTCCTCCCGTCTCCTTGCTTTTTCCTCCGCATCAAACAGTGTTGCTACATACTTGGAATAATCGTCGAACTGATAGGTATCGGTAACAATCAGCGATTCTGAAACCCCGAAAATATGCTTCATAAACATTTCATCAAGCATAAACTGCCGCTCGTATCCCAATTCCTTCATCTGACTCTCAGCGGCACCCATCGTATAGATGAAACCCGCCGGTATTTTCTTTTTAAAAAGGTTTGACGGATTTATATCATACATCAGATACGGATAAAGAAGCCTTTCCATAAATGCTCTCATCTCCGCAGTAGCCGTTCCAAAATAAATGGGTGATCCCAGAATTATGGCATCGGCCTCCTCAACTTTCTTGAGAATTGGCGCCAAATCATCCTTTACAGCACACTTTCCATAGCTTTTACCCTCTTTCATCTTACAGGCAAAGCAACTCATGCAGCCTTTGTAAGTAAGGTCATAAAGATGAATAAGCTCTGTCTCCGCGCCTTGTGAAGCTGCACCTTCCAATGCCTTATTCAATAGGATTGCAGTATTCCAATTCTTTCTTGGGCTCCCGTTAAAGGCCAGTACCTTCATAAGCTTTACCTCCATCACGACTTCATTATATATAGTACTTCACCTGACTTCCAGTCAGGCTTTCTTACATCGTAAGTTCCCTATCACAGCTGATTTACTATACGGATATCATTATATAAAAGTAAAAAATGCGCGGCAAGAGAAAGAATAGTTATAACTATACAGTGCAAGAACAGAAAAGAAGGAAGTCTTGTGACCTCCTTCCTAACCAACAGATTCGATTTTATATGTTCTACTGTCACTGCACAATTTGATTTAGCTGCTGCCCTAATTCCTCCAGCTTTCTAAATTCCTCAATGATTCTTTCAATCCTTGTATTTTGCTCAATAATGCTTGCTGTCACTTCCTCCACGGAAGCAGAAGTTTCCTCCGTAGTACTGGAGATGGAGTACGCTTCATTGGCAATGGCCTCCGAACCGCCCTGCAGGTTTTTGATCTGTTCATCCATTTCCTCTGCCTTATCTAAAACCTGGGTAGTATTGTCATGAATATCCCCAAAGATTTTTTCCGCATTCTTAGCCGCCGTTTGGCTGGAATGGAAAGAGACAAGTACGGTATCCACCTTTTCAGTGGCTTGTTTCGCTTTATTCTGTAATTCATTTAGAATCCGTACAATTTCCGCTGTGGAGTGCTTGGAGTTTTCCGCCAGCTTTCGGATTTCATCCGCAACAACAGCAAAACCCCTGCCGTGTTCTCCCGCCCTTGCCGCCTCTATTGCGGCATTTAATGCCAGCAGATTGGTTTGGCTGGCAATTTCATTGATGACATCCAAAATACTGCCGATCTGCTGGGACTGATTATTTAACTGTTCCATCAATACTACCGTATCATTGATGTTCTCACCCACATCATTAATTTGCTGCTGCAGGGTTTTCACTTCATTGTTTCCCTCATTGGATATATCCACCGTAGAACCGGATAAAATTTTCATGGAAGTAGAGGTTTCAGACAATGCAGTTGCTTCCTGGCTGCTTATGGCAATGGATTGTTTGATATCATTGACACTCTGCACCTGCATTTGAATGCCGGAGGCGATTTCGGAAGCCACTGTGGTAATTTCTCCCGATATATGCCCCATCGCTTCCACATGGCTTATGATAGAGCGGTTGAAAGCATTCAGGGATGCTGTAGTTTCCCGGATCTTCTCAAACATCTTTTCCAGTACATTTTTATCTTTTTTGAGCCTTTCCCCTTGTTCCTCCAGAGATTTCTTCATCTTGTTTCCAAGCCTTGTCTGAAAAGCCAGAACCGTTGTAATCAGCACCAGGTATAAATTCATTGAGATCAAATGCCGGGTGCTTAACCCTGAAAACATAGTATCCTGAAACGCTATAAAAAAATAGTTGGTAAAAAAAAGATTCACAATCCCTGTTAAAATAATAGGAATAAAATCGTGATACAAGGTAACAACAGCCAGGCAGTAATATAGCAAAAGATAATTACCGATATGGGGATTAGAGGAAATAATCAAATAGGAAAGAACAGCAAGACCAACAGTAATTATATATTTTACCTGCCCCTCCCATACTCTTCTATAGGTACAGAAGGTGGCTCCTCCCCCAACGAAAGTTCCGATCACAGCCAAGGAAATAACTGTACCCCGGGGCACCTTATTCATAATATCCACAACCAATCCCAATGCCAAAGAAATCCACATCAGCTTGACTACCAGCTTGTTCCTGTCAAAAATCATTGTACTATCCATGTGTACCTCCTCATGTACTTACTTGCTCAAACGCAATACTTGTTTATATGAACCGGGCAATATCATTGGCTGCAGTAACAGCCTCCCAAACCCTTCCGGGCTGCCTTGCATCCCCGATCAGAAAAATCTCCTCTGCCACCTTCTCCTTGCAGATTTGATCATATAAAGCATCATTCGCCCTTCCTCCGGTGGAAAAAATAACATAATCGGCCTCTATAGGAATCATTTCCACATCATCCGGTTTCAGCTTTTTATCAAAGGGATTATGAATATTTTCCGGTACAAGGGTAATCCACGGTGTATACGGATCCTTCCTTCCTTTATTGGCTTCTATGTACACCGTACCGGCATCAAACTTCACCACCCTGGAGGCTGTGTATGCCTTGACCGGTATCTTTACGGCATCGGCCGGGTGACCGGTGGGGCTCCCTTTTCCCATCATCATCCAAAGCAGCATGGCCCGGTTGGCGTGAACAACTCCTGTCATCAAATCCGGCAGCATCTCCACAACTGTTACATCCAGCTGTTTCTCCCATGCCAGCGTATAGGCAAGCTCGCAGCCTACGACTCCACCGCCGATAATGACTACTTTTTTCACATCCGTGGGCAGCTCCATATCCCCATTGAGAAACTCTCTCGCCTCACAATGCCGGATATTATCCTTCCCTTCAATACCGGGTACTGCCGGCTTCAGTCCGCTGCTTACAACAACAGCATCATACTGACCCTTTATATCCTCTGCCCCGATCTCCTTATTAAACAC
Organism: Bacillota bacterium; assembly: GCA_023419605.1. GTDB lineage: Bacteria > Bacillota > Clostridia > Acetivibrionales > JAEZXR01 > JAEZXR01. Next base: position 75,418 of record JAEZXR010000123.1, on the reverse strand, counting down.
AATCCTCAGCCCCTTGTCCTGCAACTGCTCCATCTGATACTGAAGATTCTCAAGGTATTTTCCAACATCATGCTTGATTTTCGGCTTGCTTCCTGCAACCAACTGGCCGCCCAGCTGTCCGCTTCTTTCATACAGTGTCACTTGATGGCCTCGCAATACCAGTGTTTTTGCAGCTTCACAGCCACCCGGACCCGCTCCGATAACAGCAACTTTTTTTATTAATTCCGCATTTTCAAGCTTTTTACTGTCCTCAAAGCCTGTATAAGGATTAACAGAGCAGCAAGGATGGCCTCCGAGGATAAATGACTGTATGCAGCCTTCCTGGTCGCCGATGCAATGAATAATTTCCTTCGTCTTACCCCTTCTCACCTTTTCAGGCCAGTACGGGTCTGCCAGCAGAGGCCTACCCAGCATGACAAAATCTGCCCAGTTCTTGTCCAGAACCTGCTCCGCCTGATCCGGATCTCCCATTTTACCCACAGCAATTACGGGAGTAGTGATTCCTTTCTTTTGGAAATACGCCTTCAGCCTTCCTGCCGTTTCCTCCACATAGGCAGCGTCCTTAAAATAGGCTGGCGGATGGGGATAAAACCAGTTATCATAGCAGCCCTTGTCCACATCGAAAGCATCGACACCTGCTTCGGCCAAAAGCCTGCACAATTCAAGTCCCTCTTCTTCCTTCCGTTCCATACCGTGAAAATTCTTTTGGAATACTTCCTTTCCGTAGGATTCCTCCAATGCCTGCGTCAGATCGATCCGGTAAATAACCGGGAAATTCTCTCCGCACCTCTTTTTGATTTCTCTGACCACATCTACAGCAAATTGCGACTTATCTCTATATCTCCCCAGTTTTCTCCGGTTCCAAGGAGCAGAAGTCAACTGATCCATCAAATAACCTTCGTGACCATGGAGCTGTACGCCATCTGCCCCCGCCACCTTGGCGTTCACAGCACTCTGACCGAAACTTTTAACGATTTTCCTGATCTGCCTATCCGTCAAAGGAAGATGGGGAATCTGCGGAACATAGAAGTTACGGTTCACAGAAGCTGACTTGGGAATTTTCCCCTTGAGTGCACATTCCGGAGAGCCTACGCGTCCCATACCTGCCGTAAGCTGGACAAACAGCTTCGCATCATAGGAATGAACAGCAGCAGCGAGGTCCCGCCAACCGGAAAGCCTCGTTCTGGATGACCCGTCAATTCGGGGAAAATACGTGGTATCATTGTCTTCGGAAACAGTGGGATCGATTCCCTGAGACACTGGAATCAACCCTGTAATCAGAAGGCCCGCTCCGCCCTTCGCTCTTTCTGTAAAATACTCAATCATTTTCGGCAGCGGCCTTCCGATGGGATCTGCCATATTGATATTTCCCATAGGAGCCATAATGATTTTGTTTTTCACTTTGCATTTTCCAATCCAACCCGGCTCAAACAATTTATCATACATAAATTATCTTCTCCTTTTATGTGTATACAGTTACAGTGCCGTCTTCTGCAATGCTAATTTTCTGTCCATCCTTAACATAGGCAAGGAAGCCCTCTCCTAGCTGATCGATGGTAATAATCCGCTGCCCTACCCATACGTCGGCCAGTATGACCCCGGCCGCAGCCAGAGAGTCGATATGCTCTGCAAACAACATGGCCTTTGGGCCGATGCCGAGTTTGGCAATGGCCTCCAGCACCATCCCACCCGTGGTAGAACCGATGGTTTTGGGCAGACAGATAATTTTACCCGTTAGTTCTTTATTGAATAAATCTCTGTTGTTCTGGTCGGAGCCAATGACAGTTTTGGCTTTTTTTAAGGCACTTTTTTGAAAAGTAGCCAGAATATTCAATCCCTCATGGGTAACCACCGATTCTCCTTCTATATTCCCAGGCAGTATGGGCCTCCCCTTAAAAACTTTCTCCATAAAATCCCCCTTACGCCGTTATGATTTCCAATATTTTTTCATCTGTATAAAATCTCGCGGTGGTGTAGGTCCTCAATTTGTTGGAATTGGTAATGACCGCCTGCTTTGCGCAGAGAGGATTATTCATATACATCAGCGGACAAATGGACGTGATGGAAACGCCTGATGAAATCAGCTTTCTATAATAAGGCACATCCTGCTTGAACTTTTCAATCACTTCCGGAGCGGCACTGAGTACGGTTCGAACCTTGACTTTTGTTTTCCGGCTTTTCTCCAGGGCACGGTCAATTGCCTCCGTCCAGTGGTAGATTTGGCTCAGGGATAGATGCGGACAACCTATGAAACAGACCTGAGGCCTGGTATTTTGGTCCTTCCACATAATGGGATAGCTGTTCATGACCCGTTCCAATTCGTCCTCATCCAGCACATAGGTCTGATATCCTTCTGTAAGAAGCGTCCTTCCCTGTTCTGCGGCTTCCGGAGTTATGTTTTCGACATGGTACAGACCTACTGCACCGTTGGAAGCACTGGCTGCTCCCATGTCCTTCAAATAATTTTTTGTATCCTCCTTGATCCCCTTGCCAAGAAACTGGTCCAGTCCGACAATATAAGGCACGTCCTCCATGACTTTCATACCTATGGCACTCCCCAAAACCTGCGGATTGGGAAGCTTCACCGTTTTCACTTCCACCAGCCATTTTGCTTTTCTTCCTTCCTCCGTGAGCAGCCCGAACTCAGGCGTCTTCCCAACGATTCCCGACAGAAGCTCGATGACACCGGAATTGCGGTTGGTCCTGGCTCCAATCACCGAATTGACATAAACAACAGCAGAGGATTCCGCCCATGCCAAAACATCCCCTTTGGCAGGAGTGTTACCCACCTCAGGAAGATAACAGGTACAGGTAAAGGCCTTTTCGCTTTTAAGGCCTACTTTTTCAAGCTGCTTCTCATAGTTTTCCTGTTTTCCGTACATGATTCGGAAAACTATTTTTTGCAAAAGGCTGCATTTAACATTTTTATAATCCAATGGCCTTGGATCCACCGTAAAGGAGTACTCCGTCCTGAGACCCGCCCCTATTAACTCCTCCATCATGTCAAATACAGGTTCCAGGATGGGAATTCCGAAAGATGTTACAAGATGCACCGGGCCGTTCACAGGAATCAGTCTTTCAGCACCAAAGGCATCTCCATAAAGAACCACCGATTCCATAGCCTTCCGAAGTGCCTCTCCTTTTTCTCCTCTCAATAATCCTTTTTCTTCCTCTGTAAGATACATTTTATGTTCGATCACTTTTCTACCTTCTTTATGTTAGATTAATCCTTGGTTTTCCGCCTTTTACTATATAACGACTTACAGTAAATGTAAATCATTGTTTTTTGTACATACATTTATGGTATATATCGGATAAAAATTCGAAACCTTAAGCTGAATGTAGGTTTCTTATGCACGAAGTTTTCCTTATCCAATTGTTTTAAGCTTATTTTAAAACTCAATGTCAAAGTAAATTTTAGTAAAATAGACATCTTTCCGCTTTGGAAGACCAAACTTCCTTTTCCCAACCTGAACGGCTTCAAGTTTGTCAGGACATCACAGCAATATACCTCTTCCATACTCGGACTAACCTAGTAAAGCAGCAGCTTCTTCCTTGTTTATACTGAGACCGATATCCTCTAAGATTTTAAATGCATTTAACATTTACGAGATTCATATTCCTTCTTGTTAACTCCCCCTCGTATATAGTTTTAAAGCCTAATTATGGAAAATATGTAAAAAATATTAATTTTGTGTTAATTTTGTAACAATTTAAATTTAATATGCTATAATTGCTTTTAATGTAGATTTAATCCATTTTATATCAAGTTCCATATAGCTCTGGATCATAAACATAATGCAGAGGAGTGATTTTATGAAAATAAGCAGAAGGGATTTTTTAAAGTGGTCTGCTGCTGCTGCTGCAGCGCTTAAATTAAACTATGACATGGACAAGTTTAATTCCGTTATGGCTGCGGAATCAGATCCACCGGTAATCTGGCTTCAGGGTGCAAGCTGTACGGGTTGTTCCATATCAACATTAAACGTTACAAATCCCACAACCATTGATGATGTTTTACTGCACAAAATCAGTATGAAATATCACCCAAACCTGTCTACCATCACAGGTAATTCTGCAATGCAGACCATTGACAATGCAGCAAACCAGTATAAAGGGCAGTTCATTCTTGTATTGGAAGGTGCAGTACATACAGGCAGTTACAAAAATTATACTGTTATAGGACAACTTAATGGACAGGATGTTACTATGTATGATGCTGTCCTCAAATATGGCCAAATGGCCAAGTACGTCGTTGCAGCAGGCGCCTGTGCTTCCTTCGGGGGAATCCCCGCTGCCGGAGTAAATTCAGGTACCTGCACTTCAGTGAATGCAGTGCTCTCCGGGAAGACAAGCAACCCTGTCGTTAATTTGCCGGGATGCCCGGCCCATCCTACCGTACTGGTTCAAACCCTAATTGATCTCATCCTGACCGGAGTACCTTCATTGGACAGCTATAACAGGCCCACAAAATATTACGGTGTAAATATCCATTCAATTTGCCCAAGAAAGGGACAGACCCAGGTAACACAACCTGGTATATTGGGTTGTTACATGCCTATGGGCTGTAAAGGTCCCGGATGCAAAAATGTATGTCCATCAATGAAATGGAACAATGGACAGAATTTTTGTCAGACTGTAAATTACCCATGTATTGGCTGCGCAAATCCGGATTATCCGACAAATCCGTTAATCCAGCCGAAGTAAGTTTATTTATCGAAAGGAGTGATATAGTAATGAGTACTCTGGTAATCGATCCAATCACGAGATTGGAGGGTCACTTAAAAATAGAAGTAAATCTTGATAGTAACAATGTTGTAACCTCCGCAATGTCGGCGGGTACTATGTTCAGAAATTTTGAAAACATGCTTAAAGGCAGAGTTCCAAGAGATGCTGCACTTCTTACCCAAAGGATATGTGGTGTTTGCCCCATCCCTCATGCCGTCGCATCCTCAAAAGCCATTGAAAAGGCAAAGGGCTTTAATCCGCCAATGCAGGCTCTTCTTTTGAGAAATATAATTCTGGCTGCTGAACATGTAAATAATAATATTACCCACTTTTATCATCTTTCAGTAATGGATTATGTTAAAGGCCCTGCCATGAGTCCCTGGACTCCGGGGTATGACTCCGACTACAGGTTTACCCAGGCAGAAAGTGATGCGCTGGTAAATAACTATGTTAAAGCACTCGAGATGCGAAGGAAGGCACTGGAACTGGGAGCGATATTTGCAGGTAAAATGCCCCATGCAGCCAACATAGTTCCCGGTGGAGTAACAGCAATTCCATCCAGTACAAACATTAGTGATGCCAAAGCCTATGTAAATGAGTTAAAAGCATTTGTTACTACTACATATCAGTCTGATGTCAATGCACTTGCAGCAAAATATAGTGATTACTATACCATCGGAAAGGGTTACGGCAACCTCATTTGTTATGGTGTTTTTGACACAGGTACCAATGGTGAAAAGCTTTTTCCTGCCGGTACAGTGACAAACGGAATCGCTGGTTCCTTTAATGAAGCAAATATAAAGGAATTCAATAAGTATTCTTACTACTCATCCCCTACCGGGCAAACACCTTCCAGCGGTACTACAACGCCAAGTTATGGAAAGGCTGATGCATATACCTGGCTTAAAGCTTCAAGGTATAATAGCACTGCGTACGAAGCAGGCTCTCTGGCAAGAACCTGGATTAGCGGTGATTATAAAAGGGGCGTTTCCGTTATGGACCGGCATATGGCACGATATGTTGAAACAGGAAAGCTCCTTGATAACATGCTTACGTGGTTGAACAGCCTGACTGTAAACCAAACGGGCTATACAGAAATAGGAACTCCTACTTCAGGCTCCGGTTCAGGTTTGACAGAAGCCCCCAGAGGCGCAGTGGGTCACTGGATAAACATTTCCTCCTCAACAATATCAAACTATCAGATCATAACTCCTACCTGCTGGAATGCTTCCCCTATGGATGACGCCGGTAATCCGGGCCCGATGGAAAAAGCCCTGATAGGAACAGTCGTGGCAAATCCTGCACAGCCCGTTGAACTTTTAAGAATTGTACACTCCTTCGACCCTTGTCTTGGATGCGCTGTCCACGTGATCTCATCCGAAGGACAGGAAATGTCCAAGTTTGTGGTGGACTCGATGGGAGCATAAGCATGAAAGAAGTTGTTGTTATCGGTATTGGAAACATACTTCAAAAAGATGACGGTATGGGCGTCCATGTAATAAAGCAGCTGGAAAAGGAAGGTCTTCCATCTACCATTGAATTGGTAGATGGAGGCACTTCCACCTTGAATATGTTAAGTTATTTTACGGATTATGGGAAGATTATAATTATCGACTGCCTCAAGGGGGGACTGGAACCGGGAACGATATATAAAATCAAACCGGAGGATATCCCCAAACAGCAAAAGGAAAATCTGTCCATACACGATGTACAGATTCTTGATGTAGTAAAAATGGCAAATCGGATGGGTAAATTCCCCCATGTCATCATTTATGGTATTGAACCGCAGGAAATCGACTTTGATCTCGAAATGACGGATATAATGAAAAGCAGGATTCCTGAAGTGATAAAACATATTAAAAAGGAACTGAATTTAGGTTAAGTAATAATGCATGCTTGAAACTGCCAGGATGAAAGGAATATGGAGATAATCCCCGCCAAGGTAAAGGGAAGAAACTTAAATATAATTTAAAGGAGAGATCTATTATGCCTAATATTGGATTTGGAGAGCTTATTCTAATTCTTGTAATTGCCTTAGTTATCTTTGGACCCGGTAAATTGCCTTCCGTAGGATCAGCTATTGGAAAAGCAATCAATGAATTCAAAAAAGCTTCCAGGGACCTTACCACTAATGAAGTTAATCCAATCCCTGCCGAAAAAATACGGAATGATAGCACCGATACCGGAGTCGATGGTAACGCAGGCAAATAATGATCCTTACAATAAGGAGTTTTTCTCATGACGGAGAATGAAAGCAGTTTAAAGGAAAATATTCTGAACGAGAGTATAATTACATCGGAAAACATTGTGGGACTGGTACACTGGCTGTTTAAATTCCGGGTACGGTTAATTGCCATTGTTCTGGCTCCACTTGCTTTTTCCATTGCCGTTTATTTTTTTTCCGATCCGATTCTAAAACTTGCCAGTTTACCGTTAAAAGGCCAAACTTTGTTTTTTATAACGCCTGTTGACGGTATTATGGCAAAGATAAAAGTTGCATTGTTCGGAGGGATCATAGCAACATTTCCGGTGATTGCATACCTTATCACCTCTTTGTTTATACGCAGACTCAATAAAACAACCGGAAAAAAAGTTTATTTTATCATTATTCCCTTCGCATCCATCTCCTTTGTTGGAGGAGTGGTATTTGCCTATAAGCTGATCTTACCTACAACGGTTGAATTTTTAATTCGCTGCGGAAGTGACGTTTTAAAACCGATGATATCGGGAAGTGATTATGTTTCTTTTATAACCTTCCTTCTGGTATCTGTCGGGCTCGTATTTGAACTTCCCTTGGTTTTAGTTGCGCTATCCAGAGTCGGTTTGATTACATCAGGCATGCTGAGGAAGAAAAGAAAGATCGCCATTATAGTAACCCTTGTTGTCTTGGCCATTTTGACGCCGACGCCGGATGCCTTCACATTACTGGCTGCCTCCCTGCCGGTTTTGTTCCTTTATGAACTTAGTGTTTGGTGGATCTTTATGCTTGAAGGAATCGATGGAAAAAAGGAAAAGAGTGGTTAAGGAAGCTCTTACTACGCATAGTGAAAGAAGAAATAATTATGGAAAAGATGAGGAAGCAAAAGGAAGATATTGATAAACCCGTGTCGGAACATTTGGCAGAACTAAGAAAAAGACTTATTATTATTTTTTCATCTATAATAATAGGAACAATCATTCTTTACTCCCAAGCGCCTGTTATGATCGACATATTAAAAAAGCCTGTAGACAACTTCAGGCTTGAATTTGCTTTCTTCACAATGACAGGCGCTTTTACGATTCGATTAAAGCTGGCATTTATAGCCTCGTTAATCCTTTTAAGCCCAATGATTTATTGCCAGCTAATGGCCTTTATCGGCCCGGGCCTTAGGAGTGGAGAAAGGAAACTGGTTTACAAAGCAATATTCTTCATTGTTCCGATATTTGTGGCAGGCTCGGTTTTTTCGTACGTATTTATCGTACCAAAAGCGTTATATTTTTTAATATCGTATGGAAGCACTTATATGAGTCCTGTTCTTTCCGGAGAAAAATACCTCAGTTTCATTGCACTGCTCTGTATTTTGATTGGAACAGTGTTTACAATACCTGTTATTCTTATTTTTCTGGGAAGGCTTGGAATTTTAAAATCTTCCTTACTAAGGAAAGTAAAAAGGCTTATTATCCTCACAGTATTACTGGGGGAAGGAATTATTGCTGCGGATATAATAACTTTTATAGCAATAGGAATTCCCTTTATTATTGTTTACGAGATGAGCCTTGGGGTTGTAGTTTTAATTGAAAAAAGACGGGAAAAACAAGAAAAAAATTATTCAGGTCAGCATTTAAGTAATTTCTAACGTGTTATTTTCATACTGAATTACAGTCCCATAGTGAACAGTTCTCCTGCTCATAGTAAATTTATCAATATTGATCGAACTTTGCATTCGTGCTACACTAATACCAGCGATTTCTCCAAAAGGCACCGCAGAAAAGTTCTTTTTGGAGAATGGCAAGGTGTGCTTCAGAAGATCAACACCAAAGCAGAATTTTTTAAGGGTGAATTCACATGAAACTGGAGAAAATTAAAGGAAATACTTATTATATTAACGCTCCTACCAATGTCGGAGTTTATGTCTTTAAAAATAAAAACTGTATTCTTATGGATACCGGCATTAATAATACGCAGGCGAAAAAAATTGATGAAATCCTGGTAGAAAACGGCCTTCATCCCAAATACATCATCAACACCCATAGCCATGCAGACCACTGCGGTGGAAACCATTATTTTCTGAATACCTATCCCGGCTGCACCGTATATGCTTCGGAAACCGAAAAGCTGTATATGGAAAACCCGGAACTGCTTGACACACTGCTTTTTTCTGCCAGCCCCGTCAAAGGGTTATCCTCGGGTTATAAGCCCTTGAAAGTGGATTTTACTCTTGAAACGGGTATTCAAAAAATTAATGATGAGAAGTTTGAGATTATATCGTTACAAGGGCATTCTGCGGGGCAAATTGGAATTATTACCCCGGAAAAAGTATGCTTTGTGGGGGATGCTGTATTTAGCGAAGAAATTATCGAAAAGTACCGATTCCCCTACCTGTTCGATATTCAGCAAAGTCTGGATACGCTTCAAAATCTTAAAAACATCGATGCCGACTACTATGTTATCAGCCACTCGGAGGGCTGGACCAGCCAGGAGCAAATGGGTGCTTTGCTGGAAGAAAACATCGGCAATATAGAAAAATTTGTTCAGCAAATGCTGGAACTGTTGGACCAATCCCTTACGCGGGAGGATATTCTTGAAAATATTTCTGTGCTCAATGAATTGTCCATGGGTTTCAAGCAGTATTTCCGTAATTTGTCTACTACATCGGCTTTTATAAAGTACCTGATGAATAAAAACCTTTTAGATTTTTCAATAGAAAATGGAAAATTGTATTATTTCAAGAAACCATAAACTGTGCACATTACAGCAGGCTGCCGATAAGATATCGATAGCCTGCTGTAATGTGCTTAACCTTTGAATATTTCTCTTTTAAACTCAATAAACTACTTCAACTTTCCCGCTTCACAAAAGCCTCCGTCGCCCAGAGCTAATTAGCCTCCCTATATCCTCCTATTTCAGAAACTATCCCACTTCCTTCTTGTTAGCCTTCCTATCCTTTGGTTTCATGAGACCATAAAACCTAAGCAAATTTGTATTAAGAAAAAACTGTCCTATGCCGGAATAAAAATGTCTATTGAAAATGCCAATCCACAAATATACAATACATCCATATTATTGAAGACCATCGTAAACATATAAACTATGCACCGGAAAGGAAGGGAACCCCTGCTCGAAAAAACATATACATCAATGTTCTAATCTCCGTCAAAGGTGTCCTGTATGCCTATTATAGCTTTAATAATATATAATAATTTTACATTTTAAGGAGGCTCAGGCTATGTTGAAAAAGAAGAATCCGTGTATGGCATTTGTTTTACTATTTACCCTGCTTTTAACAATGTTTGCAGGGGTTAATGTCCACGCCGCAACAAACTACTATGTATCTCCCTCCGGTAACGACTCAAATCCCGGGACCAGCACAAGCTCACCTTTCAAGACTATTGAAAAAGCTGTTTCCGCAGCTGCAGCGGGATCAACGGTATACTTGCTGTCCGGTACCTATACCTATGGTACCAACATGTCCTCTACCATCGTTCTCGGTTCCAAGAGTGGCGCATCCACCTCCAATCGGCCGAAGCTTATGGCGTATGATTCAAGCAACAAGCCGGTGCTTAATTTTTCAGGACAATCGGTTAGCAGTTCATCCATTGGTATTAATATAACCGGCAGCTACTGGACGGTCAGCGGCCTCATTATCAAAAACTGCGGTGATAATGCGATCTTAATGAAGGGGTCGTCTTCCACCTACAATATCATTAACAGCTGCGAAACCTATTCCAATGCAGATACCGGCATACAGATTTCCAGTGGTGCAAGCTATAATACAGTAAAATACTGTGTTTCCAAATATAATTGTGATCCGGATGAGGGGAATGCGGATGGTTTTGCATGCAAGCTTAGTCCGGGTGCAGGCAATACCTTTGATAATTGCATCGCAGAATATAATTCGGATGACGGTTTTGATTTATATCAATGCTACACCGCAGTTACAATCACAAATTCCAAAGCAAACTATAACGGCTACTTCAGCAATGGTACCGCCACCTCCGGTAACGGCGAAGGCTTCAAGCTCGGAGGCGATGATGCCAATGTAGCGCATACCGTTACCAACTGTTCCGCCGCCGGAAACCAGAAAAAAGGATTTTCCTCAAATAACAACCCGGGCAAAACGGTATTAACCGACTGTATTGCCTATGAACCTCAAACTGTTGCAAGCGGAGTAACCTATTACAATTTCAATATGATCAACGGTGCTGTTAAAATCACGAACTGCTACTCATACAAGTATAACAGTACAACAGCCAGCACCAAATACAGAATCAAAAGCGGTTCTACCGTAAGCGGCGGAAATATGACAGCCAACTACTAATCCCAAAATGCTGCTTACCCCTTGGTAAAATTGCGAGGACCTACATACAAAAAGGACATTTCGATTTTCGAAATGTCCTTTTTGTATGTATTAACAGAAATATGGTTTGCCGATGTAGAAATGATTTGTGTTTGAGCATTTCGGAACTTCAAGGTTGCCGCCAGCACCCGTTTCAAAGACTAGTTTCCAAACAATCCTCCGTCCTTTGCTACTGCTACCGGTCAAAGTATGCTGCGACAAAAACTGCCGGAGAGTTCCAGTAGATGGTAATTTCGTTCGTCGAATAGCTATCTACATGGTCAATGAAACATTTGGCAGGAGCCAGTCCTTTTAGCTGGGCTCTTGCTATATCATCATGGAGATGTTTATCCGGCCCCCCAGCCACCATCCCAGGTACAGGCTCCTTCACTCCGTCTGCCGCGGAAGGCCGGTGGTGCGGATGCATGACCTTCTTTGATCCGAAACCCGTTACATAACAGTAATCCAGCGTATTCCTGCCCAGAAGGTAGTGAAGATGCCCCTGCGCCGCAGTGATATATTTCTCCTCTCCAACAAGTAAATGTGCTATAATTAAATGCATGGCATTCATCATGACAATCATATTGCTGCCCCAAAGATAATCATTTTCCAACAGGGAAATTTCATAGCCGTCGGTACCGACCCTGCCAAGGAATTCATCTGCGTATTCAATGAAATCCGTTTTCATGGCAGTATATAAAGCACCATCTGCCTTTGACTCATTTCCAAAGAGGTATGCAATCACACCCAAACCTGCGACATTCTCCCATCCAAGGCTAAAAAAGTTCTTATCACCGGATTTGTAAGCATTGTTGACATATTCCCTATATTTTGTCTCCCCTGTCGTCCGGTATAGTTCCGAGGCTGCCCAGAATCTCTCGTCGCTGTCATTGAGGTCAACATATTCTCCTGTTTCTATTCCCTCAGGATTCTTTGTCCCTGTCAGCTCCATGTTCTGCTGCAGCCATTCCCATGCTTTTACAGCTGCTGTCACACAGCGGTTCGCGTACTCCGCATCATAATTTTTGTATACTCTGGCCGCCATTGCCATAACTGCAGCAAAATCACCTGTTGCAGTTGAGGAAACCGGGGTAAAATGCAAATCGGCCAGATCCTCCTCCGGCATGATAAAACCGGGGAATTTACAGGTTGTCAACTTATGGTATGTACCTCCGGAGTGGTCCTGCATCTTAAACAGCCAGTCCAGTTCGTATTTGCATTCATTAAGAATGTCCGGCATCCCATTTCCACTTTCAGGAATGTTTATCTCCTCCCGGAAGGCTTCAGGGAAAAACTCATAGGCGAGCAGTAAATGGGCCACAGCAACAGCACCGGGAACCGTGTATTTGCCATAGTCACCAGCATCATGCCATCCGCCGCAGCCATCCAGTTTTCGCGCCTTTGACGGGTATACAAAGCCCTCCTGCATATGACAGCTCTTATGCTTCCAGTCCCCGGCAAATTTTTCATCCAGTTGGATTCCGCAGCGCTGGTAATATAGCGCCTTCAGCATGGCATTTTTAACGTCCCTGTAAACCTCCTTGGCAATATCAAAACTATAGGATTTCCCTATACCGGAAAGTGTCAAATAATATCTTCCCTGCTTTTTTACAGAGGAAAAGTCAGCATAGGACACGCGGTCTCCGCTCAGTCCATCCCTTACCAGTTCCGTGGTTTCCCCTTTAAAAACCACCTCTCCGCTTTTTTCATCTACAAGTTCAAATCTACCCTCGCCGCCGCAGATAATGGCAATCTTTTTATCGTCCGGCCTATAGCCGACCTGATTAACATGAATTTTTCCGGTGATCTCCAGATGCATTTGGATTTTCCCCCTCACGATTTTCTATCTTATCTATATTTTACCTGTCGGCTTTCTTTTTAACAAGAATATTTTTTCGGCTCTACCTCCTCATGAGGTGGTCTTATTCCTTCGCACAACCTATAGTATTCCATGCCAAATAATGTTATTATATAACAGTGCTTATGCACAATAAGCTATTGTACAGTTCTTTCCGGTTACTTATAAGCATGTATTTACGGAGGTTGGTAAACTTGCTGATAAATCAGGGCAAGCGTGTGTTAAAACTTTCTAATTTCAAACAATACTTTCGAAGAATATCGGTAAGGCACAAGATCACATTGATAGTAGTTCTTTCTATTTTGCTTCCCATGTCACTTGCCGGCTTTTTTTTCTATTGGAGCATAGCTTCGGTATTAACCGAAGATGCCAATGACAGCCTTGCACAGCTTATCAGCCAGGCTGATAGCAATATTGAGAACTCCTTTAAACTCATTGATACCACCTCCCTGCATTTTCTTTCCAACAAGACCGTTCGATCGTGGTCTTCCGGCGATTTGTCCTCCTCTGGAGATTTCTACACGCTTTTCATCAATAAGCGTGAAATTGAAGATGATTTAAAGTACAGCCTTATGTTCAACAATGCTTGGGACATGGACCTCATCTCAACTGCTTATGTTTTCCTGAATGAAGATACCTATTGTTCCATTCTCAGATCACAGCCCAATATACAGTCTGCAAATAATACCAATATTGAGATTTACAAAAAAATCAACGGGAATAAAATAAGGGGCAAGGAAATACTTCCGCCTTCAAATTCCGATAAAACCATATATTTTACACGCACCGTTACCAATATCAATAATCCTCAGCAGCGTCTTGTTATCATTTTCGGAACTAATGAAAATGAGGTGTACAAAAAGTACTCCGATCTTCTGACTTTCCCGGGGTCCATGATATACATTACAGATGACAATGGTGTCATATACTCCGGCTCCGAAAGAAACTATCTAGGAAGTGCCGTAGACCCATCCATCCTCGCCTTAAAGGAAAAAACGAAGGTTTCGGAAGTTGATATGGGAGGTACATCCTATTTCTTTGCCTCTAAAAAAATCGGTGAAACAGGTTTGAATTTTATTGCCGGGATCCCTAAAAAACAAGTTCTGGCAAGGTTGTCCGACAGCATGAGGAGTTACATCATCATTAGCCTCTTGATTTTATTTGCATCAATGGTAGGAGGCGCAATTTTGTCTCTCAGGTTCACAAGATTTATCAGGGATATGCTACATATTATAAACAAGGTCAAAGAAGGAAACTATAATGCTAAAATGCCTTCTTACAAGGATATGGAACTCAATCTGCTCAGCAGTACCTTTAATACTATGACGGATGAAATAAAGCACCTTATCAATCAGGTTTATGAAAAGCAGCTTCTACTAAAGGAAACAGAATTTAAATTTCTGCAGTCCCAGATGAACCCTCATTTCCTCTTTAATACCCTCATTACCATTGGATATAAGGCAAGATTATCGAAGGATGAGACCATCTATAAGATGGTAACATCCCTGACTGAGCTCCTTCAAGCAGGCATTTACGTGAACAGTAAGGATAAAATCCGCATTCGGCAGGAATTGGAATTTATAAAGTTTTATCTTTTTTTACAGAAAGAGCGGTTTGAGGATAAGCTGGAATATACCATTCATGTGTCCGATGAAAGTATTTTGGACTATGTAGTCCCCAAGCTTAGTATTGAACCTCTTGTGGAAAATGCCGTAGTGCACGGCCTTGAAAACAAGCTGGGGAAAGGCGCCATTAAATTGAACATACGTCAGGAAGATGACTCTGTCTATTTTGAGGTCATGGATGATGGTTCAGGATTTGAATCCGGTACCATTAATCTTGATGATTCCGAAACCATCGGCAGAAAAAAGAAGATGCACAACAATATCAGCCTGATTAACACACAAAAAAGAATTAAGCTGATCTATGGTATGCCTTACGGTATCCATATTGAAAGCCGGATTAACGAAGGGTCAAAAGTAACAGTTCATATTCCCGTAGATAGGAGTGAAATATCCAATGTATAATATAATGCTAGTTGATGATGAGTCCATCATTAAAAAGGGTCTTTTATGCTTTATCAATTGGGAAGCCCTTGATTGCCGGGTGGTTTGTGATGCAAGCAATGGGATTGAAGCCAAGGAAAAACTGGCTTCCCATCATGTCGATATCGTTGTGACGGATATAAAAATGCCTGGAATGGACGGTTTGGAATTGTCAAGATTCATTTACACTCATTATCCTTTCGTAAAAATCATCATTCTGACAGCTTTTGCAGATTTCTCCTATGCCCAGACTGCTATTCAATATAATGTAGTGGATTTTGTCATTAAAACAAATCCTTCCGAGAAAATTCCTGAGGCAATTGACAAGGCCAAAAAACAAATCGTACAGGAAAAAGAGAAGGAACAAAAATTAAAGCTTTTGGAAGAAAAAATCAATATCAACCTGCCGGAAATGTGTGAAAAGTTTTTTAAAGATGTATTCAATGGAATCCTTATTAATGAAGAGCTTATTCAAAGCAGGATTAGGGAGCTTGAAATCAGACTGGAGAACTATTTTGTTATTTTTTTCGATATTAATGTTATATCAAACAAAAGCGCTGTCATAGACCCGGAGGATTACAATAAATTCATACTATCGTTAAAGAATTTTCTTTCAATGGCTTTCAGGAATTATCACCACTATACGATGGCAGTTGACAGAACTTCACTTGTAGCTGTGATTTCCTTCAAGAATAATAATGTTTCCGTAAACACTCAAACCCTCTTAATGATCTGCAATGAAATTCTATCCACGTCCGACAGTTTTATGCGTTTCACTATCAGTATAGGCATAAGCCAGTTGAAACAAAATGTTCAAGCTCTTCCTCATGCTTATCTTGAGGCAAAAGATGCGTTGCAGGGAAACTTTTACAATGACAACCATGTATCGGTCTTTATACCCCGTACTGCCACTGTTACGTCAACTCCATTACAGCCTCATGATTTTGCTGCAAAAATAGCAGACAGCCTTCAGTCAGCATGCCCATCAGAAGCAGTAAGGAGCTTGGAAAAACTTTTGGAAGAATACAGGGCTAACAAAGAGCCTATAGAGAGCATTAAAGTATCCTGCATGCTGATCGCATCCCATTGTTACAGGCTGCTGGCAGCATACAAACTATTCGCTCCGGAGCTTGCAGATAGCGAACCGGAAGTGTACAAGCAAATACAGTCGAGCAAAAACATATTGAATTTATACACAATTTTGGCTCAACTGATTGAAAGCATTGCACGGGTTAAGGCGATGAATGCTGTACCCTACAGTTCTCTCGTGAAAGAGACCCTGAAATTTATCCGTGATAATTTCAGCAAGAATATCAATCTACAGAGTATCGCAGACCATATTCATGTCAACAGCAGCTATCTCAGCCGGTTGTATAAAAAAGAGACGGGAGAGTCTATTGTAGATGCTCTCAACAAATACCGGATAGAAATGGCAAAAAAGCTGTTGAAGGACCCCTCCTACAAAGTGTTTGAAGTGGCATGCGCCGTAGGCATCGAGGATCCGGCCTATTTCACCCACGTTTTTACCAAGTATGCTGGCATAAGCCCCAAAAAATATAAGGTTAATTTTTCCGACTGAGAATAATGAGTTGGCCGGAAACTATCATGTTTCCGGCCAGCTCATTATTGCCTCAATTCCGAATATCGGATACAGTTTTACGGGATCACTATATTCCACAGTTGGTTGTTTGCACCTATATAAGACCACTGGTGTACTTTTGCACCGTCTTTTGTAGATATCTCACTGACGTCGAGTACTTTTCCGCTGCATTTTGCAGTAATTTTATAATACCCTCCTTCAACATCCTCTATTTTCCACTTTTGGTTGTCGGAACCAATATATTCTCCTTGACTTATATCAGCTCCATCCGCGGTTGAGCTCCCTACTACTCCCAACGCAAGCCCGCTATGTACAGAAATTATTCTATAATATCCGGAACCGATATCTTCTATTCTCCATTTTTGGTTATTCCCGCCTTTATAGGACCACTGATGTACCAACGCTCCGGCATTTGGTGAATAATTCTCAACATCCAATGATTTCCCGCTGTGTTTTGCAGTGATCTTATAAATCCTGCCCGACACGATCCCATCGTTATTTAATTCCGTATTTCCACCACTGTATTTATCAATTGTGATACAGTCAATATTCATATCTCCAGTATCACCAGCATCATACTTGTATTCAATTACATTATTCCCAGCCTTCAGACTTACTGTCTCTGTAGACTCAGCCCAAGCATCCCAGCTTTCTGTTTGAGGCAGTGAAATCTGTTTTATTTTACTTCCGTTAACATACAGGCTCAGGCTCAAATTTCCCTTTGATGGCCAATACCCCGAATATCTCAAGGTTGTAGTGTATGAAGCTGTATTCGGTACGTTTACATTAAACTGGGTTGATGCACCTTGCTGCCAATACCCCGCTACAAAGCCTGTTCCATCATACCATAAGTGGTCAGTAGCAGTTTTTGAGCCACCTGTCAGGGTTGAATCTTCAGCCTGATACTTCCACGGAATACGTTTGTTAAGATGAATATTGTCAATATTTACATTCGCTGAATCACCCGTATCATACTTAAATGAAACAGTGTTATTCCCTGTAATTAAGTTTAAAGTTTCTAGTTTTTCACTCCAAGTATCCCAATTCCCAGTACTTGGTAGAGATATCTGTTTAACTTTAGCGCCGTTTAAATAAAGGCTTAAAGTCTTGCTTTCAGCAAAGCCGTTTGAATATCTTAGTTTAACATCATAAGCTGCTGCATTCTCAACATTTACTGAAAAATCAACTGATGAGCCAGCAACCCAAAGCCCTTCTATAAAGCCTGTTCCGGTATAGCCGGCATGGTTGGCAGCTATTTTGGCACTTCCCGAAATAACTGCATTTTCAGCTTCATAATGCCATGTAGTTGTTTCCGTAACAGTAATATAGTCAAGATTTACATTTCCACTGTCATCACTATCATATTTATAAGATATTGTGTTGTTCCCTGCATTTAGTGTAATACTATCAAACCTGTCAGTCCATTTATCCCAGTTATTGTGCCTGAATAATTGTATCTGCTTTACTTTCACGCCATTAACATAGATGCTCATCGTCTTATCAGCAGAATTTCCGTTGCAGTAACGCAGATTTACTGAATAGTTTCCGGCATAAGGTGCGTTCACGGTAAACTGGGCGGCTGCCCCCTTATTCCATAGGCCAGCTACAAAACCTGCTCCGCTATATCCGTTATGGTTTGCTGCTATCGACGCTCCTCCTGACAGAGTAGATTCTTCCGCTTCATACAATGTGCTTCTCTTTATAACCAGAACATCCAGGGCCAATCCGCTTATTCCGTTTACAGCCAAACGCACCTTATTACTTCCTGCCTTAAGCTGAACATTGTTAACCCTGACATAGTCATAGTTGAAACTACTGCCGGCATTTGACGGAAATGAAATTTTATCATTGCTTCCCTCATTGACTTTTAGAAGCATCGGAATATCCGATGGGGTGTTATTGTTATATCTAAAATTAAGGGAGTATTTTCCTGCCGATTTTGCATTAACAGTGAATTCCACATAGCCGCCACTAGTGTTGGTATATTGAATATATCCACTGCCAGAGCAGTTAGCACTTGCATTTACTATTATTTTTTCTGCGCCTGAGAACAATGCATTTTCAGCTTCATACAGCTCGCTTTTTTCTTCCCCGGAGGGTCTAGTGAGAACTGTATTTGCATTTGAAGGAATACCAAGGTTTATAAATCCATCATCATTCCAATGAATACGCTGAGCTCTTACCCATCGATTGCTTCGTGTTTGACCGGATGCAGGACCACCATGGTAAATAATCCAGTCCTCAGTCCCGTCCTCTGATTTCACAAATAACGGCGATCCCGGGCCAAAAACACTATTCTCCGGTGATTTCGACATTACAGGCTCCGGATACTTAGTCCATGAAGCGGGATTTAGCAAGTCGCTGCCTGACGAGGCCGTTGAGATGCCGACACAATAATTATCATTTGTAAAGCTGCTTGCAGAGTATCCAAAATACACCTTTCCATTTCTTTCCACAACCGCACAACCCTCATCGATGCTATCTCCCTGCTTTTCCCATGGATATGCAGGATAAGCTACCATGCCCTCAGTACCTGTAAGGGTCCATGGGTTGCTCATCTCTACAACGGTCGGAGACTCGTCGAATTTATCTCCGGCAGCATTCCAGTAGTATTTTGTATAACTAAAATACCTTTTTCCAGCAATATTAACTACACCGCATGCCAGGCCATTGCTCTGGGTATTGATCTTTCCCTTTTCAGTCCATGTACCTTCAAAAGGGTCCGGTGATGAGTTTTCCAGGCAGTAAGAGTAAGGGTGCCCATAATCCCCTGGTGCTCCTGCCGAGAAATAGATGTACCACTTTCCATCAATCCTATAAATGTAAGGCCCCCATACATAACCGTATATATTGGACCCCACTGGTTTGGGCCAAACGAGTTTATTTTTTGCAACATTTACGCCAAGAATTGTTTCATGCTTCTTCAAATAGATATTATCCCCAATGGAGAAGCAAGAATAATAAAATCCATCTTCATCTCTCGCAATTGTGGGGTCCGCGCCAGGCATAAGCGGGTTTAGGTAATTTGATGTAACATCAGCATATAAATAATTGGGTGTCAGCAAAACAATTAGTAGTACCATCAATAACAGGTTAAAAATCTTCCTTTTCATCATATAACTCCTCGTATAATAGTTTTTGTGGGGTTTTGATAAGTAAATTTCCAGTTACCCCCTATGTAATCGACCATAAATCACTGGAAATAAGTATGAGACTACCTACATTCCTGTTGAGGTGCTGGCTTCCTTTATTTGTGAAAAACCCAAGGGACACTTCGAATGTCCGGTTGCCATCACCAAAGCTGTTCAAAAAGCCGCCAGAAGTTCATACCTCCTTTCTAAAACAGTGAACGATTCTGTAAATTAGGTTCTTTCTATTTCGTATCTGGCGTTCGGAATGCTAAAGGAACAGCTGCAGCTCTTTTCAATCAGTGTTCCATGTCCTACCATATTTGTAAACTGATTTCGGTAGGATTAGTGAAGATTCCTTTTTTATGCTCAAAAAGTTAATCATCCTTTAACTGCTCCTGCCGCTAAGCCTGAAACTACCTGCTCTTGAAGCAGCACATAAACGACTATGCTTGGAACAATAACTATAACCGTAGCAGCGAACATAACTCCATAGTCACTGGCAAATTGGCTTTTAAAGTAATAAAGTGCCAAAGGCAGTGTGCGGCTCTTATTTCCCGTTGTAAGGGTAATGGCAAATTGAAACTCATTCCAGCAGAGCAGGAATTGAAGCACTGCGGCAGTTCCAAAGCCCGGTTTTGAAATAGGGAGAATGATATTAACAAAAGTCCGCAAGAAGCTGGCACCGTCCAAATATGCTGATTCTTCCATCTCCTTTGGGAGGGTGAGAAAATAGCTTGATAATATATAGAGGGATGCCGGCAGTCCAAAGCCTGCATAAACAATGATAAGACCTAGCTGCTTATCATACAGCCCCAGGGTATTGACTGTCATATACAACGGTTGCAGCATAGCTGCACCGGGTATCAACAGAGACAATGAAAAAATAGCTCCCAAAAACTTTTTGCCTTTAAACTCGAACCTTGACAGCACATAAGCCGACATTCCGAGGATAATCAGATTCAATGCAGTACCAAAGATACCTACTATAACACTGTTCAAATAGAATTGTGCTAACGGAGCTATTTTAAATGCAGTGACGTAGTTTGAAAATCGAAAACTTTCAGGCCATCCTATGGAATAAGTTAGTATTTCCGCATTCGTCTTAAAGGACGACAGAAAAACCCATAGAAAAGGACCGATTGAGAGAAGAATAATGATAAATACAAATGCATATTTTAAAAACGCCAGAAAAAGCTTCATTCCTTTCATTCCAGTCACCTCTTTTATACGTGAGAATCACCTATTTTGAATAATTTTTGAAAAAGTAGTACCAATACGATTCCATATACAACAAGGAATGCCCCTACGGTATTTGAGTATCCGAAATTATTATCCATCAAGGCTGTTTTATAGATATATATTGGGAGGTTCATTGTCAGATTTCCAGGTCCTCCCCCGGTAGTCATCATAATAATATCTAACTTTTGCAGCATACTTGTTGCAGCAAGAATTACACATGTTCCTATGATATTTCTGAGCATTGGAATCACAATATGTATATTAATTCTAAGTTCGCTCGCTCCATCTATTCTTGCCGACTCAAAAAGGCTTTCCGATATCGCCGCTATTTCAGCTAAAATAAGAATCGTTACAATTGCGGCATACGGAAGCCATGTCATGGTTAGGGAGAAAAAGGATGTTGCATAATCCATAAACCAGTTTTGGGCAAAATCCTTATTCCCAAATAAGCGTACAATGCTGTTAACAGCGCCAAAATCAGGATTTAATATGCACACAAAAAGCATACCGACAGCAGCACCTGAGATAATGTTTGGAATCATATAGACAGTCCTGGCAAACTTCCAGTAAAATTCTTTCATTCTGAGAATTATAGCGAAAACAACCCCTATAAAAACATGAACTGTTGACTGAAGAATTATCCATATCGTTGTATTTAACAAACTCTGCCTGAAATCAGAATCCTCCGCAAACATTTTAATATAGTTCTCAAGCCCGGTAAAAACTGGCCTTGTACCTATAGTCCATTCAGTAAATGAAGTCCCAAAAAGAACACCCAGAGAAACGGCATAGACAATTAAAAATAAAAAAATTGTAGGCAACAGAAACAAAGCGATATAAACCTTATTTTTTGCCATTATTTATCATCTCCTTAAAATACGATTCTTCCCGAAAAGTTCCAGGAAGAATCGTATTGCATCGCAAGTTAATTTTTCCCTTAATCCTATTATTGGTATTTTGCAGCCGTTTCAGTGAGCTTCTTAGCTACCTGTTCCGCAGTTACCTTATTAAAGTTTAATTCCGGATACACGGTCTTCCATGCATCAGTTACATTCGTAAATACAATTGTATCGAAAAGCTGATAAGTTACTTTTGATTTCGTACCAGCATCAATTGTTTCTACAAACAACGGGTATTTTTGCTTGAACGCATCTGATGGCTGAACCTTATCGGATACCGGCATAACATTACCCAATTCTAGAGCGATTGTCTGACCTTCCACGCCGGTCTTGAACTTTATCAACTTGGCTGCAGCATCTTTTGCTTCTTGCGACTTTGATCCAATCATATATCCTACTTCATAAGAACAGAAGGTTCCGTTTCCGGGGTACGCTGCAACACCGACTTTTTTGTCAAAGCCTTCCGGAGACTTGGCAGTATCGCTAAAATCACCGATCATCCATGGACCGTTGGCAATTATAGCTGCTTTTCCTTGACAGAAGTTATTTGCAGCATTTGCATAGACAGCTCCCACTGCATCCTTTGTGGTATATTTCTGCAGCATCACCTGTATTTTTTTGAGACCTTCAATCATTTCCGGAGTTTCAAAGTTAGTTGGATGTAAAGTATTCATGAATTTGTTTCCGGCATCACCGCTTGTACCTACCATTGATGCAAGAAGCAGGTTCGTTGTCCACGCATTTTCTCCCGTCATCATTGCTAAAGGAGTATAACCTGCTGCCTTTAATTTGTCGCAGTTTACTATGAATTCATCCCATGTCCCTGCCGGTCTTATGCCTGCCTTTTCAAACATTTCCTTATTGTAGAAATATCCGACTACCTGTTTTTGATCGCTGATGGACCAAATCTTTCCGTCACGGGTATTAGCCGTAAGTGCGGCATCTCCAATTTCAGCTTTCCACCCGGAATCCTTATTCATGTATTCATTAAATGGTGTAGCAAGGTTGCCTTTAATTAATATCTCATTAATGCCGTTTTTACCCATCACTACGTCAGGAAGATCCCCTGAAGCGGCCAAAATTTTCATTTTATCATTATATGCCGTATCGCTGGGAATTTCTTCAACAACCACTTCTATTTCCTTGCCGAATCTCTCATTGAATTTTGCCAGCTGCTCCTTTTCCAGAGCCGCTGATGAATGGGTTCCGACCCTGTAGGTGGGGTATTTGATCTTTACCGGCGCCTTACTACCTTCTTTTTGCCCCGGCTTGCTATCGACCGCTTTTGTTTCTGCAGGGGTACTTGAACCACATGCGACTAAAGAAACCATCATTACTGCAGCTACTAGTAGAGAAAGACTGCCTTTAACTATTGACCCTTTCATCTCTATTCCTCCTCGTATAATTTTCAACTATCATTGATTGCAGCGCTACGATTTTATTATAGGCCGGTATATTAAAGAAGTGAATTTATTATCTGTACTTATTCTTGTAATATTTTTATAGAATGTTCCCATTATGTAATTGATATTTTTTCGGTTAATTTTTTTGTAATATCTTTACCATTGTATCACTTTTTTTACCTTTCAGTCTCTAAGCAGCCACCAATAAATCATTCCAAGGCATCTTTCAGCTTTTTTAGCGCACTTAACCACCTGCAGAACATCGGTCCCTCCATTAATGAGATATACTCCTTACATACCCCTTTCGGTATTCAACGGGTGAAACTCCTAAAGTTTTTTAAATGTGGTGCAAAAGTAATACTGGCTGCTGTAGCCTATATTTCAGCAACTTCATATGGGGGTTTGTGTAGTAACGGAACAGAAAACGGCTATAAGCGTGTAAATATTCTACAGCTATAGCCGTTCAATTTATCCTACCATTAGGATCTATTATAAATTGCGTTCATACTGTGTGTATTTACATTTTTTGAACGTTCATTGAGAATTTAGCCGGTTTATGAACAAGAACGAAAAAATGTATTTCCTGTTTTTAAACCCTTGATGCACAAGCTTTTTAGCTTATGGGGGCTTTTTGTTCCGTTACTACTCATGCTCCTATATCGATCAAGGGAAAAAGTTTTTTGCAGGCTTATATTATATTAGCTCCTACGGTTTCTCAACAAAGCTAAACCTTATATTAAAAAATAGTTAAATGCATTAACCTAGATGCTTGCTCAGCACATCCTTCAAAACACTGAATTGATACGGCTTTACTATAAAATCAACAGCTCCATTTTTAAGGCATTCAATAATATTACCTTTGCTTGCAAATGCTGAAATCATAATGATTTTTGAATACGGACTAACCTTCAAAATCATTTTTATTGCACTTATACCATCAAGTTCCGGCATCGTTATATCCAGTGCAACCAAATCCGGCTTATATACTTTTGCTTTTTCTATCGCTTTATATGCACTGTCTACAATAATGGTATTTTTGTATCCCATCATATGCATATCATCACTTATCTTTTTCCCCATAAATTTAGAATCATCAACAACCAGTATAGTTAACTCTTTCATTTGTACCTCCTGATTATAAACAAAATTATCGTCACAAAAAATTACAGTTACAAACCGTCATTCTACCGTTGCACTAAAGGTATTGTCAGGTTGTTTATCGCTTGAGTAGTTTCTGCTGGCGAAGGCTTAGCAGTTATCCGTCTGCTTTTTTATACGAGAAAATTGTTCCGCCAATCTACGCCGGAGCCAACGCTTATCTAAAATATGTATTAGAGCATTTATCACCAATGCAGCTAGAAAAACTATATCATCACCAAACTTACTCAGCTGTGTGTCTACAAAAAGGCGGTAATTTCCAAGCATCCTTTTTATTAATGCCTACTTGAGAGGCAACTTTACATCGTCCCTTTTTACTTCATTTGCTCTTTTGCTCTTTCAATTACCGTCTGATCTTCTGTAATCAAGAAATATATTTGCCCTTCAATTGGGTTTCCATTCCCACTAAACGTAAGGGTAATAACACCTTTCCCTGAAGAAGCACTACCAATGCCCGTGATAATATACCCATTCTCTACTAAGTTTCTTAACTTTACAATATCATTCATCCGTATCACCTCATAAATGTTATTAGTATAATACGACAGTCCCTTAACGTCCATCTTCTGCTTATGCCTGGCATCCGCATACTGCTTTGCTGATACTGCTCCAGCATGTTATACTACGAGCAAAGCAAAATCGTAAGGAGATATTCATGGCTTTAAAAATTTAAGACTCTTTAAAAATAATTTCTATAGATTCCAGGTCACTTCCTGGCTGTTCAAGAATTTTTCCATTCTCTTGGCTAATAAATTTTATTATTAAATCATCAGTTAATTGCGCTATCAAAGATACTAATTCATCAATTAGATTCTTATATTCATCTTGTACTTTATTACTATTTTCATTTGAAAATCTGAAAGTTAGTATTGCAAGCATCCATTTCTTTCCTCTCAGTATTTATATGGTGTCGAATCCCGTCATAACTTCAGTTGCTCCATAATGCCAAGTTCTTTCTTATTGGTTTGTATATAACCTCTTTGGTAGGTAAAACCTAACCGAATTAAAAATCTCCGAGTCCATGAGGATGAATAGTTAAGACCATATCGATCCGTAATATATCTGGCTAAATTGTTGCTATTCCAATTTGTTTGAGGGTATCCGAAATCATATGGTTTTTTATTGACTACAATACATTTAAGGTCTTCTAGAATACCGTCCGCCAATGGGTGGGAAATTTTTTTGCCTCTACGGTCTACCAGGCACGCAGGGCTTTCGTTCCAGCGTTTGATATAGTCCGCAACAGTGGGATTACTTTTACCTAAGGTTTTTACTATATCCGGTGTTTTAATTCCGTTATACCTCATTATCACTGCTTGTAACAAGCAACGGGTATAGTCTCTTTTTGTTATATCTGCCTTGGACTGTAACTCCTCTATTGTGTAGCCATGTAACGTTGCAACTTCAACGCATTTTCTACTCACTTGTATAACCTCCATTAATTTTTAGATGTGTAAACCTCCATTACTTTTTAGATGTGTGACCTCTATTATTTTTTTGACATGCTATTATATTTTTCGGCATACTTGTTAAAAATCTAACACCGTTTTCAACATATGAATCTATATAACTATTTTAATAATTCAGTAGTCCATATCCTTTTGATTCCTTAGTACTATTTTAAGCCAGCCATTTCCGGCATCTACAAAATCCCGTTAACTGAAAAGAGCCAGCAGGAACAGTCCCACTGGCTCTTTTCGGTATTATTTCAGTTGTTTGAATGTAGCATCCGCTTTATCTAAAGTTGTTGGAACACTTGTCATCCACATCAACCCATCCCGATGCCTCATATATTGTCCCGGGAAATTATATGACTCAAAAGATGACATCGTACTGTCAGCCAACCCTGGTCTTATTCTCCAGGTTGCATCATTTTTATACTGAGCTGTATCGCTCTTTACATCAAGCCATACTTGTCCATCTCTATGTCTTAAGAAATATCCCGGTTTGTTTACAGATTCAAAGGATACACAGGTCGAATCAGCAAGTCCCGGTACAACTTTCCATTCCGAATCCTGGAAAGGCGTAGTACGGAAATCGTCTCTAGGGCTGATTTGGGCTCTACTGTTTGAATGACGGATATATGTATTCGCAATGTTTTTGGATTCAAGCCTTACAATATTATCCTGTTCAATCTTCCATCTCTGATTTGTACTTCCATTATCCGTATTCTGTACGATTACTGCATTTGGTGCTGTTGATCCACCACTTACATCAAGGGACAAGCCACTGGCTTTGTTAACCAGCTTATAATAGCCGCTACCCATAGGGTTTATTGCCCATCTTTGAGCATCTGAACCGTTATCGGTCCACTGGATAATCGGGTTTCCAGGTGTAGTCAGACCATCTTTGTTATCGAGAATCAGGTTACTGAACATACAGGTCAACCTGAAATAATTGCTGCCCGTATAATCCGCCTTCCACCTTTGTGTAGTAAGACCATTATCATTCCACTGACCCATTTGGGTACCTGCTGTTGTCGAACCTCCAAGATCATCCAAGCAAAGGCCACTCTTTTGGTTTGTCAGTTTATACTGTGCACCGGATATGATAATTCCATTGGAATTTACTATTCCGGTTCCACACCTAACCTCATTGAAACTGCCATTGAAAAAGTTATTAATCTCCATCAGGGTGTTGCCTATAGCAAGGAAAGTCCCACTCCAGCTGCTTCCGGTACTTTCCTTACGATTTACAGTCAGTGGAGCGTCAATGGTTGACCAAGTAGCTCCATTATCTATACTGGTAAAACATTTGTTGGTAACGCAAGTATCATTCATGCCTCGAACAAATAATCTACCATAGGTACTGCCATCGTCCACTAAAGCGATTTCAGGGCACTGAACTGCGTATTGGTTATCACTTGTTTTAACAATAGTGCCTAAGTCACTTGCTGTCCCCCAGTTGATGCCATCTGCTGAGACTTTGAAACTAATTACTCCTCCAGGATAGCTGGAACTGCAGTTTATATTTTCATATGCCATGAAGTAGCTTCCATTTTTCAATTTGGTCACTCTTGGCATACCTGGGCGCCAGCCTTTCGTTCCCGTTGGCGCGTCATTCTTTCCGACAATGATTGCAAAATTGCCCCAAGTAATACCCCCATCGTTTGAAATTTCTCTTACAATACACTGGTCATAACCTATTTGTCTTTCATCAGAGTAGTAGCAAACCAGCCTTCCGTCGCTGCTCACTGCAAATTCCGGCTCCCAAACATTGTTGCCTTTCGTTACACCGTCATTTGTGCCACGAGCAGCCAGGGAACTGTGTAATTGCCATGTTGCACCATTATCTGTACTCCTCCATATATGAATAGCGTATGAACCCGTAGACCAATCCGTCGTAGCGAATAATACCGTACCAGCCGGATATGCGCCCAATTGCTGAGGCAAAACAAACAAGCCCGGCATACCCTGTTTCCCCACCGGAAAGCCGCCATTTGTAGAAGAATTAAGTTCACTTACAAAACTCCATGTTTTACCGTTATCCGAGCTTTTATAAAAATAAAAGCTTTTAGCGTTCATAGACCAATCGGATGGGGGAAAATTCCTCATAAACGTACAAAGTATATCCCCATTGGGAAGTTTCACAGCCCTCTCATAAAAGCATCTGTTATCCGTAGTATTACCGTAAATAAATGTGCCTTTTACATCTGCCGCCTGAACAGATGTGGTGAAAACAATACTGACTACCAGGGATAATATCAGAACTAATGACAAATAATTCTTTGCTCTCTTTAACATAGAAAACCTCCTTATAATTCTACTAGTTAGATCACTACGATGGACAAGCCCTACTACGTAGAATCAATTGCATTTTCTATTGATATCATGCGATCCCCCCCCTTTCCCAGACCTGTATAGGCCATAGATTATTGAAAGACAGTTGAAAATACAAGCGCTCCTCATTAAGCTGCAGGTATGTATTCTACAATTCTCCTGAGGGTTTTCCTAACTCTGCAATTCGGGATACGGGTTCTCCAAACTCCGGGTAACCGTTACTATTCCAGTAAAAAGGCTGTGCCCACGTGCTTCTGAAATCCGTATTTAAATTCTGGCCTCTTGCATCTGAAATCCCATGGAAAATTATCCAATCCTCTTTGTCATCGGGTGATTTTGTAAAGCTGTTATGACCGGGTGCCATAACTTGGTTTTCTATGGACTTTTTAAATACAGCCCTATCTGATTTTATCCAGGAATCTTTTGAAAGCAGGTTGCAATTATCAAAAGCAGAAAGCATTCCCAGACAATAATCCTCGGACCAGGTTGTACTGGCAGAATAAATGACAAATATCCTTCCGTTCCTTTTTAATATCGCAGGTCCTTCGTTTATAGCCATTCCCCCCTGCTTTTCCCAGTCAAATTCAGGCTTTGTCAATAAAACATTATCGCCTGTCAATGTCCAAGGGTTTATCATTTTTGCAATATAAATTGCAGAGCCATATTCGGGAAAATTTCCATAGCCTGCATATAAAAAATAGAGTTCCTGCTCATGCTGCAGCACCGTACCATCCAGTCCCGGATACCGTGTATTCACTGCTCCTTTTTCCGTCCAAGTCCCCTTCATAGGGTCCTGCGACTCATTTTCAAGAACATAAACCCTTCTTGTTTCATCCCCTCCACCATTACTGGCAGTGAAATATACATACCATCTGTCATTGATAAAATGAATTTCCGGTGCCCAAACTTCTTTTGAACACGGTCCGGTAAGTGCCGCAGTCCATATTGTTTTTCTTTCAGCCCTACTTACATCTGTAATTCCTTGAGAGCACCGCAATTCAAGCCTGTCTTGAAGTGTAATCATAAAATAATAACAACCGTTCTGATGTTTATACAACCATGGGTCTGCTCCATTTTCAAAAATCGGATTTATAAATGTCTTTTCCATTAACAATTAACCTTTCTTATCCTGCTAAGATCAACTTTCGGTTTCCTATCCGCTGTCAAAAGCCCGTTCACCTCTTGCATAACGTCAGTTAATTGCGTATAGCAATAACCTCTTACGTAGGGTGTGTTTTTAACAGCATCGGTACTATCTCCATATCTTTCAAAAAAACTCTTCTCATCACTTACTGCACCATTGTATCCCCACCTTTCGGAATCCTTATCTTCAAAAGCTATTCCACCATACTCCGTAAGAAATATTGGTTGGCCTTCGTATTGAACTCCTTCAGCATATAGAAGCCTCCAGTTGTTCACCGACCTGTGAGCATTTGCTCCTTATTCTGATACTTTACATTAAACTCTTTGCTCCAAGCTTCATAATCATGGATTCCACAAATATCGGATTCTACTTGCTCCCAACCGTCATTGGTACTAATTAAGCGCGTTTTGTCCATGGCCCGGATTGTATTGTAAAGGGATTTTGCAAAATCCTGTTGAGTTTTATCAGTATAAATATTTCTAACACCCCAGGATTCATTGAGAGGCACCCATGTGACAATGCACGGATGATTATAACCGCGGTTTATGAATTCAATCATTTCATTGGTGATATTCTGAATTTCCTCAATGTTAAAGTCATAGGCACTTGGCATTTCACCCCATACCAATAAGCCTAATTTATCTGCCCAGTAGTAATATCGGGGGTCCTCTATTTTTTGGTGCTTCCTGGCTCCATTAAAGCCCATCTTTTTAGTCATTTCTATATCAAAAACAATTGCTTCATCACGCGGAGGAGTCAGCAGACTTTGAGGCCAATACCCCTGACCCAGGATCAGCTTTTGATAATAAGAGCTGTTATTCATCTGATCCACATGATTTTTTTATAATCTTCTCACCCTTTTATTCCTGAAAGTGCAATACCTTCAACAAAAAACTTTTGTGCCAGAAGGTATATGACTAAAATCGGCAAAACACAAATTACAGTACCTGCCAACAGCAGATGGTATTCGATATTATACTGGAATCCTCTGAATACAGCGAGCCCCAGTGGTAGGGTAAAGAATTCCTGTTTGTTTGTGACAATTAACGGCCATAAAAAGCTATTCCATGCTCCTATAAAGGAAAAGACACAGAGAGTTATGATTCCGGGCTTGGACAAGGGCAGGATTATGTTCCAAAAAATCCCCAATTTGCTGCTGCCGTCGATAGTAGCTGCTTCATCCAGCTCAGTAGGTATTGTCATAAAAAACTGTCTTAGCATAAAAGTCCCGTAAGCTGTGAAAATAGAGGGTATTATAAGAGCTTGATAGGTGTTGATCCAATTTAACATCCTCATAATTATAAAATTTGGTACCATAATAACCGGAAATGGTATCATCATGGTTGCCAGATATGCAAGGAAGATTTTATCCCTGCCTTTATAATGAAGCCTTGAAAACGAATATGCCGCTAAAGAGCTTGTAGCCATCTGACCTAAAACTGTCGTCAAGGTAACGAATACACTGTTAAAAAAGTACTTGCTAAAACTGGCCTTAACCCATGCATCACTGTAGTTTGACAGCTGTATCGGATCCGGTATAAAAATTGGAGGGAAAACAAATATCTGCCCTGATGTTTTTAGAGATGTTATGACCATCCAAAGAAATGGAAAACCTAAAAATACAGCAAATAAGGTCATAAGCAGATATATGGATAATTTCTTAGCTATCTCCAATCCAATATGTTTCTGTGCCATGCCTGAATACCTCCTAAGCTTTCTGTCAATATTCGACCCATTTGTTCTGCATTCTAAATTGTACATATGTAAGGGAAAAAACAATAATAAACAAAATCCATGAAATAGCTGAGGCATTTCCCATCTTAAAATATTGGAAGCCATTATCATATATATAAGAAACAATGGATTTCGTAGTATTATTGGGACCACCATTGGTCATAATGTAAATATAGTCGAAAACCTGGAAGGAATTTATAATAGACATAACCAAAACAAAAAAAGTTGTAGGGGTCAGCATGGGTATAGTCACTGAAATAAATTTGCGGAACGTACCTCCACCGTCAATTTCACAGGCTTCATACAGCTGCCTTGGAATGGC
This sequence comes from Bacillota bacterium, assembly GCA_023419605.1. Classification (GTDB taxonomy): domain Bacteria; phylum Bacillota; class Clostridia; order Acetivibrionales; family JAEZXR01; genus JAEZXR01. The sequence goes on along the minus strand of JAEZXR010000123.1, from coordinate 43,842 downwards.
CTGCAGCCCTGCAAGGTATAGAACCATATTATAACCTGCGGTGCTCCATATACCAATTGCAGCAATAGAAACCATGGCAATCTTTTCATCTGCCAACCAATTAATTGGCTGAATTTTAAATACCCATAAGAACTGGTTTATCAAACCGAAATCTGTATTGAAAAGCCATGTCCAAACTATGGAAACTGCGATGGTAGATGTTACTACCGGGAGGAAATATATAAATCTATAAATCATTCTTCCCTTCAATTCTTGATTTACCAAAAGAGCAAGAAGCAATGCCAATATCATCATTCCCGGTATTGCTAAAAGACAATACCTTGTTGTATTCCATAAAACCTTCCAAAATAACGGGTCAGCAGTAAATAATTCTACGAAATTATCTATACCGACAAATTTAGGTTTATTTATAAGATCCCAGTTAGTAAAGCTCAAAACTAACGAGGCTCCTACTGGTATTATGGAAAATAACAAAAATCCGATAAAATTTGGCGCGATAAATGCAAGTCCTGTAAGTAAATTCCTACGTTCACGGGAAATAGATGAGTTTTTCAAGTTGCATTACCTCACTTTATTATTTGGTATACTATTACTGCAGGCTTTTTCAGCCTGCAGTAATAGTTCGAATTAAAACATATCTGTAAATTTCAATTATTTAGCTTCGCCTACCATAGTTTGAAGCTTTGTCTGCATACCATCGAGTACTGCTTTCACATCAGCATTTTCCTTGGTCCATATGGTATCAAATTCAGGCCATAGCTTTGTTTCGATTTCGCTCCAATTTGAAGTAGTGTATGCACCTCTTGCCATAGCTGCAGATTTTATTGTAACGGACAGGTCCACACCCGGAGTTGTTGAAGATTTCAGATAAGCGTCTGAATTGGCGATTTGTGCGTTGGTAGGCATACCAACCTTACCTTCAGCAGCAATTTTCTGACCTTCTTCACTTGCATTATAAGCGAGGTATTTCCAAGCATCTTCCTTGTTCTTGGACTGTTGTATGATAAACCATCCATTAGGGAATGCATTTACAGCACGTTTTCCATTGGGTGCCTTAGGAGTCAATGTAACTCCGTAGTTGAGCTTCTTATCGTCATAAACCGCTACGCACCAGCTGCCTAAATCAAACATGGCAATATTACCATTTGCAAAGTCATATGCATTACTCTTATTTGCTGCTGAAGAAGGTGCAACCTTGTCTTTCCAAATAAGATCATGCAGGAACTGGAAGGTTTGTACATTCTCAGGAGAATTTAGAACTGCTGTTTTTCTGTCCTCTTTTATAAACTCTCCTCCATTAGCCCAAATATAGGGGAAAATGAAGTTAGGCCAAGCTCCAAATGTAAAGCCGTATTGATCAATTTTTCCGTCTCCGTTGGTATCTTTTGTCAACTTTTTGGCTGTATCCCTGAGAGTATCCCATGTCATGTTTTCGTCAGGATACGGAAGCCCCGCCTTGTCAAAAAGATCTTTATTATAGAAGAGACAATTTACAAAAGTCATTGTCGGCATACAGTATAGCTTTCCATTGACAGTGAACGGCCCGTACATACCTGCCGGTATGCTATCTTTTTTAAACGTTTTATCCTTATTGATGTAATCAGTAAGATCAGCCATAATACCTTTGGCTGCGTATGTAGGTGTAGACATTTCATTCATCAGAGAAATGTCGGGAGGTGTTCCTCCAGCAATCATAGTCTGCAGCTTTGTAAAGAAAGTATCGTTCGGCATCGTCTGCAGGTCAATTTTTAAATTAGGATATTTCTGTGTGAACGCGTCATTCACCTTTTTTTGAGCATCCCATCTCGCCTGTTCTCCCCACATCACAGCAACAAGTGTTTTATCTTCAGCTTTATCCTTTGCCGTACTTGCGGTATTGTCTGTGCCTGAATTCCCTGAAGCACCGTTTTTACTGCCACAGCCGCCTAAAACCAGGCTTGCGGTAAGAGTAAATGCTAAAGACATAATAACCAGATTTTTTTTGCTTTTTGCTAACATCTCGTTTCCTCCTTTAAAATTTGTCAGCTTCTTATGCCACTACTTGTCTCTGTTTATCCGTAAATCCGCCTCACCCCCTTTTACAAATAACGATATGGTATACGGTTTATGTCGGATTCCGGCTGACAGCCTGCAAAAAAACCGTAAACTACGTAAGCAGTAGGCTCTTATCATAAGATAAACAAACGCTTTAAAACACTTTTTATGTTTTTTTACATATTTTTTGTTTGTTTTGACAAAAAGCAATTATACCCGAATTCTAGAAGTTATTTACGTAATCAATCCGCATGACTATATTCTGAGGATGATCACCAAATTTTTCACCAAAGATATTGATTCCGCCAATATTTTTGGCATCTTCCTTTATTCCAATTCTTACACTAATATAGTCATTCTTTTCAAGCTCAATCTTTTTCAAATCAACATCCGATATCTTGACTTCATCTATATAGGACCCACCTTCTACAACTCTCCAGGTCTTCAGGAGTCCGTACTGGGTGCTGGAATCAGGCCACCATTGCGGGTTCAGCCTACCTCTTCTGCCCCCGAAATCCCCAGGACTTGTCCAAGTACCTATTTCCACTCCGTTAATCCACATCGTTATATCCGATGGCCAATTATTCCTATAATTCGGAGCTTCTGAACATAATTCCAAAGATATCTCCAGCAGTGTCGCTTTTCCGTGGTTTAAAATACTGTTGGGAAAGCGGTATTCCACGTACCCTTTATAAAACCACATCATTTGTGCAGAATTTCTTTCAGGATAGTAAAAGCCTCGCGGATCATCTTGCGTGTGGATATTGCCCTTTTCATTCATTATCCCACAGGTAGGAACAATATTGCAGTCTGCATAGCATCCAATAGGCATATTTATGTAAAAGGAATTTATATTGGAATTGCCGTATTGAGAGAATAATTCAATGTTTATTGCATCCATTCTTCTGCTGCACAATTTCATCGAGCCTCTTACACCCGGCTGCAGTTCAGTCAATATCAGCCCTGCATCCTCAAGCACCTTTACATTGACAGCCGCTGTGGAGGTGGGAATGTTCAGTTTTTCTGCAATCTCGTTCACATTCAAACTGCTGTAGTTCAAAAGCTTCAGTATCTCGATTCTGACTTCGGAAGCTAAAGCCCTTGTAATTTCATATAGTTCTTTTTCGTTATCGATGTTAAGTGATATCTGCTTTGTCATTGGCACTAACCTCCCGTAACTGTTAATATAAATAGCAGAATAGATGATGTGATAGTTTTCCATTTAGCCACAATCATATATTGTTTGCGAGCTTAAATTTTTTACATTTTAAATATAACATGTATTTTGTTTTAATTCAATAGTTTTTTATTTAGAAACTCATAGGTAATTAAGTACTCAGTTCCCGTTATTAAGAGTGGGCAATCCGAAAGGCAGTTAGCCTACAGATCACCCACTCTTCAAAATCCAGATACCCAATAATTGCTGCTCCGAGACAAATTACAATGTTACTCAGCTAGTCACTACTATCAAAAAATCTATTTTTTCCATTTAGCGAGAGCCTCAGCTAATGCCGAATTAATACCCTCATCTTCTTGCTTTCTAAGGTAATTCGTTACCTCTTTCTTGTTTACATGCTCACTCTTCCGTTTTTTGAAGGCCTCCAGCTTCTCCCGGTACCCGCAGGCACAGTAGAAGGACTTGTTATCCCCTTCCCCACGGATCTCCATCTTCTTATGACATTCCGGGCACCTGGCATTGGAAACCACCGTCATCTGCTTCCGGTGTCCGCACTCCCGGTCCTGGCATACCAGCATCTTTCCTTTTTTCCCGTTAACCTCCAGCATAAACTTCCCACAGTCCGGGCACTTCTCCCGGGTCATATTGTCATGACGGAAGCTGTCGCTGCTGGCCACCACCGTAGACACCAGCTTGGAAGCGTAACTTTTCATGTCATTGACAAAAAGCACAGGCTTGGCCTTTCCCTTGCTGATGAGGGAAAGCTGCTGCTCCCACTTCGCAGTGAGCTCCGGTGATTTCAACTCCTCCGGTACCAGCCCTACCAGTTGAATCCCTTTCGAAGTCGGCACAATGTCCTTTCCTTTTCGTTCCATATAAAAGGAATCGAAAAGCTTCTCGATGATATCCGCCCGGGTGGCCGGCGTACCCAGGCCACTGGTCTTGTCCATGGTTTCCCGGAGTTCCTCATCTTCGATGAACTTCCCCGGGTGCTCCATGGCCGAAAGCAAGGTTGCTTCATTATACCGTGCAGGCGGCTTGGTTTTTCCATTGACAGCGCGAATGCCTGTGAGCTTTACCGACTCACCCTGCTTGATCTCCGGCAGGCTTTGGTCGCCCTCTTCCTCCTCGTCCTCTTCCTTCAGGCTCCTGCCTTCGTAAACAGACTTCCATCCGGAGGATTTGACGATTTTACCCCTTGCAGAAAACAGCTCCCCCTGGGCCTCTATTTTCACCGTGGTTTGCTCATACTCAAAAGCAGAACTCAGAACTGCGATAAACCTTCTTACGATTAAATCATAAATATTTCTTTCCTCCGAATTCAAGGAAGAAAGATCTACATACTGCTCCGTAGGAATAATTGCGTGATGGTCCGTCACCTTACTGTTGTCCACCAGGCGCTTTGTCACCTGCATTCCACGCTTCGTGACTTCCCGGGCCATAGTGGCATAGGGGCCGATGGCTACGCTTTTCAGCCTTTCTCCCAGTGTAGAAACCATGTCCTGCGTAATATGCCGGGAATCGGTTCTAGGATATGTCACCAATTTATGCTGTTCATACAATCTTTGCATGATGGATAAGGTTTGCTTGGCGGAATAATTAAATCTGCGGTTTGCATCCCGCTGCAGTTCCGTCAGGTCATAAGCCAGCGGCGGCAGTTCCTTTTTCAGGTCCTTCTTTACTTCTACCACAACACCTGCAGCACCCGTAACCTTTTTTACGATTTCCTCCGACTTGGCCTTATCAAAAAGACGTGTCTGCCCGCTCTTCCTGTCCTGCCATTGGATGTTAAAGCCTTTGGCAACAGCACTTACGGTCCAGAAATCCTTCGGAATGAATCTGCGGATTTCCTCTTCCCGCTGGACAATCATAGCCAGGGTCGGCGTCTGAACCCTTCCCGCAGAAAGCTGCGCGTTATACTTACACGTCAGGGCACGGGTCACGTTCAATCCGATAAGCCAATCCGCTTCCGCACGGCATTGGGCCGAGTAATAGAGATTGTCATATTCCCTGGCAGGTTTCAGGCTGTTAAACCCGTCCTTGATGGCCTTGTCCGTCTGGGAAGAGATCCACAACCTTTTTACAGGCTTGTTGAATCCGGCCTTCTCCATGATCCACCGGGCCACCAGCTCCCCTTCCCGCCCGGAGTCGGTGGCAATTACCAGTTCGTCCACGTCCCCTCTATGCAGCAGATTCTTTACAATTCCAAACTGCTTGGAAGTTTCCCGGATTACGACCAACTGCATTTTTGCCGGAAGCATCGGAAGGGTTTCAATGCTCCAGGTTTTATATTTCTCCCCATAGGCCTCCGGGTCTGCCAGGGTTACCAGATGCCCCAGTGCCCAGGTAACGATATACCGCTGCCCTTCCAGGTATCCGTTTCCGTTTTTGCCGCAGCCCAGCACTTTAGCCAGGTCTCTCCCAACGGAAGGCTTCTCTGCCAATACTACTATTTTTCCCATGTATAATAACCTCTCGTTTCTTCCAAAAAATAAAAGTCATGCGCAGCAGCGTACTTTGAACCGTATAAGAATCGGTAAGTAAAACGCTCAGGCTTTGAAGCGGTTTACTTGCCGGGAAAGTTCTGATCCAAAGTACGATACCTGTTACATGACTTATAATTATATTACAAAAACTCCATTTATTCAACGCTCTGCCGGAAAATCCCGATATTCCGGCCGTCGGGAGACATTTGCATCCGTATCACAATCCATCATAGCCTGTGCATGGCGTTTTCTTGAAGGAATTCAACAATCTCCCCCGGTTCTTCCAGACTATGGGGGTGATGCCCTACTCCCGGCTTCACAATCAGTTTGATTTTTCCTCCCTGTTTTTTGAAGCATTCAACCAGCTTTACAGTATTTTCGGCCATGGGCACGATTTCATCCGCATCCCCTGCAACGATAATCACCGGTATCTCCGCTTTAACCACGGCCTCAGCCTTATCGAGGGGATTTTCCTTAAAGCTTTTTACTGTCTCTTCGTCAAGTCCATAAATGGCCAGACACTGCCGCCATTCCTTTGGTGCCCCGCTTCCGGCGCCCTTTCCACCAGGCCAGCTGCGTATATCAAGAACCGGCGCATCCAGATAAAGCGCTGCTACATCCTGAGGATATCTTGCCGCATAATTGAAGGCGTAAAGTCCTCCACGGCTGAAGCCGAACAATACAGCCCGGCTTGCAAGCTTATACGTTTTTACCATGTATTCCTGAAAGGACCGCATCCTATCAACGGCTTCCGGACACCCATACATGTTGCTTATCCGGAGGTATGCAATATGCCAGCCTTTTTCCAATAATGCCATGTCAGCATAGGAAAAAGCATCAAAGAATTCCGTCCTCCACACCCACGGATTTCCATGGGCAGGCGTTTTCGGTTCTATCAGAATGGCTTCACGTCCCCCGATATAAAAATCATGACGTTCATACCCTTTCCAAAGGGAAACCTTTTCAGCGGACTCGCCCTTATCCTTACCTATAATTGCATGGATTTCTTCTTCCATACCCTTAGCACGAAGTAAAGCTTCCTCCAACGGTAATGCCTCATCCTTGTTAGGATTGGTATGGCCTATATGCTCTTTCCACGCTGCACTCAAAGTTCTGTGGCGTTCCATGACAAGCTTGAAAAGAGTTGAACTCTCCGGACTCATTACATGTGCAGGAATCTGATCAAGGCAGATGGTAAACAGTTCCTTTAAAAACGTGCTGGCAATAATCCAGTGCCCATCAATGTTTGGATGTATGCCGTCTCCAGAGATATAATCAGGGTCGTGTTCCCTCTGCTTGTTGATATACTGTTTGAGCGGAGTATGGATATCGATCACTTTGTCTGCTATACCGTCAAGTTCCGAAAGTATCCATTCACCATATTTTTTTAACACAGTATCATATCCTACAAAAGGTTCCCTGAAGCTGAATATTCCTCCGGACTCTTGAAGGAGCCTGCAATTCTTCGCAGATGCCGGATCAAAAGGAGGCGGTGTCAAAACGATAGCTTTTGCCCCTACTGCATGTATTTTATTAATAACCCCTGTAATACCTTCCTTATAGGCTTTGAAACGCTGTTCCGAAAGGGGGTGGTAGATCCCGTCATTCATTCCGTAGCAAACAACAGCCCACTCGGGTTTGCTTACTGCAAGAGCCCTGTCTATGCGTTCATGCACACAGGGCCGTGGAAAGGGATGATCCGGTTCACTAAGTCCCGATGCAGTTTCACTGCTTACTCCCAGGTTTATAAAATCAAGCTTTTTATCGGCCACGTGCTGAAAAAAATACATATTCATATGTGCTATATAGGTACCATTATGGGTTATGCTGTCACCAAGAAAAACTATTCTCTTCCTGTCCGGCACAACAGCACCCTTTTCCAAAATGCTCTCCAAAATAATCTCCCTCCTATGATGCAACTTCACTGTCATCTTTCTTCCTTTTCATTTTGTTAACTGCTTTACCATCCCCCAGGGTTTTGAGTTCAAAGAGAGGTATGGGGAATTCCATAAAGCCTCCAGGGCTTGTTTCCCCCAAAGTAATTACATAAAGCCGCTTCGGCCTCTATAGGCTCAATTGTTAAATCACGCAGTTCGCTGCCAGCATACAGAATCGCTTGTTCCCCTTTTTTCAGGTCCAGCTCAAATATATTTGGCGCTGATTTTTTAAAACTTACGGGCTTATTTCCAACAACCCGTATTTCACCTTCCAAGTCTGCCATTACCGTGCAGGGCTCTCCTGCGAGGCTTTCGATACAGATGAACCGGGTCTTGCCGTCCTTACGGGCTGCACTGACCAGAAATGCGCCTTCTGCACGGAAGTGATGGAAGGTTACATCTTTCCATTCCCGGGGTACCGCAGGGAATACACGGATTTTCCCGCCCCAGCTTTGCAAAAGCATGTCATTGACCGCCTCTGCCGCAGCGAGAGGGGATTCTATCACCGGCCCGGCTTCCTTATACATGGTATTGGGCTTAAATAGTTCCAGGGCCGTCTTCAGATATTGGAGCGCTTCATCTCCACGGCCGATGGATGCAGCGATGGATGCGGCTCCCGTAAAGGTAAAGCCACGGAGATCGCCTTCCATGCTGAACCAATGCCGCAAGGATTTATAAATGAGATTTCTTTCCTCTTCCTGCTCCCCACTCAGCAAATGCAGCGGAAATACCGCCAGCAAATGGCTGAAATGGCGATGGCCATGGGTCAGGGGCACATCCTTCCCCACCATGAATCCGGTATCATCCATGGGGAATTCCACCAAATGCTCCAAAACATCCTTCCATGTACCTATCAGTGGGTCCTCCAACTGCAGCCTGTCGCAAATCCACAGCAGCGTCTCACACCCCCAACGCAGAAGTGCCAGATCATAGTGGCTGTCTCTTACCGTCAGCTGCAAGAAAGATCCGTATTCCGGCGATATGGTCTCCGGCATGTGGAGCTTTCCATCCGCTTCCTTCTCCAGGATATGCAGATAGAAATTGATACTCCGACGCAGCAGCGGATACAAGCTGTTTCTCAGCATAGTATCATCCATGGAATGCCTGTATTGTCTCCAAACATTATGACAAACCCAGGTCAGATCCCCGATCTCCTTATCCAGGCTATTTCTCAAATTATAGCTGCTGCTCCTTCCCAGTGCGGCAGAATCATACCGGTACTCTTCCGGAGCATTCAGAATCAGATTGTCCCGGTACCGGTCCAGCTCTCTGCACAAGGACTCACCGATTTCCAGATGATTGGAGGTATAAACCGGGGAATAGGCCATTTGAACATTCATGTTGAACCAGCTTCCGGGCCAGGGGGTTGTGGACAGCCAGGGCCCCTGATTGTCGATAATCCTGTATTCTGCACGGGTTGCTGCAGCCAGCTTGTACATCTGTATCCAGTAAAACCCTTCCAGCCTGGTATCCGAAAGGGAAATAAAACTTTTTTTATAGTATTGGTGCCACCAACTTCTGTGAGTCTCTACAAAAGCTGTAAGATCACTGCTTACCGCATCCCTGACATGATCCTCCGCCTTTTTAACATCGTCCTCGCTGCAGCCGTTTACAAGAGAAATATAGTATATGCGCCGGCTTTCGGATTTTATTACTTCTTCCCATGCCGTCGTACAGCCCTCGGTATCCGAATACCTTTGGGTACTTATATTTACTCCATCTTTACGTATTGTATCTACCTTCGTCTCCGGGATGTACATGTTGACATTGATGCTGTCCGCATATTTTAAAACAGGAGCAACCTCCGGGTAAGGGTACCATTGAACCTTGGCACCTCGTTCCCCCTCTGTAGTTTCGATTTCAATAACAAGCACCATTTTCTCCGAGTGGATAAAGGACCGGAGTTGGACTTTTCCCTTTGTTGTAATGATATCTGCCCGCAGCTCGGCATTCCACAGGTCCAACCGCATCGTCGTTCCATAGTAGATAGGGCCCTCCGCTTCAAATTCAAACTCGCCTACAGGCACGCGTGGAGGGTAGCCTGATGTTCCCGGTTTTTTCGCTGTTACCTCCGTATGACCCATGACATACCGCAGTACATTTCTTTTGCTTTTGTGTTCCTCGCTATAAATCATGGCACCCATGAGCCCATTGCCCAGGAATGCACCATCATCCCACGTCAACGGCCTTACCGACCATGTCATATCATGCCTGGCTAAAAACTTTTCCCAATCAATGCCGCCCTTTAGCCTTGCAACACTTTCCTCACTATTTGAAATACTCATACCCTTCCTCCGAATACCGCTTACTGCCTGATCAGGCCTTCATAATCAGGCGGTAGCGCTTTCCACTCTGTGTATCAAATTCAAAATTATTTTCATTCTTTACATTCATTAAAACCTCTTCATTCCCGCACAAAACCTTCACCGGAATTTTACCGCATATCCTACAGGGTCCTCCCTGCATGGATACTATGACGACCTCTGTCGGTTCTCCGGCCTCCCAGTTCATATCCACCTGGAAGCCTCCCCGGGCTCTTAAGCCGCATACTTTTCCTTCCATCCAGGCCTTTGGCAGTGCAGGCAGCAAGTGAATTTTCCCTGCATGGCTTTGTAAGAGCATTTCGACAATTCCTGCCGCTGCGCCAAAATTCCCATCAATCTGGAAGGGAGGGTGCGCATCAAACAAATTCGGATAGGTAGACTTACGAAGCAGGTTAAGTACATACGTATAGGCACTTTCTCCATTTCCCAGTCTGGCAAACATATTGATAATCCACGCACAACTCCAGCCTGTATGTCCTCCCCCATTTTCCAGCCTGCGCTGCAGTGTTTTATACGCCGCTGCCGCAAGCTCGGGAGTCCTCTCAGGAGTTATCTGACTTCCAGGATGCAGGGCAAAGAGGTGGGATATATGGCGGTGACCGGGGTCCACCTCTTCATATTCCTCATACCACTCAAGAATCTGTCCATACTTACCTATTTGAGGTTTTGGAAGCCTTTCCATGATTACTGCCAGCGTATCTCTGAATTCCACATCGATTTCCAGTATCTCACTGCTCTTTATACACGCAGTAAATAATTCATTCAGTATTTGGGTATCCATGGACGGCCCCATGCATATGGCCCCTTTATTGCCATTGGGCAGATAAAATGAGTTTTCAGGCGATATGGAAGGTCCCGTAACAAGCCTTCCGTCCGGTGCTTCCACCAAATAATCCACAAAAAACTCCGCCGCTTCCTTGAGAATCGGATACGCTTTCTTTGCAAGAAAATCCTTATCCAGCGTGAAAGCATAATGCTCCCACAGGTGCAGGCTTAGCCAGGCTCCCCCCATGGGCCACATAACGGCAGTTAAGGGCAGCCCTTCAGGACGTGTTTCCGCCCAGATATTCGCGTTATGGTGTGCAACAAATCCTTTGCAGCCATACAGTTTCTTCGCAGTTTTCCTTCCATCAGTGCGCAGCCGGTCCACAAAATCAAAGAGCGGCTCATGGCATTCTGCAAGGCCGCAAACCTCTGCAGGCCAATAATTCATTTGCGTATTGATATTGATGGTGTATTTGGATTCCCAGGGCGGAGTAAAGCTTTCATTCCATATCCCCTGCAAATTCGCCGGCAAGCAGCCCGGCCGGGAGCTGGCAATCATCAGGTAACGTCCATAATGGAAAAACATCTCCATAAGTCCGGCGTCTTCCGCTCCGTTTTTCACCCGCTCCAATCTTTCATCCGTAGGAAGGTTGAACCCATCGTCACTTTCCGAAAGTGTAAGCTGGACACGCTGAAAAAGTGACCGGTAGTCATCCACATGACGTTGCTTCAGTTCAGCAAAGCACTTTGCCGCTGCATTGTTGATCTGATTCATACACGCTTCCTGCGGCTCTTTTTCACGGAACGTACTGTTCGCTGCCAACAGCAGTGTTACCTCGCTGGCATCCTCTACAAATATCGTATCCCCTATGGTTTTGACTCTTCCGTCCTTGGTTATGGCTTTCAGTGCACAGGAAAACTCTACACCGTCTTTCCCGCATTCCCCATTCATCACAATACAGTCCGAGGAGGGCACCTGGCTTTCACCCTCATAAGGCCTACGGTTTAAATTGACGCAAAAATTCAACGTACCGGGTGCGTCACATTTCATTTGAATGACCATCACCTGGTCCGGATAACTGGAGAAAATCTCCCTGCTGTACTGTACATTATTTATCCTATAACGAATACCAACGACTCCACTGTCCAGGTCCAATTCACGGGTGTAGTCCTCTGCTTCACCCTCCAAACCGGTAAAATACATTTTTATATCGCAAAGAGGCTGGTACGGGTTATAATATTTGGGGGTAGAGTACATGGCCATTCTAGCCAGATAGGCTGCTTTTTCCAATTGGCCGTCAAACAGCATTTTTCGGATTTCAGGCAGGTATGTTAACCCGTCCGGATTGACAGCATCCTTTGGGCCTCCATACCAGATGGAATCCTCATTTAATTGTATCCTTTCCTCCAAAACATTCCCAAAAACCATTCCTCCAAGTCTTCCATTCCCGATGGGCAGAGCTTCCACCCATTGTTTGGCGGGACGGCGATACCATAGTTTCAAATTGTTATGCCGGCTTCCTTGCTGCATGATTATCCTCCATTTATAAATTAATTCTTAACTTTGCCTCTTCCGCAGACTAACGGTTGATTTATGGCAATCCGTACTTATATTATAGCACAGTTTGAGCTCCAACCATTTCTCCCTTCCTTATCAATATTGCAGAAGGAGGGCACTTACTAATCTCCACATCCTAAACCATTCACCGGAGACAGACCTTGTTCCTTTCTGTAAATGCAGAAATCCCCGGTTCCCTTGGCTGCCCCTCTGTTATAACACGATCACACCTGGTCCCAGCCCAAGTAAACCCTGGGTAACATTGTAACCGTTAGAACTTGACGAATGGCGGGTTGTATAAAACCTACCATTGCATTCTATGAAATTACTCGGCCTTTGTACATGGATGATACAAACCTGTATTTGTACTTAACAAACTTAATTTACCTATATTTCGCCTGCACAATGATCGCTAAAAACTGCCTGCGTTAACTGCAAAAGCAACCGCAGGGTCATTTTTCCCGCTGTTGCCTCGTACCTCTTCTGCCGCCAATACCCTGCAAAAATATAGATAGGCCACGAAGAATCGCAGCGATCATCATGGCCTATCTATATACAACAGGACTGGCAACTGCTGATTTGGCGTTTGCATAGCCAAAGCTTCTGGGGCTATGCGAGCGTCAAATCAGCGAAGTTCCATCCTAAATTGTATAGGATTACTTACTTATTATATTTCTTGTTAAACGCATCTGCTTTTTTATTATACATGTCCAGAACTATTTTGTAATCGCCTTTTGTCCTCAATTCCGTTACATACTTCTCCCAATCCGCAATCGCAGCCTTTCCGGTTACTACCTTGATCACCAATTCTTCCAGGTAGGTCTTAATGGGGTTATATATGTTGTTGATCTGGTCCTGCTCATTGGTATCGAACACAATCGGCAGATCTTCGGGTTTTACCGATTCCGGTCCGCCTTTCTCGGAAGTAAACAGATTGTAGTTATCCTCACCATACTCTCCATCCCACCATACAGGACAGGGTTTGGTTAATTTAATTCCTGCGATACTCTCCTGCGGCATGAACTGAATTCCCGAACGTACGCTCATGGATTGGTTGACCCCATACTTACCAAGTTCGATCCCCGGGCTTTGTGTATTCATAATGGCAGGCAGGTAGTCTCTTGAACCATCGGGATTCTTTTTGAACGTAACCCCTTCTATACCCCAATTGGCCAGCTCCAGCATTTCATCGGAGTACTGGTAGTCTACCAGTTTAACCAGTAAATCGGGATATTTGGTCTTAGTGGAAATCACGATATTATATGCGGTTGATATGGTTTTCCCTTTAGACGCCGAACCCATCTTCCAGGATACTTCTCCCCTGAAGTTCTTCGGGTGGTTGATAACTCCCCACTTTACCGCAGGATATTCTTTGTTAAAGTTCAGGTAATCGTTGATTTGTGAGCCGGAGTAGTTGGGCACCATAAAGACTTTATCGGTAAGCATCTTCTGTCTGGCCTGGTCACTGGTGATGACAAAAAATTCCGGGTCCAGCAGTCCCTCTTTATATAACTTGTTTAAGTACACCAGCACCTCTTTGTTTCGATCCATTTGATCTACCGGGCCCAGCACATATTTCTTACCGTCAAAATAGATACTGTTGCTTGTATGGTTCATGTACAAAAAGTAATCGATCAGACTGGTACTGTTTCTAAAGCTTCCTACAGGATAGGATTGAGGATATAACTCCTTCAACTTTTTAGCCACCGTATAATATTCATCCATTGTTTCAGGAGGCTTTATATTATGCTTTTGGAAAACATCGAAACGCAGTGAATGATTCAACTGTGTTCCTGTGTGGTTGGAGTTTCTTCCGTCTGCAAACCCATAGATTCCTCCATCTGCCGCTGTTACTCTTTCCTTGTATTTGGGGTCTTCAATATAAGCTTTGTAGTATTTGAGCTTATCCGAGTATTTTGCCAGATTAACCAACAGTCCACCGGTACCGGCTTCATTCACTTTCTGCATGATATCCGTACCCGATGCAGTGAAAATATCGGCAAAATCACCGGAAGCAAGGTAGATGGGCATTTGTTTGTTATAATCATTCCAGGGTACTTCTTCCCAGGTGATATTCAATTTTGCACCCAGGTATTTCTCCATCATTTCCTGCCACTTTTTATGGGTCTCCGTCCCTTGGGGAGAAGATGAGAAATAGGTGGTATGCACTTTAATGCTTAATTCCTTCACCTGACTTTCCGATTCCGCTGCTTTTTCTCCATTCTCCTTTTGCCCGCTCCCGCTGCATCCAGCCAATAACGCAGATATTGCAAGAACACCGGATAGTACCAGAGATAGCGTTTTCTTTCTTAATAAAGCCATACATGACATCTCCTTTTCCATTTTTTTGTATGAAGCATATGGATAAACCATAAACTACCCTTTAATAGCGCCGATCATGACTCCTTTGGTAAAGTACTTTTGTATATAAGGATAAATGCACAGGATGGGCAGCATGGTGACAACAATGGCTGCCATTTGCATGTTTTTAGGATTCAAAGCTCCCATTTGCACCAATATGGCAATCTGATCGTCTGCATACCCTCCGGTCAAATCCTCGTTAATTACTAGTTTTCTCAGCAGCATCTGCAAAGGATATTTGCTGGAAGATCTTAAATAAAGTAATGCTGAAAACCAACTATTCCAGTGTGCGACAATGCCAAACAGGGCAAAGGTCGCCAGAAGGGGCTTTGCCAAAGGGATCACGATCCTGGCCCAGATTATAAAATCGTTGGCACCGTCGATAACCGCCGATTCTCTCAGTTCCTTGGGCTGCTGCTCGAAGAAGGTACGGAAAACAATGATGTTATAGGCACTGATGCAGGAAGGGATCACCATAACCCAGAATTTATCAATTCCATTGAGCGCCTTTATAACCAGGTACGTCGGTACCAGGCCTCCGGAAAAAAACATCGTAATTACCCAGAATATTGTAAGAAATTTTCTAAAAGCATATTCCTTCAGGGACAGAGAATAGGCCGCCATGGAAGTAAACAGCAGCGATAGGAATGTGCCGATAAATGCGTAGAGAATGGTATTCTTGTAGTAGATATAAAACTCCTTTTTTGCCAGGATCATCGCGTAGCCGTTGGTGTTCCATCCTCTCGGGAACCAGGTTACCTTCCCTGCGACAATGGAACTTGGGTCACTAAAAGAAACGGCAACAACATTCAGCATGGGATACAGCATAAGAACCATAAGGAACAACATAAACACATAAATTACAATATCTACACACTGGGAACCGATTGACTTTTTTACTTTCAACACTTTCACCCCCTAGTACAATATTTGTGTAACTAATAAACAGCATTTTCGCTGGTAACACTTCAAAAACTTCGTAGTATACATAACATTTCACAATCCTTTCATTCTTTCTAAACATCAAGCACATCCTCTGGCTTCCTACCTTAGCCACCTGCCAGCATCCTGTTGGCCTGAACCTTGACATCATGTATAATGACTTCTGGACTTGGAGGTTTGCTGTTCACCCCTCCTTGGGACTTCTCTTTTAGAGATGATTACCCGCGTGGTAGACTATCAATCCATTCTGGTAAGAGTACATGTTTTGGCTGGTTGAGGCCAGCTTTTCTGCTGGTTCCTTGTGTCACATGCTAGGTTGTGGACTTACGGGAAAAGAATGGAAGTTTTAAGTCCAAATATTTTTTTATGGAGGTTTTTTATGAATTATTCACCCATTGCCGGTATCGATATCGGTAAATATTTTAGTGAGATGGTTATCCTTTCACCCTCTAATGAGGTCTATGCCAGGATGAAGATCCTTCATGACTCTTCTGCTAATGTTGACAAGGCAATTGAATTGCTCAATAAAGCAGAAAAGGATTTCAAGGTTAAGCCCGCAGTTGTCATGGAATCCACCGGCCACTACCATAAAATCCTTTTCCAATCCTTAACTAGAGCTGGATTTGCGGTCTCAGTCGTCAATCCGCTCCAAACTGATTCTATCAAAAATATTGGGATTAGAAAAGTAAAAAATGATAAAGTGGATGCAAGAAAAGTTGCCCTTTTGCACAGATTCCAGGAGCTTAAGCTGACCAACATCCCTCATGAAGATATCGAGTGTCTCAAAAGCCTTTGCCGTCAGTACTATAACCTCTCTGACCAAATTGTTGCCTGCAAGAACAGACTCATTGGCGTTGTGGATCAGCTTATGCTAAATTTCAAGGATGTCTTCAGTGATATATGCACCAAAACTGCTCTGGCTATCCTCGAGAAGTATCCTTCGCCTTCTCATATCATTAAAGCTGATAGCAAAGAGCTGATAGCACTGATTAAAAGCACATCTGTAAAGAGCGTGAAATGGTCCACCTTGAAGTATGAACTACTTCTTCAGAGGGCAACGGATTTTGAACCCTTAAGCATTAGCACTACTGCGAATATTGCTATGCTTAAGGTAAACATATCTCTTTACCGTACTCTTAACGAGTCGCTCGAGAGTATTCTCAATGCTATTCATGAGACCTTAAAAACTGATGCCGCAAAGGATATGCCCATGCTTTCACTATTTATTGACCTACTCTGCACCGTTCCTGGGATTGGTGTACTTACTGCTGCTACCATACTCTCGGAAATCGGAAATTTCAATATCTTCAAGAAGCCTCATAAGCTGGTAGCATATTGTGGTATTGATCCTTCTGTACATAGATCCGGTCAATTCGAGGGTACTCAAAACAGAATGTCCAAGCGTGGTCCACGGCTTTTGAGAAAGGTCTTATTTACAGTCGCACTTGCCAATATTAGAAAGAAAAGTAACGGGGAGAAACTCAATCCCGTTATGTTTGAATTCTACAGGCAAAAGTGCATCAGCAAAGCGAAAAAAGTTGCCTTGGGAGCAGTTATGCATAAGATTGTATTGATTCTGTTTGCTGTCCTGAGAGATAGAAAGCCTTTTGAATTAAGGACCCCAGAGGAACATTCACAAGTGCTTAAATCAAAGGGATTTGTAGCTTAGCTCCATTATGCTTAATGTTTAGTTTTCAAGGTTCAATATTTATATTAAGGCCAGCTGTTTTATGTTTACCTGTCATAGGTGGCCTCATTAACATGTATTTTTTTACTGACTACTTATTTTATATATCTTAAAAATATCTTGTTTTAACTATTGACAAACTACTAGCTGGTCTACCACAAACTCGTTTCATTTACTTTCCTGCTTATTTTGTTGGTTATGTAAAGCAGCAGGAAATTGACCACCGTATTAAATAACCCGACGGCCGTACTATATCCGAAGTTAAATTCCAGAAGACCGCGTCTGTATACGAAGGAGGATATAACGTCCGATGTTGAATATATGACCGGGCTGTACAACAGAATGATCTTTTCAAACCCAACATTCAGTATACCGCCCATGGCCAATATAAACATAATGATCACCATCGGCATAATCCCTGGTATTGTGACATTTGTCAATTGTTTCCACCTGCCCGCCCCATCCATCTTCGCTGCCTCGTATAGCTGCTGATCGATGGAGGTTAGTGCAGCGATGTACACGATGGATGAAAAACCGATTTCTTTCCATATACCGGAGCTTACATAAAGAGGCACAAAGTAATTGGGGACCGTAAGAAGATTCATTTGTTTGCCTGTAAAATACTCCACCGCGGAGCTGATCAATCCTCCAATCTGGGAAAAATCCGAAAGCATTCCGCAAACAACTACCAGTGATACAAAGTGCGGAATGTAGGAGATCGTTTGAACGACTCTTGAAAACCACTTTCTCCTCAATTCGTTGATTAAAAGCGCCAGGATGATCGGCGCAGGAAAACCGAAAACAATCGATGAAATACTGATAACCAAAGTGTTTTTAAATACTCTTCCGAAATAGTTGCCTTGGAAAAAATCTATAAAATACTTGAAACCAACCCAATCGCTTCCTAAAATACCTTTTGACGGATTGAATTGTTTAAAGGCTATTATAACGCCATACATAGGCTTATATGAAAAAACCAAATAAAATATAACCACAGGCAGCACCAGAAGATATAACTGCTTGTTCTTTTTCAAATCCTTTTTTAATCTGGCTCTCAAAGTACCGCTCCCTATGGCTCTCGTATCTGCATGCAACATAAATGAATTACTCCCTCCCGCTGGTAGCATATCTCCGCATTTAGGCATCTAAATTGCATACCGGAAGGAAGAAAAGCCTTCCGGTATGCAATTTATTGGGTTAAGCTGCTATCGCTTATTGTATCTGTCTAAAGCATCCTGGTTGTACCTCAAATATTTTTCAAGGCCTAGCTTATTGAGCTGTTCCAAATATTTATCAAAGTTGGATAACGGCTCCGCCCCTAAAATGAACTTGAAGGTCATCTCGCTAACATAGGTGTTTACGCTGTTCAGTATGGAAGCCGCATCGGAGCTTTCTTCCGGCGTCAGGGATATCTTTGGCACCATATATTTTTCCGCATCCGTCTTGGACCAGGCTTTTATAGCTGCTTTCTGCTCAGGTAAGGACAGATTTTGATATAGGTAATCAAGCTGTTGGATGGTAGGACTTCCGCCTACGCGGAAAAAAGTTGCACCAACACTTGCAAAGCTGCGTCCCTGAGGGTCTTTTGTTACCGTATCAGTATAAGTAGGCTTGCCGTCTACCATTTTATAAGAGACATCCTGTATGCCAAAATTATAGAGCAGGATGCCTTCTTTACTATAGCCATAGTCAAGCACCCTGGCAGCAATGTCCGGATTCTTGCATTTTGTAGTTATTGCCGCTGCGTTATAGGTAGTATATCTGCTGTCAAGCTGACCGAATTGGGGAGTATCTCCTTTTTTAAGCACCGGATACGGAGCGCCGACAAATTGGAAACCATTTCCTGCATTTTTGGCATTATTGACATATGTGCCAATGTTTCCGCCGGCAAGGCCAAGTGTCATTGCTGAAGTTCCACTTGTCATAGCCGTATCTTTTTGAGCTCCTGTTAAGGTAGCAATGTTTTTATCAAGAAGCCCGTTATCATACCATTTTTTAAACAGGGCAAGGAAGTCTTTGTACCCGGGCTGCGCCTGTCCAAATTTAATTTTGCCGTTTTCGACAAATGTACCCATTTTAGTGCCATAGGCACCTACAAAAGCATGATCCCATCCAATAGCACCCCAGTCAAAGGTTAGTGGCGCCTTTATACCTGCTTCTTTAAATTTTGTAAGCACATTTTCATATTCATCAATAGTAGTAGGTATCTGCAACCCTAACTTATCCAACAGGTCCTGCCTCACAATTGGCCCATGATAAACAGTTTGCTCCTTATCCTGTCTAAGGAAAGGGAAGCAGTAGTAACTTCCGGAATCTGTTTTCACTTCCCTGTCTAAATCAGGATTCGCTTTTAAATAAGCTTTTAGATTAGGAGCACTTTTATCTATAAGTTCATTCAATTTAAGAGTGGTTCCATTTATTATTGGAGCTTCCGGCCCACCGGGAAATGTGTACCAGTCGTATTCGATGATATCCGGCAAATCACCGGAAGCAATTAATAAATTCAACGCTGCTCTTTGGTCATTACCGGACGGATGAACAAACTCAATCTTTACTCCAGTTTCTTTAATAAGCTGTTTTGCAAAATTCGTATCATTCATGGATTTAATTTCGCCAAATCCCTGTATCGGACTAAAATTTACCCACCATGTTAAGGAAGCATTTGTTTGTAGCGGATATGTAGTATTTGTTGTACCTGTAGCTGAAGTTGTACCTGCTGAAGCATTTTCTTCAGGTGCTTTATTACAGCCAACCATTGAGGCTATTATTGTTGCTGTTAACACGAATGGCAACAATGATTTCATTTTTTTAATCATTTCTATTCCCCCGATCAATATTTTTAGTGACTTAGAGGCCTCACACAATAAATCTTAATGACAGCCCTATGCGATGTAAACATCCTTTTTTCAATAATCTTGATTAATGAGAAAGTCTTTTTTCAATATGTTAATTTTTAACCTATGACAGCATTATCGAATATGCTATTATTTTGATACGGACGATTCTATACTTCACTCTGAGGAGAGGATAAAATGAAAGTCAAGCGATCGATAAAAAACAGGAGTGTTTTAATAACCTGGCTATTCTCCTATATAATCTTTCTGATTCTTTTCTTAACTATAAGCGTATTAATCTATTACAAGACGGAGAAAACAATTAAAACTGAAATAAACAATGCCAATTCCTTTATGTTAAAAGCAACGCAAACGAATATGGACAACGTTCTTGAAAACATAAAAAAGGTAAGCATGGAGCTCTGCAACAACCCCAACATACGGCATATACTTTTATTGAAGGGTGACTTCAAGAATTCTGATTATTTTGAGGTCTATAAACTCGTTTCCACCTTGAACTCCTACAGAAATTCGAACAATAGTATAAGCAGCATTTATATTCTTTTAAAAAATCATAATACGGTCATTACGGCAGATGGAGTATTTGCTTTGGCAGACTTTTACAGAGACAATTATTCTGCAAAGGAAACGGATTTTTTAAATTGGCTCGGAGAATTTGATGTTATGGTCCCTGAAAAATACTTTACGTTATATATGGACAAAGCGCATGTCAATGATAATAAGCTTAATTATGTAAGATCCCTTTCCCAAGTACCCTATACAAATCTTTCTGACAGTTCAGGAATCGTTCTGAATGCAACCACCCTCATGCAGCAGTTGGAGAGTATAGATACTATGACGAAGGGTACTTCCTTTATTATCGATAGAAATAACAATATTATTGCGTCCTCTTCTCCCATCAATCCGTCAACAGTTCCAAAATATCAGGATTTAAGCGGTGAAAGTGGTGTTTTATACAAGTACATTCATTCGGAAAAAGCAGTGATTTCCTACATAACCTCCAAACAAGCCGAATGGAAATATGTCACCGTAATCGACAATCATGTTTTTTATGAAAAATTAAACTATATACGATATTTTACACTCCTTAGCTTAGCCTTGATTATCATACTGGGCTTATTTTTGGCTTACTATTTTATAAAGAAAAACTATAATCCGCTATCGAAGCTGTTGGACATTTTAAAGGATAAAACCAGAGGAGGAGAAAGCAGTTCAAATGAATATATATTACTGGAGAATGCGATTCAGCAAACCTTAAAGGACAATGACTTAATCAATCATGAATTACTAAGCCAAAAAGCGGTTTTAAGAAGCAACTTCCTTGAAAAGCTTTTAAAGGGCAGTAGTAATAATGGTATTCCTCTGGAGGAAGGCTTATCTTCCTTTGATATAACCTTTGCATCCGATTTTTTTGCTGTTATATCCTTCTTCCCTGTTGATTCGAATGAAGAAATTATATCTTTGAATGAATATTTCGGTAATGGCTTTAATGCACTGAATTTTGTCCTCACCAATATTATAGTAGAGTTGATAAATGAAAAAAATAAGGCCTATACCATAGAAATTGACAATACTGTGGTCTACTTGATAAACCTCAGTGAAGAACACTTACTGTCTGCCAAGTCGGACATGTTAAATGCCGTAGCTGTTGCCCAGGAATTTATTCATAAGCATTTTAATATATATATTACCTTTTCCATAGGCGGTATCCATGAGAAGATTGAAAACATACCGGATGCCTATAATGAGTCACTCTATACAATGAACTACAAAAACATAATGGGTATAAAACAAAATATTATCTATGACGATATCAGTATCCATACATGCAAGGATACATACTATTATCCGCTAAGTCAGGAACAGCAGCTGCTGACTTATATCAAATCAGGCAATTACCTTATGGCGAAGGAAATCATTGACGGAGTTTTTTCGAAAAACCTTCAGGCCGGAATGACAGTGGAGCTTGCGCAATGCTTAATGCTGAACATGGTTAGCACGATGATAAGAGCCATAAATAGCATCCCAAATATGGAGAACAATAATTTTTTGCAAGGTGTTAACCTCATTAATCAACTTTTACATTGTAAAACTTTAGATCAGATGAAAAACCAATTGGATAGCTTCTTAAAATCATTTTGCGCGTATGTGAATCAAACCATTGAAAAAAGCTCCAGTTGGGTAGTCAGCAGTGTTGTTCCCTATTTAGAGGAGAACTACAGTGATCCTAACCTGGGATTGGATCAAATCGGAAAACAATTCGATGTACATCCGGTATATATTTCCAAGGTTTTCAAAGATCACGTTGGAGAAGGCCTCTTGGACTTTATTACTAAACTCAGAGTAGAACATTCCAAAGTTCTTCTTAAGGAAGATAAAAACGCCACCATTGAGAAAATTGCCGAGTTTGTAGGCTATCCAAATGTACGTACATTTGCCAGAGTATTTAAAAAATATACCAATGTATCCCCCGGTAAGTATCGGGATGAAATTAATTAGATGTTACAGTATAAACGTTATTCCGGTATTTTGCGTGACTGAAAACCAAAGTATCTTATCCATAAAGTTTACTTCACAAGTCTTTGTTAAAGAAAAGGAGAAAGCTTTGCGGACTGTAAGGAAATACTTAAAAGTGATGGGCAAGCTGTGAAAAACCAAAACACAGCAGGATGGGTAATTACAGCTTCGGGGTCCCCATAGCCAATGATTTTAAGGGCTATGGGGACCCCGAAGCTGCCAGGTTCCGGCCTGCATTATATAATCTGCCTTAGGAGACTCACGACTCCGCTTTGCCTGTTACTCCCCCAGCAGCCAATTTTCCGCTTCATCCTTGTTATTAAACACCCTGAAATCATTCCCTTTATTGGATTCAGCAAGGAGTTCCTTAAATTTTCCCATGATTTTAAGTTCGCTTGTCATAAGCACTGCTACCTTTATACGGTAGTTCATGAATTTTTGCAGCACCGCCCCTGCCAAACCTGTTCTAAGCTTGAAAAAGTCGTCAGAAAGTGTTTCGCTGTGGAGCATCAAAAGATGGGTACCATTTTCCATGCAAACAGCGATAAGGTCCAATGCATCCTGCTCTGTACCGAGGGGGGCTTCAACGGAACCATAATTAATATATTTTTTGTTGTTTTTTTCGATCACTTCATACTTCATTTTGTTTGCCTCCTTATCAGTATTGCTTAGAAGCTCGCTGCGCAGCTTTTGAATCCAGCTCAGTTCATTTTGGTAGGATGAAAGGATATTATCGTGGATCATATCCCATAAATATGCTTCTCTGGCAGTTCTGCCAGGATAAAAGGAATTCCTGCGCCTTTTTTCCTGTTGTAATAAAAGTTGCATTTTGATCTCATTTTCATACCCTGACACCAAGGTGTTTAATTCATCTGTACTTAACTGGTCCGCCCAAGCAAGCTGAATAAGAAATGTTTTCTTAAACTCAGGAAGCTCAGGAGAGGATAGCACCCAGTCCTTCAGTTCAGCCAATCCCGCTTCGGTGATTGTATAAATCTTCTTTGAGGGCGAGCTTTCCTGATGAAGAACCTCATTAGTAACAAAACCCTCGTTAAGCAGTTCTACCAGCGATTTATATATTTGATTATTGTTCCCGGACCAATACATAAAGGCTGAATCCTGAATGATTTTTCTCAAATCATATCCGGTTAAGGGTTTAAAGCTTAAAATTCCTAAAATTGCATATTTAATTGACATCAATTCCACTCCTTATCTCACTATCATATGTTAACATTAACACATGGTAATAAGACTGTCAATAGTTAGAATTTGTTCCCACATAAATCTCAAGGAGGAAAAGCTGCTATCTTAAAATCAATAATAAATAAAGGAGGTTCCGGCTTTATGTGCCAGAACCCCTTCCTTTCGGTTGATGTAAATCTCATCACGTATATTTACGGCAGTACATTGCCTGCCGCACGGTAGATTTCATACCATTCCTCACGCGTCAGACGGATATCCGCCGCCTTACAGCAATCCTTCAATCTGTCCGGATTCATTGTACCGGTAACGGGCTGCATGTGTGCAGGATGGCGTAAAATCCACGCAATGGCGATGGTGGTGTTGGAAACCTGATATTTCGCCGCGATTTCATCGATCTTCCGATTCAATTCAGGGAATTTTTCGTTTCCGAGAAATACGCCCTCAAAGAATCCGTACTGGAAAGGCGACCATGGCTGAATGGTGATATCCTTCAGTCTGCAATAATCAAGCACGCTGCCGTCCCGGTTCACAGCAGAAGCGTTTTCCATGTTTACATTAATTCCGCTGGAGATCATGGTGGCGTTGGTGATGCTCAATTGCAGCTGGTTTGCAACAATCGGCTGCTTCAGCGACTTCTGCAAAAGCTGCATCTGCATCGGATTCTGATTGGAAACACCGAAATGCCGCACCTTTCCCGCGCTTTCCAGAAGATCAAAAGCCTCTGCTACCTCTTCTGGCTCTACCAGTGCATCCGGGCGGTGCAAAAGCAGCACGTCCAGGTAATCGGTTTTCAGACGCTTCAGGATGCCATCCACCGATGCCAGAATATGCTCTTTGGAAAAGTCAAACTGGCCCTTTCGGATGCCGCATTTGGATTGGAGGATGATCTTTTCGCGAACATCATCGTTCATATGGATGGCATCCGCAAATATTTCCTCACAGGTTCCACCGCCGTAAATATCCGCGTGATCGAAAAATTTCGCGCCTTCTTCCAGCGCCGTCTGCACAAAGCGCTCCGCATCGGCTTTGCCCAGCGAATTAATACGCATGCAGCCGACAGCAATCACCGGCACTTCCAACGTACTGCTTCCCAGTTTTATTGTTCTCATGATTTATACCCTCCTTATTCGTATTTGGGCAATTTTGCTATGGATTCTTCATAGACTTCAATGACTTTATCGCACCAGGCATCAAATTCAGGATCTTCCTTCCGGCACTCTTCATGACTGTAAATGTAATCCACCGCCTGACGAACACCCTGGTCAAACCGTGTGGTTGCGGTAAAATCGGGAACTGCCCTTTTAATCTTGCTATTGTCAAAGATGACTGTGTTGGCCTTATCACCTGTAAGACCGCCGTAAAACCCTTCACTGAGCCGAGAAAGAACATCCGTTGGAATATGGACCATTTTAGGTTTCACACCCAGGGCGGAACCGATGATTTCATAGATCTGGTTCCATGTGAGGCTTTCATCGGAGGTAATGTGATAGGTTTCTCCCAAAGCATGAACATTCCCCATGATGCCAACGAAAGCTTTTGCAAAATCCTTATTATAGGTTACCGTCCAAAGTGAACTGCCATCGCCGTGAACAATGACCTTCTTCCCTTTTCGGATGCGTTCAAGAACGGAAAAGCTTCCTTTCCTGCCATGGACAGCTACAGGGACAGAGGCATTTCCATATGTATGGCTTGGCCGAATGATGGTAACGGGAAATCCTTCGGTACGGTATTTTTCCATTACGAATTCTTCGCAGGCAATTTTATTGCGCGAATATTTCCAGTAGGGATTGGCTAAAGGGGTACTCTCCGTGATATACGGACTGGATAGGGGCTTTTGATAAGCAGAGGCAGAACTGATAAAAATATACTGCTTTGTCCTGTCCTTGAACAAACGGTAATCCCGTTCCACATGGGCCGATTCAAAAGCAATGAAATCCGCAACCACATCAAAGGCGAGCCCTTCCAGACTTTTCAGCACCTCCTCTTCATTGTTGATATCCGCCGTAATTACTTTCGCCTTTTCCGGCACAAAAGCAGCATTATTTCCGCGGTTCAATAAATACAGCTCCATTCCCTTTTCTATTGCCAAAGCGGAGATAGCAGAACTGATGGTTCCTGTTCCACCCACAAACAAAACTTTCATGCTCTATTCTCCTTCCATAAATTTTTATTTGCATTTGCCCTTGTCTGCAAAACCTTCAAATCAGAACGTGATGGAATCCGGGTCCTTCGTCGGACCACAGCACTCTTTCAGGTTGGCGATGGCTTCCATATCCTCACCGGAAAGCTCAAAATCAAAAATATCCCCATTTTCCTTCATACGGGATGCGGTCACTGACTTCGGCAGTGGCAGCCATCCCATCTGAAGGCTCCAGCGCAAACAGATCTGTGCAATGGTCTTGCCGTACTTTTCCGAAAGCGTCTTCATTTCAGGCACTTCAAAAACGCGGCCGGTTCCCAGCGGGCTGTAGGCTTCCAGTAAAATACTACGGGCTTTGCAGTATTCAACGGTCTTTGTCTGTGTTTCCCCCGGGCAAAGGCGGATCTGGTTGACCATCGGCACGATTTTGGCTGTCTCCAGAAGTGCATCCATATGATGCGGCATAAAATTGCTGACGCCGATGGAACGGATCCTTCCGGCTTCATACAATTCTTCAAAGGCCTTCCAGGTACCGGCATTGGCTTCCTTCCAGCAATCCCTGAATTTGACCGGATTCGGCCAATGGATCAGATACAGATCCAAATAATCCATATCCAATTTATTCATGGTCTGCTCAAAGGCTTCCAGTGTGGCTTCATAGCCATGGTCGGAGTTATGCAGCTTACTGGTAATAAAAAGGTCTTTTCTTTCAATTGTACTTTCTTTTATCGCAAGCCCGACGCTTTCCTCATTGCCATACCCGGCAGCCGTATCAATATGGCGATAGCCCAGGGCAATGGCTTCTTTTACAGCAGCTACAGCAGTTTCTCCGTTGGGCGTCTGCCATGTTCCAAATCCTACGCAGGGGATTTGAACTCCGTTGTACAGTTGATAACTATCCTTCAAAGACTTCATTCCTTTACCTCCTACAGAAACATCTTGAACTACCCTCTTGCCTATCGTATAATAAAATTATAAACCTTAAAGTTAACTTTAAGTCAATAGGCAACTTAAAAATCTTAAAAATCTTCCATTCGTAATTAGGCTTGTGTTCGGTGGTCTGCTCCAGAAAATTTCAACAGCAACGGAAAGCTGCATGGCAGGGAAATGTCTCTAGGGCGCATCATCAGGCACTTTCCTTAGCGGTATTCCTTACGGGTCAGGAGAAATTTTCCTACACAGATCACTCTCACAGCCAAATTACGAATGGAAGGTAAAAATTTTTGAAGTATTTGAAAGGACGATTTTTTGTGGATTATACAATCAAGCAAGTAGCTAAAAGTACCCACCTACCCACCCATACTTTGCGCTATTATGAAAAAGAAGGCCTGCTGCCATTTGTAAAGCGAAGCAAAGGCGGAATCCGCCGGTTTTCAGAAGACGACCTGGAATGGCTGAGTTTGATCTGCTGTCTCAAAAGCACCGGCATGCCCATTAAACAAATCAAGGAGTTTGTTGAATTGAGCATGCAGGGAGGCGAAACCTTAAAACAACGCTGCGAGATGCTGAGCCAGCATAAAAAGAGCGTCGAAGAACAAATGGAAACCATGGAAAAACACCTGGAAAAGGTGACCATGAAAATTGAATACTTTACGGCACAATATGAAGAATACTGTAATCGCTGAATAAAACTTTACTGCACCCTGCCGCTACGGATTTCCTTCACGATTTTAAAAAACCACAACTCACAGGCTTCGTTGTGGTTTTTTAAAATCGGCTTTTTCCGTAGTCTCCATCTGCTTCCTTTTTAGTTTATATTACATAAAATTGCAATATCTATTTTATCACACCGGTATATAAAGTAAAGGAATCCTGAGAAAACAAAAGAAATTTTTTTACTTTTTTCCCATTTTCGGTTACTCTAGAGCCTGTTTTTATCCTGCTCTAAAATCTTAGTCGGCTGCCAGGGTCTAAAATCTGTTTTCCAAAATTTTGCTCTATCATATAATATTCATTTTGTCTAACCAAGTCCACAATTTTTAGCTTTTTTAAGTTGAGTTATAAATGTGTAATAATTATGTAATTTAATTCCATGCATTACTATGGTAAGATTACTATAACATATCATATATTATAATATAGGGGTATTGCCAGCATAGCTGCTATCAACTGCAATTAATAGATATAACGTAGGATGTTGCACTACATGACACGGATGCTGCTACTGTGCCATTTACAGAAAATTTTATGTAAAATATTTACTTTTTATGTAATTTATGGTAGTATGATTGTGTGATTAATATTCTAAAACAGGAGGTTTTTGTAATGAAAGGAAAATTATTATTGGTTTTTGTATGTTTATCAGTATTACTATCTTCAGTAACTGCTTATGCAGGAGGCACTTTAGGTTCAGTTGACTATTGGTACTCTGATTCTGCTAAAGTAGGCTCTCTTCCATCTACGACAAAAGTAGTGATGACAAAGGATAGTACATTTCGTATGAGCGATAGTAATTATTTAAGCATGTGTCAATATGGTTTAAATGCTTGGTCAAGTCTTAATATCAGCTATACACAGGGCACTAGTAGTGATTATAACCTACTTATATATGGTATAGATCGCCCTACAGCGAATAGTCTTGGAGTACCCTCCAATTATAGCTCATCAACAGCCTGGGTATCTTCTACTAAGCTGGGTACTGTAGATTATCAAAATATTGATAAAGATGTCTATAAAATTAATAAGTCTGTTATATATCATGTATGGGATTCTACAACTTCAGGTATAACCTTATCACATTGGAATGCTATTGCAGCACATGAACAAGGACATGCAGTTGGATATCATGGTCATGACCTTAATGCCACTTCCACTAATAAGTCATTATTGCATCCATCTTCTTCAACTTACTTTGGATCTTGGAATGTCTCAACTCCCCAAACAAGAGATTTAAATCATCTTGATGCAATGTATTAATATATTAAATTTATATAAGGAGTGTTGAATAATGAAAAGCAAAAATGTTGCTATTGCTGTTTGTGGTGCTTTATTAATAGGAATTTGTTCATATGGATATATTACTTTTAAAGATAATAATACCGTTAAGACTACAACATTACCAGAAACGGGGTTAAAGTTAGTAGATAGTTCAGAAATTGATGTATTTAAAGATATTAAACCGTCAGAAGTAGTTTCAATTGATGGGGATGTATTAGATTATTCAGGTTCACTTAAAGAAATGAAACAAAATTCAGATATTATAGTTGTTGGTAAAGTAACAAGCCAGGAACAATTTAGCCACGTAAGTGTAAAATCTACGGTTTCTGTCTCAGAAAAATTAAAAGGTAAAGATATTGCTAGCAATATAACTATATTCCAACTTGGTAATCTTTCTGAGCCAACGGAACTTTTACAGTTAAATAAAGAATATACACTATTTCTCGGCAAGCAATCAGATGATAAACCTGACACATATTATATTAAAGGCGCGCATCAAGGTGCTTTTTTACATGATAATGGTAAATTAGTAAATCCAGATAAAGTAATGAAAGATGAACTTAAAAAGATGGTAGATACTAGTAAATCAACAAAAGAATATGAAGTTTTAAGAAACTTTTCAAAAAATAACTAAACCAGAAAAGCAGCCGAATGGCTGCTTTTTAGTTTATGTAATACATTTATTTTTCCTGCAGGAACGGATCAGGATTGCCGGCACAAAAAATTGTATTACATTTTTATTTTAGGGTGTAATACAAAGTTCTTGCAGCTGCGAGAATCTCTGGAAGAATTTCGTATTACACCCTTTCACTCAGCCCTTTTTTTACTATCGTACATTAGACAAATGGACAAGTCTACAATTTCATTTAAGGTTGTATCTATAACAAACTCTAATTTAAGCTCTTGAAGTTTGCGTATAGTTGAAGCTCTCAACTGGTAGCTCCTTTTTACACTTAGTTCTTCCCCGTCTATAGATGCAACCTTGCTTTCCTTCTTTTCTTCTTTAGAAGTTTCCTTGACATTATAAGCCTGTCACTAATATACAGGTATCAATCCCGGACTATTTCCGGTAATACACCTTCCTCCTTTCGGTGTAACCAGAAAGGTGTTCTCGATTCCCACCATACCGATGTTTTCGATCCCTTTTTTAGGCTCCAGTGCGAAAACCATTCCTTCCTGCAAGGGCTCTGAAAAGCCTTCTGCTATCACTGGCAATTCATCCACCGTCAGGCCGATCCCATGCCCAAGAAACTTTACCTTGCGATTTCCAAAGCCCATAAAGTTTCTCAGAAATTCCGGACTCAGCTGCTTCATGATTGTATTATAAATCTCCGCAGGGATTGCGCCGGGTTTTAACATGGACGCAGTCTCGTTTTGAATTTCAACGCATTTATTATGCGTTTCAATCACATCCCTCGGAAGAGCTTTGCCAAACATATAGGTCACGGTTTTATCCGTATGATAGCCATCGAACCCGCAGCCTACGTCAATAAATACCAAATCGCCCTTTCTTAGTTTGCGCTCACGGCTGCCGAACAAGGGTACTGCCGGACTCATCCCGTAATTTCCTCCAGGTCCGTTGAAATACGTAGGGTACGTTGAACTTTCTCCGAAGCAGATAAGCCCTACAACCATTTCAGTATCGAACATTCCAAAACGGGCCAATCCGTGGTGACCTTCTTCGATCATAATGGAAAACAATTGGGCAGCCAATTCGGCCTCACTCATTCCTTCCGCGAGTATAGGGGGTATCCGTTCCTCCAATACCCGCTGGTGAATCCTCCCCGACACTTCCATTAAGGATAATTCGTAGGTACTCTTTACGGCTCTGATGGCAGCCATCTGTGTATCTATTGGCTTAACATTTTCAAAGGGAAAGTATTTCTGAAACCGTTGATGTAATGCCAGAGGCACCACTTCCATTTCCATATGCACCGTACCGGGAAGTACTCCAACGGATGCAGCCGCATCCCGGAAGCTTTCCATGGGTCTGATCTGCGGAAACAAGGATTCATCCCGTGCACGTTCGTAGCTTCTCCTTACCCAGTATACAGCTTCGTCATCCCGGGGGATGATCAGTATACCCTCCTGCATGGTCCCGGTAAAGTAGTACTGATTTAATTTGCTGAAAATTACAGCGATTCTCCAATCCGGGTTTGATGTTTCCATTTTATCTCTGAAGCAGCGCATGCGTTTTTGCAGTTCAGCCAAAGGTACTTGTTTTCCCATACTTAAACTCCTGTCTTAATAATGTAACTTTTACTTAGCTACTACATCATACTTCGTTTTATAGGAAAGGGTACCATAAATTAGCGACTGCTACACTATAAAAAGCAGTATCTTCTGTAACACCAGCTCCAGCAATTACATAATATATAAATGTACTAAACAAGTATGCACGAAAGGCGATACCCGGTTCTTTATCCAGAGTGTCAGATTTGGTTTTCCGCAAATGCCGGTAAACACGGTTTTTAGATTTTGCTCACAGCTATTTCAAGTGCCCGAAACTGAGATAATCAAATAAATTGGTCTCTGGAAATTTGCACTCCTATAAAAATACTTTCGGCTTTTGCCGGCATGAATATGGAGGAATATATATGATACCGCCTTTAATCAGCTATTCCACTTTTCATCGGATGGGATTAACGGTTAGGAACTTAAATTCACTTTTAAGGACAACGGATGATTTTGAGCTCCATATTATCGATAACAATTCACAGGACGACACATGGGAGTACCTTCAAAGCCTGACAGACAGTCGCATCAAGTCGAAAACCAGGTTTCCCGTAAATGTCGGACCCATTTATCCAATTAATTGCAACCTGGCACGTAGAAAGCCTGACCAGTATTTTATTGTACTTGAAAGCGATGTATATTTTCATGCTCCCGATTGGATAACCCGCTTTATGCGAGTCTTTGAGACGTTTCCGGAGGTGGGTCTTCTCGGAATACCCAGGGTGCATCCGCTTCCTGCATTTCAACCGGAGGTAATCCCCAAAGAGAAAAACGGCGTAAGTTATCAGCAGTTAAAGGATAGCGAGGTCGGCACAATCATTGATTTCATACCCGGACACTGCCAGTGCCTGCGGCCGGAGTTGATCAGCATCATCGGATACTGGTGCGAAGAAAACGGTTACGGTGATGCTGAACTGTCCATCAGGGTGCATAAATACACGCCCTATAGAGCAGGATTTACTACCGACATTCCAATCGATATGACGCAAACCATACCTTGTCACGCATGTGAAGGCAGTAAGTGGTGCAAACTTGACAAGGTTAACAATACCTGCTTTGACATCAGGAACAGAATGCACAAGAACCTGTCCTTTGCCGAGACTTACCGATGGAAATACTTCGAGTACTTCAACGAGCTAGACCAGGGCAAGAGAACAGTGTACTGCGCATCCATCCATGACCCTGAATCCTACAAAACTCACTTTTATCATATGGATTGGGCACTGGAGAATTTCAACTTTTATGCGGCAAATTCCAACTAAATCATAAGAAGCAAGGATTCGAAATGAACGGAGAAGGTAATGTTATGCAGTGCCTGCGTATGAACTACGACGCAAGTAAATGGCGGCATATTTACATAATCTCCTTCTCCTGTAACCTTCGCGTTGGAATTTGCATAGTATAGAGCATCATAAAGCAGCCGCGTACCGGCACGAACAAATAACATGACAACCATAAAACCATGCAGACTATACCAAAACTAAGAATGGAGGAGTACGCCTTGGAAATTGGTAGCACAACTCAAAAAAAGCTGACGATTCTTGATGACTATTTTCCAAATCTGAAGACGGGTTTCCGAATATCCGAATTCAATCACTATTTGGAGAAGTATCCTAACTGTGAGGTATTCTCTACCAGGTACGACATGCATTATCCTGAATATGCAGCCGCTTACCCGCAATTCAGGGATAGGGTAAAGCCGTTTACACTGTTTGACTGGACAGGCAACTCTACCGCTTTATACTATACGGTTTTTTTAAGTAATGCATATAGTTTTTACTTTATTTATGAGATGACAAATAGGCCATTTATATTCGAACTGTATCCCGGCGGAGGATACTGGCTAAATGATCCTGAGATTGATGCAAGGCTGATAAAGGTCCTTCAATCCCCTTTTATGAAAAAAGTCATCGTTACTCAGAAGATGACATACGATTATATTACCAGCCGTGGTTTTGCTACGCCGGACAAAATCGCTTATATTTACGGAATGGTAACACATCCACAGTATTTCAATACTACAATACCCAAAAAATTTTACAGGAAGGATAAAGGCACCTTCGACATATGTTTTGTCGCCCATAAATATATGCCGCTGGGACTCGACAAAGGTTACCACATTTTTATCGATGTTTGTAAAAAGCTTGCAACCGTTGCAGGAGATATAAAATTCCACGTGGTGGGCAACTTTGATAGAGACGAGATCAATGTCAGCGATCTCGACGGCAGGATTGTATTTTATGGACTTAGAGACCACAGTTTCTTCCCTGAATTCTATTCGGGAATGGACATTATCGTTTCGCCCAATGCCCCTTTCGTACTGATACCGGGTAAAAACTATGACGGTTTTCCTACGGGTTGCTGCATAGACGCGGCGTTAAACAATGTTGGCGTTTTCTGCACCGACATACTTAGCCAGAATGTTCACTTTGAACATAGAAAGAATATTTTCATCATTCCGCTCCTTGCAAATGACATTGCTGACAGTATCGTTGAATATTACCGTGACCCCGATAAATTATACACCCTATCTGCGTGCGGGCAGGCAAAATTCAGAGAAGTTTTCGACTTTGAAAAACAAATGAGAGAAAGAGTTTCTGTTTTGGAACAATACATGTAACAATAATAGTATATACGATTCAGCAATGGGTACTCTTGCTTTCTGCCTCCAGACCGCAGGAATACTATATCCCGTAATTACAAACAGTATGCTGCAATTTGTTTGAGGAAATTAAATAGCTGCCATGACCTTCAGGTATTCAAGCACCTGGAGGTCACGGCAGTTAGAAGGAATATCCATACTAATCCCTTTATCCAAGGCATTCCAGTTCCTGTCGGATCAGCCGGACTGTTCTTCTGATACTCTCCTCCTCTGTGTTACAAACGCATAAACGCAAGCCCTCGGGATGTTGAAAGCCCTCTATATAGCTGTCGTTTGTGCCGCTCACAAGTACCCCACGCTTTGAAAGCCTGTTTACAAGGGTTTCGGCTGTAATACCGTCCACCTCCATATAGGCATAGATACCTGTGGAGGGGATATACCACCTTATCCTATCCTGGAGCTGCTGTTTGCATTCTTCCCGCAGCACGTCCATTTTTTCCTTATAATACTTTTTTGTTTTCTGTACATGAAATTTATACATACTGCTTTTCAGATAAATTTCCAGTGCCCCCTGGGTAAGGACGGGAGTATTCAGATCAATACTGCGCTTATAGGCTAAAAACCCCGCTTGCAATTCCGCCGGCAGGATCCCCATTCCCAGGCGCAGTCCGGGAAGCAATGTCTTTGAAAAACTCCGGATATAGATGATCAAGTCCTGCCCTCCCAGCCCATACATCGGGTCTACCTTTGTATCCAGTTCAAGGTCTGCCAAATAATCATCTTCTACAATATAGACATGATACTTTTTAGCTAACCGGATAATTTCCTTTTTCTGCGAATCCTCATAGCAGAAGCCCGTGGGGTTCTGATACCTCGGCATTGTATAGAAGAATTTAATATCGCCTTGCTTGAATATGGCTTCCAGTTCATTCAGGTCGACACCTTCCGAGGTTCTCCGAATACCAATCACGGGTGTTCTGGTGCACTTCATTACCTGGAGCATTACAGCGTATGTTGGCTGTTCTACAAGAACCTTTGTCCCGCCTCCCGGAAACGGCATGGCTCCGAGAATATATAATGCCTGTTGTGCCCCATTGGTGATAAATATATTTTCCGGCCTGGTGAAAACCTTAAAGTCCATCAAATGCTTGACCAAAACATTCACTAGCTCCGGCATGCCCTTCGGTGAGGAGTAATCGAACAGCTTTTTCTCATACAATGCGATGGCTTTCTCCATGCAATGGTAAAAATCCTTGTATGGATTAATACGATCCGGGGGACACACCGTTACCATATCCACCAGGCAATTCCCGCCCTCTGCATCTGCCCCGGATTTTACCACATAATAACCGCTTTTGGGAACAGCATAAATCAAATGCTCTGACTCGAGCAGCTTATAAGCCTTCACGATGGTATCGGAATTATAGGCGAATTCCTTGGATAGCCCCTGCACCGACGGCAGCTTTTCACCAGGCCTATATTCCTTTGAATATATCCTCTGTTTGATGGCATCGGCAGCAGCTTTATATTTATAGGTCATATAACCCCCTCTTCTATACCGGTATACATTGAAAATCCTGCGCTGGTTTCCTCAATCCGCTTTTATTAGAATTAGTATATCACAAAAAAGAAGGGAGTAAAATTATCATGAAAAGTCTGCCATTTACGCAGGAAGAACTGAGAAACATTGTTTCGGAATACCCAACACCCTTTTATATTTATGACGAGAAAGCCATCCGCGAGAATGCCAAACGTTTGCACCGCTCATTTTCATGGAACCGTGGTTACCGTGAGTATTTTGCAGTAAAGGCCACCCCCAACCCCTATATTCTTCAGATTTTTAAAGAAGAAGGATGCGGCGTAGACTGTGCTTCGGAAGCAGAGCTGCTGCTGGCTCATTCCTGTGGATTTTCCGGCGAGGATATCATGTTCACCTCCAATGCAACCCCCGCCCGTGAGTACCAACAGGCAAAAAAGCTGGGTGCCATCATCAACCTGGACGATACCGGGCACGTGGACTTTCTGAACAACTGCACCGGAATCCCCGAGCTTATATGCTGCCACTACAATCCGGGTACGGAAATAAAATATAAGGACAAAGTCATCCTGAATTTTAAGGACAGCAAATTTGGCTCTACAAAAGAACAGCTTATGGATGGATTCCGTCACCTTTTGCAATTGGGAGTAAAACGGTTTGGAATTCATGCTCAATTCGGGGCCCATAGAAGAGAGGCTGAATATTTTGGCATGAATGCACGCATATTATTCCAATTGGCGGTGGATTTATTTCGTGCAACCGACATAAAAGTCGAATTTATCAACCTCGCCGGAGAACTGGGTATCCCTTTCAGGCCGGAGGATTCTGCTGCCGACATTGAAGCCGTAAGCCAGAGTATCAAACAAGCCTATGACGAAGTTATTGTCCGTGCAGGGCTGGACCCGGTTCCACTCTTCAGTGAGCTTGGCATTTATATGACGGGACCCTACGGGTATTTTGTTTCATCGGTACTGCATATTAAGAAAACCTATAAAGAGTTTGTCGGACTGGATGCTTCTACCAACAGCTTTATGAGTCCCGCAAAGTATACCGACTATCATCATATTTCTGTCATTGGGAAGGAAAATGGCCCTCATGATCATGTCTATGATATCACGGGCGCCTTATGTGAAACCAGGGACAGATTTGCCGCAGACCGTTCACTCCCCCGCATAATCCCGGGAGATTTGCTTCTGTTTCACGATGCCGGTGCCTATGCTTACAGCCACAGCTACACCTTCAATGGAAAACTCCGTCCCGCAGAGCTTCTTCTTACTATGGACGGTTCTGTAAGAATCATCCGGCGTGCCGAAACACCTGCCGATTATTTCGCTACGCTGGATTTCCCCGGAAGCAAGTTCACTTTTTAAAAACAAAAGCCGTGCATAAATCGGGTTCAAATGCCCTTTATGCACGGCTTTCTACTTTATCCATACTATTTATGTATTGCGGGCAGCCTTTTATTTCGCACTATGCCGCACTTTTCATCCTCTCTTAACGATGCAGCTCTTTTTACTCCAGAACCGTGTATAACGCTACATCCTC
Source organism: Bacillota bacterium (assembly GCA_023419605.1). Lineage (GTDB taxonomy): Bacteria > Bacillota > Clostridia > Acetivibrionales > JAEZXR01 > JAEZXR01. The sequence goes on along the minus strand of JAEZXR010000123.1, from coordinate 7,000 downwards.
TTTTTCTATTCTTTGCCCTATAACTTCCAGCATTTCCTGGCTCTCTTTTAAAAAGACCTGCGGGTTTCCGAGGATCTTCGATTTTGTATTGAAGCGGCCTTTATAGTTCGTAAAAGCTTTACTGATATAGCCCATCTCATCCATATACGCCTGCGCCAGCTTTTTCAGCTCAGTCTCCCTGCTCTGCAGCAATTGAGGATACATATACCGGTCCTCCGTATCAAGATGGACCTTCAATTTTCCGGCAAGTATATTGATTTTTAATGCGATGTTGGAAGCCTCCTGTTCCAGGCTTCCCCTGGCAATGTCCTGCTTTAACTCTGTAAGCAGCTCACCGATCTGTTCATGTTGTCTTTTTAACGTCGCTATATTTAACATTGTACTTCCCCCTGTCGTTTCTCTATAGCTATATTTTATAAGCTTTTTTGAAGCTTGCTATAATATTGGACACAATTGCCTTTGATGTAAATCACGCAATCAAGAGTTTTCCGATGTTACGCAATTTTTATCCTACCTATTTCCGCCTTTTCTCCCTGGAGGATAACATAAAGTACTGAGAATACATATGATATACAAAAGTATAATTCGGCATGGAGGAATAGAAAATGGCGATTTTCAAATCCCATCAAGGCATCCTTACAGCGATTAACGATTTTGAGACAGGAAATGAAGGAACGGCAGGATGTTTCAAATTAATGTCCGTACAAAGCCCGGATGGAAGCCTTGTGAATTTTGTAGCAACCCCTGCTACTTATTTTGTACATCATTCCATGCTGGCACCCAGAGACAGAGTTATCGGATTTTATGATGCAAGCGCAGCGGCGCCTCTTATTTTCCCGCCGCAATTCCGAGCTCTGGTTATGGCACAGGTTATGCCGGCACAAAATGTGAAGGTGGATTTTTTCAACCGGCAGTTGATCAGCAGGGATGGCACCTTGCGATTGAACCCTTCCCCCTATACCCGGGTCCTTCTGGAAAACGGGCAAGCCTTTACCGGCGCCCTCGCAAACCGAAATCTGATCGTAGTCTATGGTGCCGCTACAATGAGCATCCCGGCACTAACGACTCCTTACGAAATTGTTGTGATGTGCGGGCCAGGCGGGTAAAAAATTTTTGGCGTCCTTCATTCGTTTATGGGAAGGATACAACACCAAAGAGGTCAACAGGAGACGCTAGCCTTTGTTGACCTCTTTATACCAAGAAGACAGTTCCTTTGACATCATGATCCTTTTGAGTGATACGTCCGTTCACACTTTAATCAACAATAAATTTGCCGAAATTATTCCGTACCGGCCTTTAATGCTTCGCTCATTGGAATCTTTACAATTTTTTTCTTATTTACCGATTTGGACACTTCATACGTCAACATGACTATTATGAAACCAACCAGCATGAACAGCGGATTGAGTCTGGCCGGGATAGACATCTGCAAGCTTGTGGAAAGAGTCTTCATTAAGGCAGTAACCGATGCCAGCAGGATCGGTATACCCAAGATGTACCCCAGGATAACAAGGAAACGGTTGCTGTCCAGCAGCAGGGAATTCACTTCCTTCTTCCTGTATCCGAAGATTTTGAAAAGCGAGATGTTGTTCCTGTTTTCCTCAATCACCAGTGAGGTGACAATGTATATAATAATGATGCCCAGTACAAATGCGGTAATCGTCAGGGTATACACCAATAGGCCGGTCTGGCTGATCATATTCCTAATTCCCTCAACGATTGCATCGATTGATTTGGTGCTTCTGATGGTTCCCTTGGGAAAAGCGATTTGCTCATCCGACCAAATTCCAATATACGTATCCGCCGGGACCCCCAGCATCGCATTCAACTCCTCCATCGGCATGAACAGGAATTCTCCTGCATAGGAGCTGGCGACCACATCAACCTTCAAAGTATATTCCTTCATAGTGTCATCACTGACAACATGCAATTCATCGCCTTTTTTGATGCCAAACTTCTCAGCGAGCATTTTGGTTGCTATAACCCTGTCAGGCACAAGTTTTTCGCCCTGCAAGCCTTTCAGCTTCAGCCGGGTCGAATTCGGCAATGCACCAACGATGGCGAAGCTGTTGTTTCTGTCTTCTTTCATCGTCACATAGATTGCATTGAATTGCTCCGTTCCTGCAATGGGTTCTCCTCTTTTCAGCTCATTATATACATATTCATGCTTAAAATCATACAAGGATTGTATCCCCTCTTTCAGCATGAAGTCCAGCGAGCTTTGCAGCGTCAATCCATAGAGGAGAAGCACCGTCGCAATGATGACCCCAAACAATAGAAAACCTGTTCTTGAAAAACTTCTGACCTGCTCCCTGATTTGGAATTTGGTCTTAAACTTAAACCGCTCGAGATTTAGGGATTTCTCTATGAAATTGGATTTTTCGGAAAGCTTGGCGCCTTTCATCAGCTCCGCAGGTGTATGGCCCAGCAGCTTCGAGATGATAATGTATGCCGGAGGGCAAACAACAAGAATCGGAATGACGATGCCGAGTACCAATGCAAACCAATTAAATTCTATCGTTTGCAGGGGCATAGGGAATGCCATGAGCATAAACTTCAGCATGAATTTCCGCAGGAATATGCCCAGCAGCACTCCGATAACCGCACCATAGCCTGTAATAATCAACGGAAACATCATGTAGTGTGAAACGAGCTCTTTTTTTCTATAGCCCAATGCATACAAAGTACCGATGACAGCCGATTCCCTCTGAATCATCCGCTTAAGCAGCATGCTGAGAAGAATACTTGTAAGCAGGATGATCGCTCCAGGGGACGCTTTGCTCATGATGCCGAGCACATTGACCTCCATCTTGACAAGGGATACCTGGCTTTTATGCTCCATACTCTGCCAATTCACGATCTGTATTCCGTGCGTCAGAAGGTAGCTTTTAAGTTCGGTTTCCTGTTGGTGAATATTGTCTCTGTTATTAAATCGGACGGCATAAAAATCGGATTTACCGGGTATGTCATGCATGTTGCTCTTGTTTATCACCGCAACGCCGAAGGTTTTGGCATTGTTGATCATCTCTTCTTTAGACCGGATCACATAGATGTAATTCGGAAGCGCCATAATGCCTGCAACTTTATACTCCTTGCCGGCTATGCTCATGGTGCTGCCTATGTTTATCTTATTTGCACCTGCAAATGTCTTGTCAATGAGAATAGAGTTGTCATCAAGGTCCTGGCCTTGCAGGATTGCGTGCTTGTTCAGCACTTCATTTCCGGAGAATATTCTCAAGGTCTGACCGGGTTTTGTCTCATAATCGACTACGCTGCTTAGCTCAAACCTGGCATCGAATCTGCTTTCAAACTCCTTCAAATTCACTTCGGAATCAAGATAGAATTCAGCATCCGCAAGCATATTGTCATTGGTGAAGGAATCGTAAATGGTTCGCAGGTTGCCGGCAACCATTACCATGGTGACAAAAAGCATGCTGCAAAGAAGCACAAGGTAGAGAGCTCCTACATAAATACCCTTGCGCTCCGCCATCGTACGAGAGACTTTTTTGAATAAAGTCATTACCAATCAATCCTTTCCGCAGAAATTGGTTCTGCATTGTCGAAAACCTTGACGATCTCACCGCTTCGGATCTTGAATGTGCGGTTGGCCATTTTGGAAATGGCGGCGTTATGAGTAATCATCAGGATTGTCGTGCCAAACTCCTTATTGATGTCCTGCAACAGCTTCAATACCCCCTTTGAGGTTTCAAAGTCGAGAGCTCCCGTCGGTTCGTCACAAAGCAGCAGCTTCGGGTTCTTCACGATGGCTCTGGCGATGGCCACTCTTTGCTGTTCTCCCCCCGAAAGCTCCCTTGGAAAGCGCTTGCTTAATTCAGACATATAGACTGCGGAAAGAACTCTGTCAATATTAATAGGAGATTTGCTTATATTGGATACCACCTCAATATTCTCCCTGACGGTGAGATTCGGCACCAGGTTATAATACTGAAATACGAAGCCGATGGATTCGCGTCGATACTCTGTCAATTCGTCGTCGGTCAAACCCGTGATTTCGCGGCTGTCCACCAGGACCTTTCCGCTGTCAGCCCTGTCAACTCCGCCGATAATGTTCATCATGGTGGATTTTCCGGAACCGGATGGGCCCAGAATAACGCCGATAGAGCCCTTTTCCATTTGCATGCTGATGCCCTTCAGCACTACCTGCGTATTTTTCTCAGTTTTGTAGCTTTTGTTCAATAATGATACCTCAATAAACAAACTAACACCCCATTCCTGTTTTCATGATCCTGATCATTTTTTTAATGGTGGATTCAATTTCCTCATGCTTCGCCTCGCTCAATTCGAAGTCAGCTTTCTTCATTTCGCCGAATACATATTCGTCAATCTGACTGGTCACCCCCTTGTAGAAGAGCAAGAGTATCTCATCCTCCAGGTCGGTTCTAACGGTCCCTTTTTTCTTCCCAACGGCAATGAGCTGAAGAATGTATTTATCTCCGATTTTCCAGAGCTCTTCATTGATGGTCTTGGTAAGTTCACCAAATTTTCCGGAAAGGATGTCTTGATAAAACATCACCAACGTACTCTCACGTTTTACCAGTTCGACACGCTCTCGCCCGTCTTTCAGCAGATAATCAAAAACATCCATCTCCTTCAACGGAGTATATTTGTTAATTTCTTTCATGAAGTACTCCATCGACCATGTGACCGAATACATAAAAAGTTCCTTTTTATCTTCAAAATATTGATAAATGCTCCCCTTGGCAACACCGGCATTATCGGCAATAGCCTCTATCTTGGCTTTTTCGAATCCGTTTTCATGAAACTCGCTGATAGCCGCTCGAACAACCCTCTCCTGCTTGTCTTCATCGAGCCTTAAGAATGTTTTTTTTGGCACTATACAGCACACTCCTTTAGGATAAAATAAAAGTGACTCACAAGTCATATTTTATGACTTGTGAGTCACAATGTCAAGAGGTATTATTTTTTACATACCATTGATAAAGGCAGACTAATAAACACAGAGCCAAAACAGAAACAAAAGAATCGTCCCCATGTCTTTTTCTAGAATAAAAGCCTTGCTGATTTTACAGTCAGCAAGGCTTTTATTTCACTAGGTATAAATCAATTCAGCTTTCACGATTTCATCGGCAATATCAGATGCCTGTATACATATTTGTAACCACGACACAAAAACTGTCCCCACGCCTTTTATATACTTTGCTTATTTTTCGATAAAAATGCTCATTTTCATCACGCAAAGATCGTTTGTTTAAATAGATATAGACGATCTTTGTGTGTGACATAATATTTCAAACTCCGAGCTTTCTACGCTCATCAACCAGCTTCTTAAATTCCTCTGCAACAAATTGCACCTGTGTACCGACAATTACCTGAACGCTGGTTTTACTGGGGCGGATAACACCTGAAACGCCGGCTGATTTGATCACTTTTTCATCAACCTGTGTATAATCCTTAATTTCAATCCTCAGACGTGTAATACAATTGTCGATAGCGGTAATATTATTTTTTCCGCCAAGTCCCTTCAGTATGGTTCCTGCTACTTCTGCATAGTTTTTATTTGTAAGCACAGCCTTTTTCTCCTCTTCAGTTACATCGTCATCCTCGCGTCCGGGAGTCTTCAAGTTCAACTTCACAATGACAAGACGGAATATCCCATAGTAAACGCCACTGTAGACAATTCCAATAGGAAGCAACAGTAAAGGGTTCTGGGCCATAGGTGCCTTAAAACTCAGTATAAAATCAACAAGACCTGCACTGAAATTAAATCCTGCTCTTGCAGGAATCATTGCTACAATGAACGCAGAGATGCCTGTTAACACAGCATGTATAACATAAAGTACAGGAGCGAGGAACATGAATGCAAATTCAAGCGGTTCGGTTACACCTGTGAAGAAGGAACAGAGAGCAGCTGTGGCAAGAAGTCCTGCCGCCACCTTTTTCTTGTTATCCTTCGCTGTGTGATACATTGCAAGAGCTGCACCAGGTAAACCAAACATCATCACAGGGAAAAATCCTGACATGTACATTCCGGTCTGCCCCAAAGTACCCTTACCTGACCAGAAATTACTCAAATCATTGATACCTGCAACATCAAACCAGAAAACTGAATTGAGTGCATGATGCAAGCCGGTAGGTATCAGCAGACGGTTTAAGAATGCATAAATACCGGCTCCGAAAGCACCTGCTCCTACGATGCTTTTACCGAAAGTGACAAGGGCTGTGTATATCAATGGCCAAACGACAAACAATACAAGGGCAGCTACGATGGTTACAAGACCTGTAACTATTGCAACGCAGCGTTTGCCACTGAAAAACGCCAAAGCGTCCGGCAGTTTTTTATTTTTAAATTTGTTGTAGCAGTATGCGCCAATCAAACCGCAGAGAATACCAATAAACTGGTTTCCGATTTTACCGAAAGCCGGGTTGACATCTTCCACCTTAACACCGGTGAACATTGCTACTGCATTTTTAGAAAGCAGTGTCTGAATCATCAGCCAGGATACAAGTCCGGCCAGCCCGGCAGTACCCTCCTGATCATCCGACATTCCAATTGAAACACCTATTGCAAACAAAAGAGCCATGTTATCAATCAGTGCTGAGCCTGCTTTTATCAGGAAGGCTGCAATTACACTGTTTGACCCCCACCCTGTAGGGTCGATCCAGTAGCCGATGCCCATCAATATACCAGCAATTGGTAGGCATGCAACCGGGAGCATGAGTGATTTTCCGAGTTTTTGTAACCATTTCATCATACGGTACGTCCTCCTAAAATTTTATTATATAATAACAGTAAATACACCTTTACTGTATTACTCACACCGATATACAACCGGATTGGCAGCTGCTGATTTGAGCATGGTACAGCCAGCGGTTCTAGGGCTTTACCAGGCTCGAATCAGCTAAGGGTCGACTGAAATATTACTTCCGATACTTTTTCGGGGTACGGGGCTCTGCTGTAGTAGCCTGAAAAAGTTTTAGCGGAAGTTATATTTTAGCGATCCCTAAGTTCCATCCGAAT
>JAEZXR010000081.1 GCA_023419605.1 Bacillota bacterium | reverse complement strand
CAAAGCTTAGGCTTTGCCTTATTTTAAAATAATGGTAGGGGTTATTTATGTATGAAGCAGTATGTATAGATTTAGATGGGACATTATTAGATGATAATAAAAAAATATCTGAAAAAAATATTGAGATTTTAAATAAAGTAAAAGATAAAGGTATAGAGATTATAATTGCTACAGGTAGAGCTCTACCTAGAGCTATTGATTTTACAAATGTATTAGGTTTTGAGCATACATTAATAGCTAATAATGGAGCTGTTATTTCCGATAATAAAGAAGAAAAAATATTTGATTATAATCCAATACCACAAAGGGTTTTTAAAGAAGTATATGATATAGGTAAAGATTTGGGAGTTTATCCTGTAATTCATATATATGAACAAAAACTTAAGACATCATTAATTATACCTGATAAAGATGAAGTACAATGGCATAAACAATCAGTTCCTAGTTTAGAGTATATATCTAAGTACAGTGATTTCGATATAATGAATTTAAACAATATTATGACTATGGTTTATATAGAAAATGTAAATTTAGTAGATGAATTTAGAAATTTAGTAAATAAACGAGATATTATCTGTCAAAACCATGTATTAAATATATTTAAAAAAGATAAAATTATGTTTGAATGTTTAAATAAAGAGGCTAACAAGATAATTGGAGTAGAAAAATTACTGAAATTAAAAAATATAAATCTTAAAAATACTATAGCTCTTGGCGACGAAACTAATGATTTTAATATGTTAAGAAAAGTAGGATGCGGTATAGCTATGAAAAACGGAACTAAGGCGATAAAAGAAATTTCAAATAAAGTGTCTGAATATGATAATAACAATAGTGGCGTAGCTGTAGAATTAGAGAAAATATTTTTAAAATAGAAAAGAGGATTTATTTAGGATGGAAAATGAACTTTATTATCCTTATAGTAAATATTTAAAAGATAAATACAAAGAAAAAGTATATAAATTGCCTATAAAATTAAATTTAACTTGCCCTAATAGAGATGGTAATGTAGCTTACGGAGGATGTATATTTTGTAGTGAGACAGGTGGCTCTTTTGAAAATTTATCGGAAGAAATGCCTGTGAGAGAACAACTAGATAAAAATAAAGACTATATAAGCAAAAGATATGGAGCTAAAAAATTTATAGCTTATTTTCAAAATTTTACCAATACCTATATGGATATAGATAAATTTAAAAAGGTGATTAATGAAGCTATTATCGATGATGTAGTAGCTATTAGCATATCAACTAGACCTGATTGTATATACGATGAACAACTTGAGTTTTTATATGAGGTAAAGGGTAAATATAATATAGATATAGTATTTGAATTAGGACTTCAGACAGTAAATTATCATAGCTTAGAAAAATTAAATCGAGCTCATGGATTATCAGATTTTTTATTAGCATCTAAAAAAATAAAAAAATATGGGTTTGAGATATGTGTGCATATGATAATAGGGCTTCCTTGGGATGATGAATTAGACATAATTGAAGGAGCTAAAATTATTTCTATAATGGAAGTTGATGAAGTAAAAATTCACTCACTCTATATACCAAAAAATACTAAATTAGAAAAAATGTATTTAAATAAAAAGATAGAAACGATTTCTTTAGAAAAATATATAGAATATGTTATAATATTCTTAAGATATCTTAATCCTAATATAGCTATCCAAAGATTAGTTGGAAGAATGCCCGAAGAAGATTCTGTATTTTGTAATTGGTCTACTAGTTGGTGGAAGATAAGAGATATGATTCATAATCAGATGATTGATGAAAACATTCGCCAAGGAGATAGATATAATTATAATAATGGATTGAGAATGTTATAAATAATAGATGCATTTATAACAGAAATATTATATAATAAAAGAAAAGAAAGGTTGTGTGGTTATATGATTAAATTTGTATTAGGCCCATCAGGAAGTGGTAAGACAAGATGGTTAATCGATGAAGCAAACAAGGATAAAAGAGAAAGACAAGGTAATATCGTATTTATAGATACCGACGATTCTCATATATTTACATTGGATCACAAAGTAAGACTTATAAATGCTGCAGATTTTCACATAGACTGTATCAATAAACTTTATGGTTTCTTAGCAGGAATTATATCTAGAGATTATGATATTGAAAAAATTTATATTGATGGTATTTATGAAATCATAGATTTTAAAGATGAAGATACTATTAAAAAATTATCTGATATGGTAGAAGTACTTTCTAAAGAATTTGAAGTTAATTTTTATATCGGACTTAATAAAAAGGCAACTGAATTGCCAGCTGAATTAAAAGAAAATGCTGTAGAAGTACATTATCAAGATTAGTAAAAGAGTTTATGAGAGCATCCATAATATTATTATGGGTGCTTTTTTGAGGGGATAGAGAAATTTAAACATGAAATCAGATTACGAAAAATTAATAGAATTTATTGAGATGAGAAAGGAAATTATTGATAGATTAGATAATGGTGAGATGAGTAAAGAGTATTTTTTGCTTGAAAATTACAATTTAATAGATAGACTTTCTATGAAACCTTATCTTAAAATAGATTCCTTTGAACAGGGGATATATAATTATCAGTATTACAATATATTAGCTAAATATTATAATAATGAAGCTAATAAATATAAATTTAATAAAAAACAACAACATAAATATAAGTTAGCAATTGGAAAATGTAGAAATTATTATAATGAAAAAGATATAACCACAAAACGAATTATAGATATATTAAATTATGAAAATATGGAAGCGTATTATATAGATATGCAATCGGAGAGACTTAGAGGAAAATTGTATGAGATTTATATAAAAAATTATGAAAAGGCAATACTTCACTCTATGGATGAAGAAATAAAGAATATTTTGATAAAAAACAATGTTTTTTCTGAAGATATAAGAAAATCAGTAATAGATGATTATGTAAATCTAGGATATTAAAAAAAGCAGTGTAAATTTACACTGCTTTTTATTTTTTTACTATTCTTTTAAAAGTGCTAAAACTTCATCATCGGATAGTCCTCTTTTAAGCTTAAACTCTCCAGTTTTAAGCTTACCTTCTAATCCAGCACTTTTTACTTTTTCAACAAAAGTTGTCTCGTCTTTTATTATTCCAGTATCTATTAATATCTTAGAGATATCTAATAGTGTAGATTCAGCTGGTATAGTTACAGAAATTTCTATAGGTTCCTCTTTTGCAACCCCTGTAATATTAACTTCTGAATTTTTTTCGTTTTCAGTAGTTTCTATATTTTTTGAAATAGGTTCTTTATTATATAAATCGGTTAATTCATATTTTATTATAAAAAATG
>JAEZXR010000071.1 GCA_023419605.1 Bacillota bacterium | reverse complement strand
TGAATATTGCAGAATATCCGAACATTACTGAATGTATATTTGCTTTCATTCGGAGGATTCAACTTCTGATGTAGAGAGAACCATGTAACTTTATTACAAATCCATTATACTAGGGGACGGTTAGTGTGAAAACAAAAACTGAGATGTACTAAAAGATTGCACAGTAAAAAAGCCCTTAAAAAAGCAGCGTAAAAAAATTAGCATAAAAGTAAAGGCTATTAGTTTAAAGCTGGTTGTCTCTTAGAGGACATAAGTGAGATTGCGGGATCAAACATTACACCTCTTTGAATAAGAAGATATATTATGTATAATATTTTTCTAGACACAGCAATGATAGCCTTTTTTTTACCTAATTTACCCTGATGAGACCAAAACCAATTAGCAAAACAAGAATTTCTGCATTTGACAGCAGCCCAAGAAACCTGACAAAGGATCGATTTAATATACGGATTTCCGTGAAGTATTTTCTTTGATTTTATCTTGCCGGCACTCTCATCATTCCTTGGCGAAAGACCTGCCCATGAGCAAAGATGTTCAGGACTTTTGAAGTTATTCATAGGGGATGCCCCTATTTCCGCTAATATTAACAAAGAAGCGGTCAAGTCAATCCCTGGTACGGAATCCATCTTTTCTAAAGCTGAACGGTATGGTGCTGCCAGTTCTTTCATGTCTTCAAGTAGATTAGCGATGCTTTTTTCTAACAGATCCAACTTTTCAAGGAAGTGTTTTAAGAGTCTGCGTTCAAATAATTCAAGTTCTCCGCATACGGCTGCATCAATTTCCTCAATGGAACATTTAACTCGTTTGCTAACTGAAGATTTAATTTCTGTAACAGTAATATGACCTTTGTCAGCAAGAAGGTTGAGAATTTTTCGGCCACTGGCACCTGTAATATCACTGAGCACTGAAGATAGTTTGAACCCATGGTTTTGCAGAAATTTTTCTAACCTGTTTAATAAGCGGGTTTTTTCTTGAATCTCAGTTTTGTAAGTGCGTGAATATTCCCTTAATGTACGGATTATCCTATCCGGTACAAAACTTGCCTCGAGCAGTCCATGCCTGAGAAGTGTAGCAATCCATTCAGCATCTTGAGTATCTGTTTTACGTCCAGGAAGGTTTCTCATATGGTGGGCATTAACCACCAGAAGACTTTTGTATGAGTCGTAATATTTTTCGATTGCTTCATAAACCGGACGCCAGTATACTCCTGTGCTTTCCATAGCAACATGCAGACATTGGTGCTCTTTTAACCAATTTACAAACTTAATCAAGTCAGCTTGAGTAGTCTTAAATCTTGCTCTAATAGGCTCCGGTTCATCACTTAGACCTTTTAGGATACATACTTCAAGAATATCTCGATGTACGTCAACTCCACAACAACAGAATAACAATGCTTGCATGATACATCACTCCACAAAAAATAGTGCAGGAGAATTGTCTGAAAAGAAGAAGTTTAGTGTTCGCCATCGAGTGGCAGATCGCTGTGCTCAAAGACAATTTTGACCATGTTCTAAAACCGGGTTAATATCCAAACCGTCCCTCGGTCTTTTCCTGCTCTATTATTTTATCATGCATCACGTTTTCATGCGTCGCTGTGCCTACAACATGGCATGGATGTTCTTTAACTCACCGCACTTGTTGAATGATATTCCTGTCAAGGTCTAGAATGTGTGCTAGCTCTCTTATTGACAGGTTCGAACTCATCTTCAAATTACGAATCAGCTCGTTCCTTTGATTTACATAGGACCTGCTTTTCAAGTCGGGTGGCGCTAAACCGTTACCATCAAGATACTCCTGTGTAACCGCTTTAGCCTCTCTCATTATATAAGAATCTCATAATTCCGTTCCTTGTTCTTCTCATATAAAGTATCTAATAACCGCACCCTGTCTTCATTATCGATAAATAGGTTCTTTCTCTCATTACCTCTTTCATGATATGATAGGTTTTACTCTCTCCAAGCTTTTTTCTCTGCCTTGGTATATAATTCCAATCCCTTCATAGTTTGAAGTATAACATAATAAGTTTAGCAATGAACCGTCTCCTCGTTTCCCCTGAATCACCAATAACTGGATACCCCCGATGCTTTGCACTATATCCAGATTATAGTATACTATATAATATTTTTATGGAATCACGCGATACTTTGTCAACTTAATCGTATATATAATGACCCTGGTTAAAGAGATGGATGGAGGTGAGGGTTTGGAGGGTGACATATTTATTAAAATCTATAAAGAGTATTTCCCTTACGTTTATAGATACCTTTATGGACTTATATATAATCATCAGACAGCAGAGGATTTGGCACAGGAGGCCTTCGTTAAGGCCTTATGCGTTCTTCAATTCCCTAATGAAAGTATCAAATCTTGGCTGCTGACCGTTGCCCATAACCTCTACGTCGATTATGTTAAGAAAAACAGAAGATTGGATTTCCGAGAGGATAGCTTGTTGAATCAAATAAAGGTACAAGACTTTACTGACGAACTAATACTTAAGGAAAGTACCCGGTCGGCTTTTGTATTCATTGAGCAACTTCCCGAAAATCAGCGTCAGGTAGTACTGCTCTGTTTGGTAAATGAACTTTCCTATCAGCAGGCAGGAGAGGTTTTAGGCATTAGTGTTTCAGCAGTGACGAATTTGATTTACAGGGCTAGAAAAACTCTCAGAGCTTTAAGGAGGAGTATTAATGAGTAATGAGTTTGAGAAAAAACTACAGCTATATAAAGAAGGCAAATTGAATCAAGATGAGGTCGCACAAATAGAATCTGATATCGATAAGTTCATTGCTATATCGGATTATCTTAATAACGACGAAAATGATTTTTTAGAAGAACTGAAGCAGCAGATACCGGCAGGCAACGGAGAGGAAAATAGAAATGCTAAACTGTTAAAACGCAGAGTAAATCTAAGGATTATCCTAATAACAGCATTTTCTGTTTTTTCCGCTTTAGTAGTCTTTATCCTTATTTCTTTTGCGGCATCAAATATTACTACGTCCTGGTTTGGATTAGATTATAAGGAAACATACGTAAAGAGAGAAACAATGGTTCAATTGGCACAGATGTTTCAACCCAAATATAAATCCTACAGAAGCAGTGTGGATGCATCACTTTTTGCACAGCAAAATATCAGTGTTTCCCTTGAAAATACCGTTGGAAATACTAAAATAGACGAAACCGAGATAAGCGTCAAATATAGTTTTAGCAAACCTGTCAGATCAGTAAGAACCGTAGTACCTCCGCTAATATTCGAAGATTTTCCTCATTCCGTTGTTCATGAATCTGACCCGATATCAGGTTTTAAAGTCCTGGAAAATGCACCTCAAGGTACAAAGGCAAAAATATTTGTTGAGTTTAATAAAGCTTTAACATCGCAGCAGATAAAGGAGCATTTTATAAATAAAGTAAGTACTACAGATACCGCACCTTTAGATATTACACCTATAGCGGCAATCGGTTCAAAATTTGTATTAGCAAATCCTTCCTATTATCAATATAGACCGAGTTTTCCATATGATAGAAACAATGCTGAACAACCGGAGGATAACGGTTTAAAGCAAAGTCAATATGAGAGCATGGATGACCGGGCCCACAAGGAGTCTTTAATTGGCAACCTCAATCTTATAAAGAGCAACCTAAGGCTGCTACAGGTAATGTACTATGAAGATATGTTCGAGAATATTAATATTGATGATATGATTAAACAGGTTGAAAATAACGGCGTCGAATATGTTGGTATGTATATTTCTGCAGGCAGCAAAGAGCTATTAAACCTAAAAGACAGTCCACTTATTCACTGTATGCGGGTTGACAATATAGTTATATGGTAAAGTTAATTATAATAGTCTAATTTTTGAAATAAAAAGCTTCCACTGATATGTTACCAGGGAAGCTTTTTAGCCTGAGTCAAGGGACGGCAGACCAATGCTGTCAACTTAACAACTAGTTAGGGTAATATTAGATATTTTTCAAGTAAATAACTTTGTATATTGAGTCATGTATCTTGATCAATCGGCAAAGCTGAACAATAAAAACTACT
>JAEZXR010000047.1 GCA_023419605.1 Bacillota bacterium | reverse complement strand
CACTCTGGCTTTGTACCGTCCATAGGATATTCTTGTTTGATGCATTGGCAGGAACTACTGTTGCCGTCAGTTGTTCCGTTTGTCCTACTGTTATGCTAGTAGATGTTTTATTAAGGCTTACTCCCGTCACCGGTACGACCGCCGAAGTCACCGTTACTGTGCACTCGGCATACTTAGTCGGATTAGTTGCACTGGCCGCCCTTATCACCGCCGTACCGAGACTATTTGCAGTAACAGTACCGTCCTGAGCTACCACAGCTACGTTGGGTACACTCTCACTGTAGACTGACCATACGATACTTTTACTTGCTCCCGCCGGCTCCACAGAAGCAATCAACTGCTCCTTTTCTCCTGCTGTTATGCTGGTAAAGGATTTGTTGAGAGATACGCCTGTAACCGCCGGTATCGGTGTTGTAGCTATATGTACAGAAGAATTCTGCGGATCATGAAATCTTACCGGCCAGTCCATGTTCTCCGCCCTATAGTCTCCACCAGTAGTTAGCACAGTTAAAGCACCACCGGCATCATAGTTATTTTCGTCTCTTATGTTAAGACAAATTGCAATATCCACCTTACCATTGTTATCAAAGTCCCCTAGAACAGGGTCTCGATTTAAAGGAACAGCTTTTGTGCCCTCTGGTCCTGCGATTTTCCACGTTTGGACGGTTTGTGCATTCCTGTCCATTGCCCTCAATTCATAATCAGTATACCTTTTTGAAGCAGAACCATCATAAGGTGTATATTGTTTATCATCAATATAGATAAACAATATTTCCGGAAAGCCATCGTTATTAATATCCCCCAGTGAAAACTTTTCGCTGTAGCGTGATCTGATGTGAGGCCAAGCACTGGATAAAGGTTTCCCATCGAGTTTTAAAATCCCGATTTCATTGGTTTGTGTATAAATGATATCATCGGTTCCGTCCCGGTCCATATCTGCAATTGCAAAATCATAACGGTCCGTGCCGTAATCCGGATAGGTGTAGGGCCAACCGGGCTTTATACTTCCATCGGAAGCGATAACATATACTCTTTGTTTATCATGATCGCCGTATCCTCCAGCCCATAGGATGATTTCGCCCTGTCCGTCATGATCCAGGTCCCCACCCATCATGTTTTTGATATATGCATTCGAAAACGAAGGCTGAGCTGCCTGCCAGGCCAGCGGAGTCCCGTCCCATTTGTATAGCTTCAGGAAAGATCCACCGCTGCTGTCACTTTGCCGTGCAATAATTTCCTTTTCACCGTCGTTGTTCATGTCCATAGCGATAAAATGGACATATCGATTATTCTCATAAATCATACTATCCGATATAGGAACCGGAAATTGCGAGCTTACGAGGGTACCGTCGGCTTTATATGCATACAGGAATCTGGTCATAGAGCTTACATCCCTTCCCAGCACCAGAATCTCAAGGACGGAATCTCCATCCAAATCTGCAAGGACAACAGGATCGAAACGAAAATCGTATTGTGAATCCAGAGAAAACTCGCGATAGGAATTATCATTCCTTAAAATCCGCATCTTTTCGTTATTAACATATACCGTTTCTTCTCCGGGATATTCATCAATATCTCCAACCGCTGCCTGCCCGAAGGCCGAACTATCGAGGGACGAGTTATATTGCAGGGATCCATCAACAGCATACTTTTTAATGGATGCCGTTCCACTCGCAATAGCATTAACAATCCCGACAAGATCAGCTTGTCCTGTTGAATTGTAAACAGGTAAAACACTTGAATAGCCTGTCAATGGCTTCTCAAGCTTTTGAGGCCAGTTAACCGTTGTTAAATCCGGTTCTAGATAAATCATTGTGCGGGCTTCGTTCGTATAACCGGCACCATCCACCAGCAGCCTCAGCTGATAATATCCGGCCCTTCCCGGATATACACCGGAATCCCAGTTTGCCAGGAGATTCCCGGTGACCGGTGCATTCCCTCCATTTTCCAGAGTGAACCCGGTCGTATACCATTCGGTAGGATTTAACCCTTCTGCCCACTCCATGCGGTAGCGCTGAAATGCCTGCCCTAAAGCTGTACCTTGAATTGGTATTACCTTTCCTGGCTTTATTTGAGCAGCATAACTCGGGTCTATCGCTTCCGCAGGACTGGAAATCTTAATTATATCCAATACTACCTCTACATAGTCAAAATATACCGTTTGGGGAGAATTGCTGTCCTTGACACTTAATCTCAGCACATACTTGCCATCCGGTAAGACTGTTGTATCGAAGCTGCCAAGCCGTCCCTGATCCACTGGAGTGTTTCCCTGTGCAAGGACCTTCCATTCTACAGGCTCCATTCCAGATCCGTTTATTTTACCGTATTCCAGCGTATAGCCGGAAAAGCTGCTACCCTTAGCACTGCCGGTAACCGCCACCTGGCCGGTTACAGAACTTTCGGAAGATGGGCTGTCGATGGATGCTACCATAGCACCATTCATTTGCAGTGCGGCGGCAGCATTGATACGGCCATATCCCGTTGCATCGTCACGGCCTGGAGACATGACGTCCGTAACGTTAGTCTGAAGTGTTGCGCTTACCTGGTCATTCGTAAATTCCGGGTATCTGGATAGAATTAACGCTGCAACGCCTGCGGCATGAGGAGCCGCCATGCTTGTCCCACTCGCACAGGTGTAGCTGTCTCCAACAGCTTTGCCCATGGAGGTTCCTGCTGCACGCAAGGACAGGATATCCACTCCGGGAGCCGCCACTTCAACGGAGCTTCCCCAGTTTGAAAAACTTGCTTTCCGGTCTAAATAGTCTGTAGCCGCCACCGTAAGGACATGCTCAAGTCCTGCAGGAGTGTACGTGTCTGCATTTCCATTATCATTTCCTGCTGCCGCTATGACAACTACTCCCAGCTCATATGCAAAATTTACAGCATCCTGGGTAACCTGTGAATAACCTTTGCCTGCCCAACTGTTATTGATAATATCCGCTCCATTTTGAGCTGCATAAATGATCGCCTCGGCAAGTTGTGAAGCATAGCCGTTTCCAGCAGCATTTAGTCCTTTAACAGGCATGATCCTGGCTTCCGGCGCTACTCCGACAACACCAACCCTATTATTGCCCACTGCAGCAATAGTTCCGGCTACATGACTCCCATGCCCATGATCGTCGGTAGGACTATTATCGTTATTGACATAGTCCCAGCCCCATGTGTCGTCAATATAGCCATTACCGTCATCGTCCACCCCATTGCCGGGTATTTCCTTCGTATTGGTCCATATATTTGCTGCAATATCAGGGTGGGTATGATCCACTCCCGTATCGACAACTGCTACAGTTACTCCATTTCCCTTTGCTATATCCCAGACACTGGAACTTGAGGTGATTTTTAGACCGTACAGATCCTCATAATACTGCCCCCAGGCTCCCTTACTTAAAAAATAAGGATCATTCGGCATGGTTTGTGTTGTTACCACCAGATCAGGCTCGGCATACTCAAACCGGGCGTCTTTTTTGAACGACTCCAGCAGTTTTTCATACTCTTCCTGATTCTTTGCATCGGTTTCGATCACATAGGTATTGGATATATCTGCCGTTTTCTGAGCCGTGCGGCTCCGTTCCGACCTTCCGGTAAAATCCTTCTGGACCTTCTTGATAAAGTCCTGCTCCGTTTTACCGGTTTTCTTTTTCCATTGAACCAGACCTTTATACACCGGCTCCATCTTCTTTATTTTGTACTTGTTTAAAATATCCGCCATACTTTTTGAAGAGCTTTTTTGTATTTCCATGGAATTTTGGCTCATCGAGGCTTCGGCTTGCGAGGCCGTCTCATTGTTCAACTTGACAATAATACAGTAATTTTTCTTCGAATCCAGATCGGATATTTTTTTATCCGGATCCACTACAGCTTGGAGTGCAAAGGCACTGTTCATTGTGAAGAGAAATGTAAAAAGCGTAATAATTGAAATAATTGCTGACCTCTGAATTCGTTTTGTCCCTCTACTTTTTTTCATAAACATCATACAAGTGTCCTTTCAGTAATAAATTAGCGTACCCAGTTGTAAGGAAATTGCCTGCGCTCGTACTCCGTAACATAATTCGGTTGCAATACGGTATAAGAAAGTTATGAAGTACATATTTTTGCTTTGGTACCGTTATCTACCCGGTATTATAAAAAGATAAAATCAAAATCCCCTCCTTTCATTTCAAAAATATATAAACACAAAATTTTTGATTTTAGAGAACTCAAGCTTAAACATATAGATTTATAATCTATTTATATTTTTATTTATTGTTATAATCTGGGTGTAGGCAGTATTAGTCAGGAGGGGAGTAAGATTCTTGTCGACACTAAAGAAGATACCTACCTTCCTTGGTTTGTTCATTTCCTGAAGGTATTTTTCTGCCTCTTCATCGTCTTTAGGATGTAAATCCCTATGTTTCATAAATTCCTGCTTAGCAATATCAGATGGATGATACTCATTTTCAAATAAAACCCATCTTTCTTCACATCCATTATAATTATTTTGAGCAGTTAACAAGAATCCCTTGTTATTTGATTCCTCTAAAGCAGAGGTATCAAGTTTCCATACATCATCATTCCATTGGAAACTCATAATCCCTGCATGGGCAAGCAAAGGCAAGATGTTTCTTTCAGGGTTCCAAACTTCTTCAATGTGCTGTCCAACCGACTTAGTTGATATCCTGGTACTGAGTTCAATCCTTGTTGTCATATCTTCAGAAGGTGGTTCTGCATGCTCATCCCAAATTGGCAGTATTGAGCCGATAATGTCAGGAACCGGACCTAATTTGGTCTCTAAGGTTTTTACCAAAAGACTAAACTTATACCTACCAGAATAAATTGTAGCTTTCTCAAAACATCTGAAAACAGATTTGAAACCGATTCCCATAAAACCCACCGTTGATACACCTTTAGATGATAGACCAAGAGTACACAGGCCTCTAACATTTTTATAGACAAAAGGATCTCCATCATGTTCAAAAACAAACTCATCCTTGCAGCTGCTTATTTTAATATTTTTTGCTTGAACATCTATCGCATTCTGTATTAACTCACAAATATATAGCCATTCATGCGGGAAGTTTCTAAGCATTCCCCTAAGCATTCCCTGCCCGCGATCATCTTTATAATAGCTCTCATTTTCCTTATAGATATTTTCTATTTCTATTCTGAAGTCACTATACATTTTTACCCTCACTATGATTGCTTTATAAAATAGTTGTACACGCCTTAAGTAAAGCCCTACACCCTCATAAATCTTTTAAGGGCTTAACTATTTTCTCAATTAATGCTTCATCATCTGAAATACTAACAAGCGGTAAGCTAAATATATGCTTCTAATAGGCACACTCAGGTATGTAAGTTCGCGGTTAAAGCGATAGGGGTAATCTGGCTTATAACCATACATTTTTTGTTTGTCAGAGGGCTCATTAATAAGGTATTGAGGTTTACCTGGCATTCCTACCTTGCCTAAATCATGAATCAGTGCGACAATAACACAGCTCTCATCACTTATTTCCGGTGCTATAGCCGACTTTATTTTGAGCATTGTTGTAGCTACATTAATTGAATGTTCTAGAAGACCACCTTCTATGCACAGGTGATACTTAGTACTAGCTGGAGCAGTCAATCATGTAGTTTCGTTCTCCATAAAGTTAATTAGTGCATTAAATTGCTCCTCACGATCTGAGATGAGGGATTTCGGATCATGGTATTGTTCCAGTACTTTATTCGGCATAATTTACCCCCTCTCAAGTTCTTCATAAAAATTCCATATTTCTATTCTAATTGTAGCATATTAAGTGTCCAAAAGAACGGACTGTTTAAAAGACTTAGTCCAGAAATATAGTTGATTATCAGCCCTTGATATAAACTCCAATATAGTAGAAAAGAGAGCCTCCACCCTCCCTTTCCTTTATGCAATGCATATCAAATTATTAAGAAAACTCCGCTAATGCAAATTCATTCATAATAAGTCGTATTAGTTACATAATGGAACTGGTTTGCTCCCTTTTAACTAGAAGCAGTTTGACTCACTATTTCAGAATACTGGCTATAAGCTTTTTGTAAGTAATCTAAATATTTCTCCGTTACGCTATTTGGTGAAAGAATTTTAACCTTGTCAGCAAATTGAAATAGCCATGCAAAGAATGTAGAGCTTATCGCTACGTTAAGTCTTACTGCAAAACTATTCTCATCCACTTTCTCCAGAATGATATCTGTTCCGAACCGGTCTATAACAACATTAACAAGAGAATTATCAAACTGCAGCTTTATTGATTCTTCTTCGCCGCCAAACATATTAAAAACTTTCTTTGAATATTCCGCAAGATTGAATTGTTCTCCATCCGGAAGCTTTGCCCTTACAATTTCAGTGATTTCTATATCTGACATTTTATCTACTCTGTAATGGGTAAAGTCTCCATACTTTTCTGAAAAGGTTATAAGATAGTAATTTTCATCATTCCATGATAAAGCATATGGACTCGTTATGTACTTTTCTCCATTTTTTCGAAACTTTTTATCTTTATTAACTGTGTATTCAAAATACTTAAATAATACTTGCCTGTTTTCTGCTATGGCTTGGTGAAGCTTATCTATATTATAGTAAATACTTTCATTAGGTGTTTTGACTCTATTTGTTATAAAAACCTGACGTTGTAATATAAAAGCCTGATGCTCACTTGCCAAGCTTTCAATTTTCTTAATAAGCTTATTACTTTTCTTATGAGTTATGAATTTTGAACACTGAACAGCATCGACAAGTAATTTTAACTCAGGTAATTCAAAATATCTTTTACCGATATAGTAATCAAAAGTCTTGGACTTACGACAAATAATGTCAAGCCCAAAATGACGAAGTGCCTCAATATCATCATATATTGATTTCCGTTCAGCAGTTATCCCGTATCTCTGTAGCTGCATTATCAGCTCATTAACTGTTATTGTATGTGTATCATCGGTTTTTTCCAGAAATATTTTCATCAAAAATAATAATTTAAGTTTTTGATTTTGCCTTCCTGACATAAACATACTCCATTTCATTAACATTAATAATGAGAATTTCTTTTTGCCATGGATGTTATTGGATCTTTCACAATTCCTTCGAGTTGCACCAAACCGGCTTGACATCTTCTTCATAATCAATGTCATCCACTTCTATGAGCTCAACATGCTGTTTGTTGTTTGCAACTTTAAATACCTCATCTAATTCAGGTTCAAAGTTTATTTCACACCCCCACCCCCTATGGTATGGATTGTTTTTATCAGAATAAAAGTCAAAGGTTCCAAAATCTATTTCCCTTCCTGCTCTAACTACTGAAATTCCTTCTAATTTTTCAACATAATCTCCCATATCTGTACTACCAGGATTTTTTCTATCAGATATCGCATTTTTATCATAAAATTTTTCTTTAACAATAGAGAATTTCAAAGTAACTATACCTGTTTTCATCGTTTTATCAGCAGTATCGAAAAAACTAATTTCAAGCGGAACAATACCGTTTGAATATGATTCTTCACCAACACGAACAGGGAATGGCTCAAAGAGTGGTTCAGTAGAAATAGTTCTGTCATTTAGCTTAATAATTTCTCCAGGCTTTGAAGCATTACCTAAAATAGCATTGTTTTCAAGTAAAAGTAATGGGTACAGCACCAAACTTACACAATGATTCACATTTTAAACATTTTCGGCAAGCATTGAATTTTCGGATCTGATACCTAACCATACGTTGTAAGTTATCATGCTTTTTAACATTCATTGTTTTAATCTTGACAGCATATTCATATCCATCCTGCTTATAAGGCTGAATAGACAGAATGGGCACATTTTTTTCATATCAAGAACAATAACTTCATTAATAAGCTTTCTCCCTAGCTCTTTTGATACCTTACCAAAGGGGTTAAACAATGTATAAAAATTATCGCTAATTGGTTTATTTAACCGATGTTGAGGGAAATTCCAAGGTAGTATCACCAAAACTGTCTTATCAACCGCATTAGTATAACTTAATAACTGGTACTTTGCATTCTGAGCACCAATATATTTCTAGAGGCATATCTTGCTCTGTGGTGCTACCACATACTTCGCATGATTTGTTGTAAGTTTCACGATTACAAACTTTACACCACACAACAATTCACCTCCTTTACATTATAAAATTATAAATTCACAGTACAAACTCATTATATCACATTAACTGTCCGATAGTAAGGACAGTTTTTATCTATTTCATACTTTATCCATTTTTTATTAGGCGGTTTTCGTAAGTATTGTGTCTAAATAAGGAGCATGTTATAATAAAAAAGAACACTCGTTTGGCACAGAGGTTCTTATGAATGCACAGGCAATAATTGCGGAAATCGAAAAACTACCCGACACTGAGCAAAAAGGTAAGAATCAAGTCATTAAGAAAGGTCTGCGTAAGCCCAGAAAACGAGGCGGTAAGGCTAAGTTAAGAGGGTTAAGCAGAGAGCAAGTTTGTGTCGTAATTGCTATGGATAGGGATGGTCATATTGTCAGTAAAATGGCTGGTAGAGGCAAAATTTCAGCCAAACAGATTGACAACGCCATAGGTCAACAGATAAGCGAAAACTCGGTACTTTGCACCGATTCAGCAAGAAATTACACATACTTCGCAAAGCAGAAGAGCCTGAAACATGTAAGTGTCAATGGCGCTAAGAAACACTATGTATTCGGAAGAAATCACCATATACAGAATGTCAATTCATATCATGGTAGATTGGAAGATTGGATTAATCACAATTCAAAGGTGTAGCCACCAAAAACATAGACTAACACCTGTCTTGGAAGAAATTTTTGGAATAAAATAAGCATTTGGACAAAAACAAATTAAATAAAATGCTTTTAACAACTATTTTAAGCCAAATGCCATTATTACCATAAAGCAATTAAGACCTGCTTAATAGTAAGTTAAGGGAGATATGTTTATGGATATTGATTTTGATCTTTTAGAGAATGAGATTTTTAACATTTTAGGGAATAAGAAAGTAATGGTTTTAGCAACAAGTTACGGGGATTCTGTTACTGCGAGAAATATGAGTTGCATAATACTTGACAAAAAGATTTACTTTCAAACAGACACGGCTTTTCAAAAGATAAAGCAGATAATTGGGAATCCTAATGTTGCATTATGTGTAGACAATATTCAAATTGAAGGAATAGCAAAAATAAAGAAACATCCCCTTGACGAGGAAAGCAAAGAGTTTATCAATGCATTTAAAGAAGGGTACAAAGGCTCATATGAATGTTACTCTCACATGAAAAATGAAGTAGTCGTAGAAATAGAACCAACCTTTATAACCCTTTGGAAATATGAAGGTTCTCAACCTTACAGAGATTTTTTAGAAATTAAAAGTAATAAGGCATATAGGGTTATTTATGAAACAAAATAAGAAATAACATACCAACCCTATATGCCTTTATAGAATTTTTTATTTAAATAGCAACAATATTTACGAAAACCGCCTTTTATAATGAAGCAGTTGTTCAAAGTGAATCACCGGCTGCAACAGAAATTTCAGCTCTCTTTAATGAAATATGCTTTGCCGGAACAGTTGACCAATCCCAGGCTGCGCGTGATGATGGAACTATCTGCCAACGGAGAAATGCGTATGAGTGAATTAGCTAAGAAACTGGGGATTAATGCAAGAACAGTAACTCAATTTGTCGATGCACTAGAAAGGGAGAATTATATTGTCAGAATTCCTGATCAATCCGACCGTCGAGCAACGCTTTTGCAACTAACTGGTGATGCACGGCCATTGTTCGAGAAAGCCGAAATAGCTTCTTATAGCATTGCAAATGAACTAATTAAACCATTATCTGATGAACTTGTGTATTTGCAGATTTGGTAGCTTACGCTCCCAACTGAGTTATAACCCCATGTGGTAATTTATATTGCTTTTTTAATTTGAAACCATATATCATCTATAAAACTGGCAAAAAAATCAGGGTAAAAAGTGCACTTTTTGACCCCGGTTTTTGCTTATTCCCCTCTCAAAACCACTACATATTGTAGTCAAACTCTACTTTCTTTCCTCAGAACCACATTTCGTCATTAGAACTATACTCTCAACGTTGCCTTGAGGGTACAAAAGATGCCGTTATTAAAATTGCCCTTACAGGAATACTGAATACATCACATTGTTTACCAGCTTCCATATTTTTGTTACTATAAGCCTTTAGAATTTAACCTTATGGACGTATCAATTAATTGCAAAACAGGTTAAACTCAGCCAACGGAATGCCCCTTAAACAAAACTCTATATTATTTTATAGAACCGGATTACTTAAGCAGCTCTCTCTTATTGAAAGCAGCCATTATAAATCTCTTTGTGGACTTAAGATTTGTAAGCCACACTAGATGCGCACCCTGTTTTGTATTATTAAGTATCCTGGGAACGAAGAACTTGGCAACTGTTTCAGGCTTATCTCCAAGCGTATTAAAAACTCTCCTAAACCGCTTGTCTTGAGTAACTGAAGAAATTTCTCCAGTAGGTGACTTTGTAATAAATTCTGTAAGCATCATACCAGGGGACAGCCTGCCAATTTTTACCGGAGAATCCTTCAATTCTTTTGCTAATCCTTCAGAGAAATAAGTAAGAGCACATTTTGAGGTTCCATATAAAATAGTTTGCTCAATAATCATGCCGTTGGAACCTAAACCTTCCATATTCCAAATTTGACCATGCCCCTGATTAAGCATATTTTCAGCAGCTACTTTTGAACCGTACATAACACCCTTTATATTTGTGTCAACAACTGCGTCAATGTATTTATCAGGTGTCTCCCAAAAAGATTCACGGGGATAATTCTGTCCGGCATTATTGATCCATATGTCTACTCTCCCCCATTTTTCTACTGATTTTATCCATAGGTTTTTTATATCATCTATATTTCTTACATTACAAG
This sequence comes from Bacillota bacterium, assembly GCA_023419605.1. GTDB lineage: Bacteria > Bacillota > Clostridia > Acetivibrionales > JAEZXR01 > JAEZXR01. The sequence continues at coordinate 14,384 of JAEZXR010000047.1, read as the reverse complement.
CTATATAGATGAACTGGTTTTCAAACTCCTTCAGTTCTTCTTTAGCTTTATCAAAGGATTGAGGTTTTGAACCGGAAATGGTCACATTGCACCCTGCCTTTAGAAATTCTTTAGTCATTTCAAGGCCTAAGCCACGGGTACTTCCCGTTATTACAACATTTTTCATTTTTAATCCTCCTTATTTAAATTTCTTATTTCATTCATATTACCCATTACCAACCCAATCCAACATTTCCCACATTGGTCTATGATATGATCCCTTATAAATAAACTATGTTTTGAAGGCGCACCACCAGTGCTTAATAGAAAGCTATACTTTACCCTGTCTAATTACCTTTCCAATAAATTTTTCTGCTTTGCAAATGTCTTTGTCATTTGGATGGCCTTCCGCAAATTTGCTTAAGAGCTCGAATATTCGGTTCTCGCTGAAATCTCTGCTGACAAAGCTTCCTTTACATGCAAAGTCCCCCTTGTACCTTCCCCCCTTTGACTTTAAAAGATTCACTAATTCATTATTATAAAATCCCATTCCAATTCCACTTGTTGAAAAAGCAAAAACATCCTTATCCCTTAAATTTAACTTTTCAGCAAAATTTAGTAATTGCGGAGACATGCTTTCATTATAAACTCCGGACCCAAATCCGATAAGATCGTAATTATCAATTTTAACTTTCTGGGAGTCTTTTAGACTTAATAGGTCAGCATTAATCTTACTGGCGAATACCCTGGCTACTTTTTCAGTGTTATTATGATAAGTAGAATGATATATAATCAGTGATTTCATAGACTTCATTCATCTCCACTTTCTTAATACTTCTTTAGTAAGATTTCTTTTAACAAGTATTTAGTTTATTATATGCCAGGAGCTAAGTTTATATTATTCTTGCCAGTCCAGCACCATTCTCTTGGTGCTGTCTCCAAGAATAATCCAGGACCGTAGCTGTCTAGGGAAAGTTGGCTAATCTTCCAGTAAGGTATATTTGACAACGAATCTCTCTTGTCTGCGCAGAAGGTGAGATCAATGGGAAGGCTATCAACCTCGTTCACCATCTCCCGCGTATAATAATTAACATATACATTTGTATCTGTCCAATGTCCTGGTCCGTCAGCTTATAACCTTTGCATACACCTTTTCCTGTGCTTCGGCAACAGTGTTTCGTATTCTCTCACACGTATCAAGGGGACAGGTCCTTTGACAGCACTGACCTTCTCGCCATTTCGCGGTTTAATCTCAGCACTGCCGCAATTTCTCTTAGAGAAAGATTCGATTTCTCTATGGGAATCCTTATTAGTTACTCTCTTACTGATTTATAAACCATACCCTTTAAATTACCTCTCTAATCCTTGTTCATCTACTCTTGTTCCTTCTTTTTGCCATCCAGCGTGTCTATGATTCTGGTCTTATCCTCTTCATCAATGAATATTTTTTCTCGGTTGTTCCCTCTCAACATAATGTGGTAAATCTGCTTTTCGCTCTTTACACGGGCATATCTTGACATGAGTCCACCTCCGTATACCAAGTTTACCAGATAATTCCACTCATGTCAATGCACCTGTCCCCTTGACAAGGGCAGGGTCAAATCCCCTGAGATTTTTGTCGCATTCAGGGGATTTGAGTCTACCTTAATATTTTCAATTTATAAATTTTAGTTTATACGTTCTAAAACCCATTGCGCACTTAACCAGCCGGATTGTATAGACCCACTTTGCACATAGCCAAGCTTATTCTCTATGTGCATATAATCGGGATGTTCAGGCCAGCGGCTCTTGATTCTAGTTTTGCCTCCTCCAGCATCCTCAAGAATCCACATCATACTCCACCAGTTAGTATTCAGCGGAGCATATTGTACATATCCTGTTACGTTTTCAATGTTAAGATAGTCTCCTGTCCATAAATTTTTTATTCTCTTTGTTCCGGAACCGTCACCAACGTCCTCAATTATCCACTTCATGCTATTCCAGCCGGTATTTAAAGGTCCATATTGTACCGTACCGTTTTTATTCTCAAGATGCATGTAGTTGCCTGTCCAAACGTTTTTAATCCTATATTGCGGTGCAGCAGGCGGAGTTTGAGTTCCACCCATATCTTTTCCGTACTGTGGGTTGCTGCCGTAAGTAACCGTTACTGTAGCGGTTGTTGCCGGAATTGTAACCGTTCCTTCTGCATTGTTTATTGTTCCTGCAGTAGTAGCTATAATATTGTTTATAAATGCCGGTATTCTTAATACTACGTTGTTGCGTGCCTGTGTTCCGCTTAAGGTTAACCTTACCTGATTATTGGCAAGTCCTTCAATCTTAACACCCATTCTTCCGTTGTCCTTAATAGGATAATTCGAAAGTTCTGTTACCTTACCGCTTGCCAACCATTCATTAGGTATTCCGTTACCTACTAAAACAGAACCATCGGATTTTTCAGCTATGAGTGAATCGATGAGTACCTTTGTCGCTGTTGCCTGACCCCACATGTGAGGACATGAACCTCCGCCGTCTCCCGGATGAGTACCCTGCCATGGTACTGTGCTGTCGGGATACCATATTCCTTCCCACCATCCGAATGGTGATGTCATTGCATTGCTTATCATAAACTTGTATGCATATATACCTTCTGTACGGTATGCTTTACCTCTTAAGCCCGCACTTCCGTATCCTGCATTGTATGCAGAGCTGTAGAAGCCGTGTGGATATCCTCCGAAATCATGTGCTGGCAAAGTTCCTATCAACCTTCCGAACCCATAGTCATAAGTAGCATCAACCGCATCAATAAGTGTGCCGCTCTGATTTGCACCGAACAAATATCCATCCCAGTTCCAACGTCCGAACAACATTTGTGATGCCCAGTTTGCATCCCTTGGTTCAGAACATCTGTTAGCTGTATTTGGCTGTACCATTGAAGCCGGTATATAGTTTAGACCATAGGTCGACCTGGTCTGGTCAAGCTTGTTGTTTACGCTTGTGAGCAAGCTGTTGTAAAGGTTTGCAGCCCAGGTTGATTCTGATGTTTTACCTAATCTGTCGCAGATATATTTGTATGTGGTTAATCCGAATAGCGCTGAACAGTTGTCTATTGTCCAATATCCGTCAGAATCCAAATCGTTTGTCATTTTCATTATTCCGTCAGGACCTGTACGTTCTGATTCAATTGTATGTGTATTTGACTGGATTACACTGAAATTGTCGTTAATATATGTTGTATCGCCGGTTTTCAATAGGTACAACGCATATGGCCAGCTGAATTTCCATTTTGCATCGCTGTACTGGAGTGCAGACTGTATCCTGTCTATGTAATTTTTTGCGTCTCCAAGGTCTCCCATGTTTATGAGATTGGTTATAATACCTATAGAATCATGGTCAAAAACTATATCATATCCATTTTCCCCAACATGTATATCATATCCGTCGTTGATGATACGTGTATAGCAGTATCCTGCTTTATACGCATTTATGAGGTTTGTATCCGGAAGCTGTGTAATATTTACAATGTTTGCCAGCTTGCCATTCCAAAAATTTTTCATATTTGTGTAGTGTGTGTCCCAGCTGCCTGCAGCAGCAATACTGGAGCTTGAAGGCCATGCATAAGTGCCTCCGAACCTGTCGGCCGCTATTGCAAAGTCATGGTTCACAGTTTGCCCTGCTTGTACTGTGGTGCTGTTGTTGGTAAGAGCGGTATAGTTGCTGTTTTGGCCGGGAGCCAGCGTTACAGCCGCAGTACCGTGATTATAGACCGAAACCCTGGAATAAGCTATTACGAAATTATTCCCGCCTATAGTAACCGTGTCTCCAAAGTGCTTTATTTTTACAGTACAGTTGTCACGTTCAAACTCGGTTACCAAACACGGCAGGTATCCTTCTTCATTGTACCATTTCTGTGATGTAGGATTATTGTATATGGAGAACCACAGGTCAAGGTTTCTCCCGTCACGAATGTACATACTTCCGTTCATACGTGGTATCGGGGAATCCTTGTCGCCATCCCATCCAATAGCACCTTCCATTTTACTAATAGTGTAAGCGGATGCAACCTGTGGGTAATTAACTGTCGTCAATGTTGTCAACAGTAGCGCAATAATCAGTACCGTGCTAAATAAACGACTTACTTTCTTCATATCTACTACCTCCTAAAAATCAAGTTTGATATAAATCACAAACAATCCTTTCACTTTCATATAATTCACTTATAATTTAAAGCTGAAATTAAACGAACTAGAGATTATCACCCCCATTTTTAGATAGCAAATTCTTTACACCGTATCCACGGATGCAGGAATTTAAAATAGAGTTAAGTAAGAAATATGGACGTATGCATGCGACACCAATGGAATCAATTACTCTCATTGCTTATGTACCAAATTATGCCACTATTTTTTGATAAAATAAATAAGATTATCTTGACATTAGATGTATTATTTTTACCTCTTTTATCAATAACAAGTGAACCTCTAAGATTAAGGACGTGAAAGTTTTCGCTCTCACGTCCTTAATCCTACGTATTTCCATTCATCTTCGCTATATTTTAACTGTTTTTCGTTGCAACAGGACTACACTTTCCACATGCCTTGAATGGTCAATAAAGATGCCGCTTGAGCCTGGCGGGGCCTTGGCAGAATGTTTTTAATTTCAAACGTTTGCTGTAAAAAGTTAAACTGGGCTTATTATCCTGCCATCTAGATGCTCTGGAGGACTAAGCTTTAGCTGTTGAACATTATAAATAACTGTTGATAATTTATCTAAATAAAATTATTACATTCCTTTATCCTCGGAACTCAATTAATTCGCCATCTGGGCCTTGAAAAACAACTTTTTTCCAGCCTGTTTCCTGAGGTGTTCCGGGCTCGGAAATATGAAGTATAATTCCTCCATATTATAATTTATAAACCTTTACCTGTTAAATTATCTCCTGACTTATTCAATAAACGCTAAGGGGGCAAAATCCCGTCGCTTATTAATGAGCGACAAAATAAACCTATTCTTAGAAAGTCCTACTTTATAGCTTTTTAAGCTCTATTTATTTTGAAAACAAATGACCAGTCCGGGAATATTTCAAATTATGCCATTGTACATACCCAACCGTTATTCTCCTTATTGATTCCCCTACTTTGATAGAAGCGACTAGCTAATCCCTTGCGCTTTCGATTCGTCTTAGTTTCTCAGTGTCCCGAGCTGGAGATGAACCGAAGAAGCGGGAGTACTCTCGATTAAACTGTGAGGGACTCTGATAGCCAACTTGATATGCAGCACTGGCTACAGCATAGCCCTCAAATGCAATGAGGTTTCTAGCCTCCAAAAGCCTTAATTGCTTTTGAAATTGAATAGGGCTTAAACCCGTTGCCCGTTTAAACTGACGGTGAAAGGTATTTATAGCCATACCAGATTTTGATGCCATCTCACCGATGTCTATTGGCCTCGTGTAATTATCGCGGAGCCATTTTACAGTCTGAGAAATCTTAGAGAAATTACTTTCTCGCAAGCCAAGTTGCCTCAGATACCATCCTTGCGGTCCCATCAGAACGCGGTAAAGGATTTCTCGTTCATAAGCTGGTGCAAGAGCTGGAATATCTCTTGGTGTTTTCGTTAATCTCAATAAGCGCAGCCATGCCTTCATAAATTCAATGTCTATTTCACAAGCTTCGAAATGTTCAGAAGCAGTTGGTATTAGATCTTCGGGAAGATCTCTTAATAAGCTCTGAAGAACATTCTGATTCAACCCAAGACCGAGGGCCATGTAAGGACGGCCATCACGGTCTGGATGTACACTCGCCGTTGCAGGAACATGTACCGGTAACACGTGATATGAAGGACCTTTCAGGGTAGTGCTACGCTCCCCAATTGAAAGGATCTTTGTTCCTTGAACTGTAAAACCAATCATCGGACTGTAGAGCGCTGCGAGTTGATGCGCGGGAATATCTCCCTTAATCATGCTTAGCCCCGGTACTCCGGTTTCAATTGGTCGAGTGCCTGCTTTATTCATTAGCTCGATAATTTCATCTAAAACTTTATTCATACACATATTCTATCACATGACTTCCTATTACTCAACACAATTCTGTAACTATTAGGCATTTTTAGGCTATTCTTATGATAAACACAGGAGATAATACGGATGTTTCAAAAGAGTGGTTGGTGATTTTAGGCAATTAAAAGGCATTATTGAATCTAGATTATTTCAGTAGAAACGACTAAAATAAAATCTAGATTGAACACAAAAAGGAGGATTCTATGAAAATTGCAATCGTAACAGGTGGAAGTAATGGCATTGGAAAAGCGACTGCGCTTGAACTTGGCAAACGCGGAATTAGTGTCATTCTCACCTACAATTCTTATCAGGATAGGGCAGAAGCGGTCGTTAAGGAAATTGAGAAAAATAAAGGAGTTCGGGCCGTAGCACTAAAGTTGGATCTGACTCAAATATCAACATTCGAAGGTTTCGTTCTAGAGGTGAAAAGGAACCTCAAAGAAATTTGGAACAGAACGACTTTTGATTACCTAGTCAATAATGGCGGTGTTGGTGGTTCAATGATGTTGGCTGAAATGAGCGAAGAGTACTTCGACAAGATTCTTAATACGAACTTTAAAGGACCCGTTTTTTTAACACAACACCTCGTCCGATTCATGGATGATGCTGGAGCCATCGTAAATACCACGAGTACAGCCAAGAACCAAGCATTTCCAGGGTACTCCGTCTACGGCTCGTTAAAAGCAGCATTCTCATCTTGGACTCGCTACATTGCCAAAGAACTTGCACCACGTAAAATTCGGGTCAACGCAGTTTCTCCCGGTCCTACGCACAGCAACTTTGGCGATGGAGCATTCGATAAACATCCTGAATTCATCCAGCCGCTGGCAGAGCAATCTGTATTTGGCAGAATCGGCCAACCCGAAGATCTTGCAAAGGTCATTGTGAACCTATTGTCCGATGATTTCGGCTGGGTTACAGCCCAGGACATTGAAGTGTCTGGCGGACATTTGCTTTAAGAATGTGAGGACGACATGGGAGTCTTGAAGAAATGAAAGAAGATTAATATTTCTGTCCAAAATGACTAAAGAAAAAGACGTGAAAGCTTTGTAGGCTCTCGCGTCTTTAATATTTCATCAGCGTTTATTTTACTCAATACCTTCCGTTTAACTTTCTAAAATCAATTTTTAAATTTTTTTGGGGTTGCAACAGGACTACAACCTCACAATGCCTTGAACGGTCAATAAAGATGCCGCTTGAGCCTGATACCCCCTTGGCGTTAGGATATATTTCGGAAAAAATTTACTATTAATACAATTTTTGGGGTACTTACTGCCTGCCTTTCAAATTTAACTCCGCCCATCACCATCGTTTATATGGCAATTGGCATTTGCTTTCTGCTTTACAATTCTTAAAAATTGTAAGCAATAAAACCTTCAAAACCAGTTAGTTGAAGGCTTTATTCGGTACAATTTCTTTAAGAAAGTATTTGTAAATAATTCATTGTATTGTTTCCTAATCATCAATTACCTTAACCTTTGGATAATCAATTTTAAGGTTTCTAACCTTTATAATATCTGAATGGGGCACATTATATTCTCTTTTAAGCATGATAGTCGGATTATAAAAATCTTTATTGTACTTACCTGCTTTTAAATAGTGCGCAGTCGCATTTATACTATATTTAATCAACAAATCACTTTTCTGCCGCTTATCGATGAAAACGTCTGTACATTCAATGTCAGCCAGATCTAGTAGAACCCTGAATGACACTAAATAATTTCTGCATTTCTCAGCATAGTCATCTGCTATACTCAACTCTCCATAAGCATTTGCAATGCTCTTTAATATTTCTGGTGATCCTAACCATCCTCTACAATGATCTAGAATAAAGTCTCCAACAAAAAGGTATCCGTTAACATTAAAACCATTAAGGCTCTTTGTACCCCCAAATCTCATTAATAGGTTTGACTGTTTCAATTTATTCCAATCTATAATATTACCATGACAATGCTGTATTGGTAATCAATGCTTTAGGTAATATCATAATATCTTCTGACATTAGAAGTTCTTGATTTTCTCTCGGAGCAATGTGATTAACAATTATTTCATCAATACAGCGTACTTCGCTGCACTTACAAAACTTCTTTATTAATCCTAAATCAAAATAACTATATAGTTTAGGTAACAATCTATCCAATTGCCACAATTTACTGGTATAAAACAAGCTACTGGATGAAGTATCATAATATCAATAAACCTGGAAAGGTTCTGATATTATGAGTAGACGGAAACTTCAAATAAATAAAAAACATTGCAAATATGCTGAACTGGAAAAAGTATACGATAAGTGCCAGAACCCAGCAATGAAAACTAAATTATTGGCAATCCTTTAAACCTGGGATGGACTTACCAGCACCGATGTAGCAAAGAACCTTCATAAATCGGATTTCTATGTCCGTAGGTGGATCCATAAGTATAATACGCAGGGTCTCAACGGATTGAACGATACCCGTGGTGGTAATCGCGCCGGTTATTTGACTGATGAACAAAAGAGTGCCGTAGTAGAAGCTTTACAGCAATCCCCCAGAGACTGTGGCTTTAATCGAAGCAATTGGACCATGCCGCTTTTAAAGTTATGGATCAATAAACAATGGGGAATTAACTATAAAGTTTCAAGTCTCTATGATGTAGTCCATAATCTTGGCTTCACGCTACAGCGTCCTAAGAAGCAAAGTAGAAACGCCAAAGAGGAACTTAGGGCGCAGTTCAAGCATGAACTACAGGAACTCCTTGATAACGCAGATGATGACACCGTTATCCTCTACGAGGATGAAGCGATAATAACGGATGAACCTACAATAACCGCAAAATGGGCACTTAAAGGTACTCAACCAATCGTAGCGACTGAAAGCAGTAAATCGCGGGAAAGAACCGTAATGTTTGGGGCAGTAAATCCTAAAGCTGGCGAGGTCATCTATTCAACTTACGAAGCTGGTAACTCGGATACCTTTAAGGATTTTTTAAAATAGACTATCCTTTCGTTATGTAAACAAGGAAGTCGTTCTACTGCTTGATAATGTCCGGTATCATCATACGAATAAAATAAAGGAGCACCTGGAATGTTTGAAGAATATTACGTTTAAGCATCTACCCCCTTACAGCTCTGATCTAAACGCAATTGAGCATTTATGGAAAGATATCCGTAAATGTGTTACACACAACCATTTGTTTGAGTCTATTAAACATACAGTGGAAGCTATTCATAAGTACTTTATGACAGTACAAAGGGCTCCGGCAAAGGTAAGGAGGCTATGTGCGTATATTTACTAATCTTTACATTTTAATAGATATTGTACAACCTAAACTATATAGTGTCCGATCTTGTAGGGTATAAAAAAAACCATAAGCTAACTTGGCCTTATGGTCTAGCGTTTTTGTTAAGTTAGGTAAAAAAAGATGCCATCATTATCGCCGTCAAAGCAGGAATCGACGAACATTGTTCTCAACTTCAATCCCTAATTCCCACATGAAGTAGAACTTGAAATCTGCCATTTTGATTCCTCTATCAATTTAAATTTGAACCCCAAAAAGGGTATAAAAAAATGGGTATCTTCGTTTATGAAAATACACCCGCTCATTTTAAAAATTCTCTAATTAAAGGCATGCTCATACATCTAGGGCCTCCTCTGCCTCTAGATAGTTCATAGGAATCAAATTCTAGAACTTTGATTCCATTTCTTCTTAGTGCTTCATTGGTTATATAATTGCGATTATAACAAATAACTTTCCCAGGGGATAGGGCTAGAGTATTGCTTCCATCACTCCATTGCTCTCTACTAGCGGCAATCCTATCTCCATCACCGCATCTTATTAGATTAACTTCTGATAGATGTAAATGTTCTTTTAGTATGGTAGATAAGTCTTTATGCTCTCTCCTAATATTAAGACAATTGTCTTTTCCTTTTGTAATGCTGTATACATCTAGAGGCACTTCTATCCCTGGATATATGGTAAATTGGTCATAATCAACCATAGTAAATATTGTATCAAGATGCATATAAGCCCTAGCCTTTGGAATATCAAAAGCCAAAACTGTCTCAAATTCTTCTTCTGACTTAAAAAGATTGAGTGCAACCCTCTCAATAGCCGTTGAATCGGTTCTATCACTAATTCCTATGGCTATAACTTTATTTGAGAGAACTAAAATATCTCCTCCCTCAATAGTATGGGTTTCATCTCTATTATACCATCTAGGGGTATTTTTAAATCTAGGGTGATAGTTAAATATATATTTTGCAAATATGGTTTCCCTGTTTCGTGTTTCATTAGACATGACATTTAAAGAAATTCCTCTTCCAATAGATGCAAAAGGATCTCTTTGAAAATACATATTAGGAATAGGATCAAGATAGAAAGGATATGGATTATTAACCATATCTCCTAATGACTTAGGCTTGATATTATCAAGTTCTTCCGTTCTAATTCCTGCAATGCACTTATTTACAAGTTTTTTTGGAGAGTAGTCACTTAAAAGCTCCATTATGGCTTCTTGAAGCCCTTTTGTAATAGCTTTGCCTTCTTCCATAAATTCCTTTAAAAATTCCTCTCTTATATTACTATCTTCTAAAACATCAGCCATTAAATCCGTAAGGTAAACTACTTCTACTCCTTCACTTCTTAATATATTTGCAAATTGATCATGTTCTTTTTTAGCCTGTTCTAGATATACAATTTCATCAAATAATAGTCTTCTTAAATAAGGAGGAACGATATTTTCTACTTCTTCTCCCGGACAATGAAGAAGAACTGACTTTAATTTTCCTATTTCACTGTATATACAAATACTATGGTCTAAAGACATGTTCTCACCCGCCATATACTATTTTAAACATAGTATTTTCCCATTAGAACTTCCCTATTCTTTAACCAAAATAATAAAAGGCAGATAAAAATTGAAAAAAAATATATTATAAAAGTGCATAAAATCAAGGGTTTCTAGGAATCGGTTCAACATAGCATAACGCAAGTTTCAACGTGCCTTGAACGGTCAATAAAGATGTCGCTTGAACCTGGTGGGGCCTTGGCGGGGAGTTGTAATTCTGAAATATTATTGTTATTCTGCTTAGAATACCGACACTATATAATATCAAAATACTATAAATGGGTTTATACATTACAATTGATCTACAGCGCCACTCATTCTAGCACCTATAAGGGCTCAACATCTGCGTTTCCTATCTGTTACATACAATCTTTTCCACCCCGCAAATAGGATTCCAATAAAAGCAACTGAATTAATAGCAAGAATTACAGCGATGTTTTTTAATACACCCAGAATAAAGAGGATAGTAAAACCTTCAATAGATAAAGCTATGAAACACAGGAAGTTCGTCAAATAATTGGCTATATTTTCATTGTAGATGATATTCGCCTGCAACCACCTGTATATAAACGGTTTTAAAAACACACGAACTATTATACACGCCAGAGGATATGCAAAAATAAATTCTTTTATTACAAAAGAAACAGCTTTTCCCTCACTCCACTGTACCGGAATTTCAGCAGGTAAAAATGGATATGAACAAATAGCTATTATTAAACTAATGGCAAATAGCAACAAAAAAACTAATAACCCTCCCCATATAGAAACAAAACTAACCGCATCGATGTTGAATGTTAGTTTATTTTTGTCCCAGTACTCATCAAGATTACCGACATATCGTTCTATTCTTAAGGTATCAAAATCATTATCTCTATCCTGTAGCATACGACGGCACAAAGTTTTTGCCAATTGTAATTCAGTGATTTGCTCATTAAGCCTTTTATATTGAATTTCCACAATCTGTAGAAGCGGAGTCTCATGTTCTATTATCTTTTTAATATCACCCAAGGAAATATTTAACGTCCTTAGATATGCTATCTTTTTAATATTTTCAACATCCTGTTCCGAATATTCGCGATAGCCATTCTTTTCACTTCGACACGGTTTTATTAATTTTTCTTTTTCATAAAAACGAATATTGGATCTCGCCAATCCAGTTTCTTCTTCAACCTCCTTGATTGTCAAATTTAACACCTCCTAATGCTTTTGACTTATATACCATTATTATAGCAAAGCATAGCAATGGGATAACTGAAATTATCCCAGCTATCGTTGGCCCCAAAAGATATCCTGCTTTAACATCTGCCATAAAATACAACCCCAGTCCCGCTATCGCATTGATACTACCATGTGCCAATGCAGGAATTAGAATGCAATGAGTTTCGGCATAAAGTACCGATAGAAAAGCTCCAAGCGCTGTTGTAAATATAATCATTGCAAATATGCCTGTAAATGGAGCCCCCCAATAACCCGCTCCATATTCATAACCAGTTAACACAATCAACGGACTATGCCATATCGCCCAGATAACTCCACTAATTATTAGTCCCTTTATTTTTCCATATCTACGTAATAGTATAGGAGTCATATAACCTCTCCATCCAACTTCTTCTCCTAACGCAAATATCATATTAATAAAAGGCGCATATGTCATTGCACTAATTATTTGTACTATTACATAATATTTCAGATTAATATCTACCGATCCCTTTGCTTTTAACATAGAGGATAAAACCGGAAGTTCTATACTGAAATTCCTTGGAAAAACTATGAAGTATAGTAAAGCACCTAAAATGCTAAGCAGTGTTGGCATCCATAGTGCAGCAAGGACCCACTTCCAATTGGTTTTAATGGATATTTTCCAAAACATATCACTCTTAATCAATTTAAATCCTTTTGAAACAATCACCACTGTTATAAGCGGAATAAACATCATGAATATTTTCATAAGTGAAAAAGCAGCAACACTTTTACTCATAAAACCAAAAATGATGATCACCCATGATAGAGAATAACACAGTATACAATATTTGATAGCTTCCTTGTTTTTCTTCAAATTTTCACTCTTCTCTTCAAGTTTTTGATTCTGTATATATACTTCTTAATGTATAAACAAGGTTTACAGTCAAGTACTTTTTGTAAAATACTATAATTACCATCACCAAAAGTCGTTTTCAGAAAACAGCAGTTCTCCAACTTAAAGATAAAACGAACATATAAGGTAACGTAATTCGCCGGCAACTCAGATGATTTAAAATATTTTTCTACTGATATCTTTCAATTTCTCTGTACAAAATCGTGCTCTTAGGTTTTCATGCCTTCAAATTCCCTCATCTATGAAAACCCCTAAAAAATTGGGCTCTAAAATACGTTTTTTGACCCAAAGCCACAACATCTTGTAGTCTAACCCTTGTTTTTCTTATACAAACCACAATACGTCATCAGAATTACACATTCAACATATGTCGTCTACGGAAACATATCTACCGACTGAACCTTCGTAGACAGGGGGACTCATATCTGAGCATTCTTTATAATACCATTCCTTATCCTCTTATATTCTGACACCATTGTCATCAAGAACAGTTAATGAAAGCAAAAAATCTTTCCTCGGCTCCTATTGTTACCCTTTAACCCACTGAATTTCATAACCGATGATTTCTGCAATCTCAATAGCTTCCCTATATTTCAAAGTTCCTCGACTTAACTTTCCACTTAAATTTTGTACAGTATCATTCCTACCATACTTTTTATTCAACTCTTTAACTACATCGCTCATGGTCCAGCCGGATTTTACAATGACTGCTTTTATATCATCCTTTATTGCCATCCTATCACCCTCTTCTATAGCCTAATCAACAATCATTAACATTAAACTCATTAGTTTAATATTTAACTTGACAATGTAATCTTCTTCAACCATAATTAAACCGTACAGTTTAAAACTTAATGAATCCAATAATTATTATACAGGAGAGTTGACCTTTGTGCAAAACAATTTTAAAGGTCTTTATCTTCCTGCTTACAATTATAAACAGTTCCTTTGCATTTAACCAGTAAAACAACAAACATTTGGAGGTATCACTATGATTTTAAGATGTGTTAAGAAAAATGTTTATGAAGGACTACTACGATAGAAAATGGTATACACAATGAATTTAATGCTTCCATCAATTTCAATATTCCTGTAAACAATGATGTTTTTCAGTTGACGATTTATCTGGAAGCTACTCACCGGAAAAAGTATATATGCGTATTTCAGGCCGTTAAAATGCAGCGTTTAAGGAAAAACACAAGTTATGTCAACATTCAGCTCATTACAGATAATAAAACACTGGAAAGCTTAGTAAATCTCCTTATTAATGACTACCTGTCATCACAATTTAGAAAAGCCATTCTCAGCACATAATACACTTTCATCTCATTATAAAAGGCAGCAAGCATTTCTGCTCACTGCCTCTACCAACGGAACACCAGACAAATATAGAAACCTATCCCTCCACCTTGCAAAGGAAGTCGTATACAGGTTTCAACGTCTTAAAGCCTTTT
>JAEZXR010000040.1 GCA_023419605.1 Bacillota bacterium | reverse complement strand
TATAAGAAATACTCTTGCTCCTTCTTTTTATCTCCCATCGTGTCTATGATTCTGGTTTTATCCTCTTCATCGATGAATATTTTTTCTCGGTTGTTCCCTCTCAACATAATGTGGTAAATCTGCTTTTTGCTCTTTACACGGGCATACCTCAGCATGAGTCCACCTCCATATACCAAGTTCACCATATAACTCCACCCATGTCAATGCACCTGTCCTCTTGACATACAGTCAATTTCCAAACCATATCCTTATGCAGTAATAAAACTTTATATAAAATTTAATTTAGAATAAATGAGTAATATTATATAACTATTCGATAGCTTTTGTATCAAAAAAGTCGAGCTTTGGTACTATGTAGATATGAAAGGAGGGATATAATGTTAAACGAATTAAATCATGTGATTGACTATATTGAAAATCATTTAACCGATGATGATCTATCTCTTGAAATAATTTCTGAATATGCTGGGGTTTCTGACTATCACTTTAGAAAGGTATTTTTTTATCTTTCAGGGTTGACGCTTAGTGAATATATCAAAAACAGAAAATTGTCAGAAGCAAGTATGGATTTATTACATGGAGAAAAAGTAACGGATGTTGCTTTGAAATATGGTTATCAGTCAATGGACGGTTTTACTCGAGCATTTAAAAAGTGGAGTGGGGTTTTACCCTCGGACGTAATAAAAAAAGGCATAAGTAAATCTTTTCCCAAGCTTTCATTCATAATAACCGTCAAAGGAGGAATTAATATGGAATTTAGAATTGAAGACAAACCAGCGTTTAATTTAGTCGGTGTAAGTAAACGTGTCCCTATGCAATTTGAAGGTGTTAATAATGAGATTGTAAAGCTTGCACAAAGCATAACGGACGAACAAAAGGAAGAAATGCATTCTCTTCAAAATATGGAGCCTTATGAAATTGTGAATGCTTCTTATGAGGCTGACGCTAATTTCTTAAAAGAAGAAGGATATTTAACTCATCTGATAGGCATTTTAACTACTGAAAATCAAGTAAGTGATCTATTAGAAAAAGTACCAGTTAAAGCCTGCACTTGGGCAATATTCCCAAACGAAGGATCATTTCCTTCTACATTACAAGAAACAATGGCAAAAATATATTCAGAATGGCTTCCTTCTTCAAATTACGAAGTAATCAATGTCCCTGCTTTTTCTTTTACTAAAATGGATAAACAAAAAAAGATTACGCTTATAGTGAAGTTTGGATTCCTGTTCAGAAAAGATAAAAACTAATTTATATTTTACTGCTACTCTTTGTGAATTATTAAGAATAGCATAAGATATGGGCGTAAAGACGCAGAGCCGATAACCTATGCGAGTGAATCATGTAGTTATTCGGCTCCTTTGTTAAATAATTAAACTGTACCAGCAAAACATAACCCCATAACTCGATATCTAAATGGAGTATTTCTGTTTCCCAAAACTAAAAACACATGAAACCTTCTGATTAACAATTCCCTGAAACCCTTGATTTTACTAACTATTTTCTTGTCAGCAGACAGACGGTTTCAACGTGGCTCGATAAGGCCATCTCCGGTGGTATAGATACTATCTGTTGATAAAAAGCACACCCCTTGCTTTTTAGGGTGTGTCCTTTTTAACGATTATACCGCTTTGCACACCCTTGTTTGCTGTTGCCTGTAAAGCCGCCGTCATGTCAGCGCAGATTTCCTCGGCGATTGCGTCATAGACTTCCGTTCTTTCATTAAGACCAATGCAGTCGTAGGCAATCGCCGCTGCTCCGTAGAAGTACACCGCGAGAGCGTGCCATTTGCTGGGATAGCGAACGACGGAAGCTGCTTGTCCAACCGCTCGCTCTGCTGCTTGTGCGATAGGGTCGTCGCTCGTCGCACAGTCGCCGGCCCGCCAGATGGTACTTTTCACCTCGGCAAACTTTAACTTTCCGCTGAGGTAGTCACGAGCGGCGTTCAAGGCGTTCCGGGGGCGACAGTCACCATGGCAGCGGCTCTCGAATATCGGGAGAAACTGGGCTTCGGCGTAGTCCAAGCACCACTTACAGACGGTCGGTTTATCCTGAGCTTCGATTAGTTGAAGCAGCAACCGAGTACTCGGTGCGTTCTTGTCGCCGAGCATTTTGCGGAGTTTATTAGCCATTCACCTTCAACTCCTCAAAACCTTCTCCATTGGCTTGCCTTTTGCCAATTCGTCCACTAGTTTGTCAAGCCACCTGATTTTTTGCATGAGCGGGTCTTCGATTTCCTCGACGCGATGCCCGCAAATCACGCCTGAAATTTTGGCGGCGTTCGGGTTTATCTGCGGGGCTTCGCTAAAGAAGGTTTTGTAATCGATATTCTTCACAATTTGCGCTTGCAAGCCAGAATCGTCATACCCCGTCAGCCAACAAATCACAGCATCAACCTCGAATTTGGTGCGCCCTTTGCGCTCTGCCTTTTGGACGAGCAGCGGGTAGACGCTCGAAAAAGCCATCTTGTATACGCGTTCGTTTGTCATAAAATGTCACTTCCTTTCGCTTCTCGCTTTACTCTCCACCGCACGATGTCGGTGATGAGTTCATAATCTATCAGCTTGCCAAGAGGTAGCTGAATCGCTCCTTTACTGGTCTTATATCCTGCGAGCCGCTCCGCAAATTCGGACGTAGCTTCGCCGCCGGGGTACAGCCCGATGTGTTTTTTGAACGCCGCGAAGTGGATGAGGTTTTCACCCTGCCAGAACGTCGGCATGTGCCACGAGATTTTCTCTGTTGCTTCCGGCGCGGCGGCGCGGATAGTTTCGCGGATACTTTGCAACAGAGGTCGCACATCTTCCGGTTGTGCGGCGATGTATTCGTCAATGCTGTTCGGTTTCACGCAAAAGTGGTCTTGTTCCGTGTTTTTGAACTCACGACCGCACTTCGGGCATTTCCACATTTCACTCACGCTCCTTGTTATTTTGTCGCTGATACCTATTTGATACGCACCCATCGGTGACTTACCAAGAGCAAAGCGACAAATAATAATGCCAAAACGGTGAATACCGCGGCAAGTACATTGATAACCTTATTGGTCCTGCCATTCAGAACCTTGGACAGCAAGGCATAAATGCCAATCCCGATTATCCCTCCGAGCGTGTTACTAAGCACGTCAGTGATGTCAGCTCTGCCGATTGCGAAAACAAACTGTATTATTTCAAAGATAAAAGTTAAGCCAACAATTGTAAGAATCTTTTTCACAAAAGGCCAGGGGGCTTTAAGCATACAAATATAGATTCCCAAAGGTATGAAAGCGAGAATGTTAACTCTGATTTCGCTGAAGCGAATAACGCCCTTGCCATCGAAAGACCCCAGAAGCGGAATCAGATTGATGATTCGTCTTTCATCCATATCTGGCACAGAAAACTGCAGTTTGAAGAGAATCAACCATATTAATGCCAACAAATATATTACTAATAACACGAATGTAAGCGTGTTTCGTTTTTCTAATTTCAAATTTTCCATATCAATCACGTTCCTTGATGATTACTTTTACAGCATTATCTTCAGGCCCAACAGCAAGGTCAAAAGGCGTACCTGCCGCACTTAGCGGGTAAATCCCAAACGTTAATCCTGATAGATTCATATCGGCAACTCTCCTTTCTTATATTATCAAAAAGACTGGAGAAAAAATGCGAAAATGATTATGCTCATAATCTTTGTTGATTTAACTTTCGTTTTTCGCTTAATAATCTTTCCTTGTTAGGTCTGGTGTCATCCAATAAAAAGTTTGCCCAATCAAGTCCAAAGTTACCGGTATTTTCTTGCCAGTACAGCAGGCAGCGATAATAGTAATTTATCTTTTCACTGACTGGTTTTGAAAAGTTATCTTTTCCGTGTTTTAAGACTATTGCCGTCAATTCATAAATAGGCAGCCCTAAAGCGTGTGTTTCAACATGTACAGTTGCTCCGGCATGTCCAATTGCATGGCAATAAGCACCGTATTCGCTATCATCAATTTTCTTTGCTACTGCATGTGAATCTAAAATAGCCTGTTTTGCTATGGGCATTTTGATTTTGCCCCTTGCCCAAGCTTCACAAAGCTCCAAACATTTTCTAGGCCTGGTTTCATTGCGATACTTTGCTTCAAACTGTTCCAAAGGCAATTTTGCACAATCCAATGCCCACATCACAAGGGTTCGGTGATTTTGTAATTGAATTAGTTTTATCAACTCTTGTAAGCACTGACTGTCACGGGAAAACAATATTTTATTTCTTTTCTTCAATTTGATTTCTACATCTGAAAACATAGTATTAATTTCCTCACAGATTATAAACAATCTTTAATTCTCATAATTATATTATATAATGTAAATTAGCCTGATTTTTGTTCTTTACTCTTGTCAACTTAAAAACTACCAAATGTCATCTATGAAACGCCCCAAAAAACAGGGTCAAAAACTGCATTTTTTGACCCTGTTTTTTGCTCATTTTTAGCTCCAAAGCCACTACATATAGTGGTTAATCCGCCTTATTTGCCCTTTTGACCACTATACGTCATCATTATTACGCACTCAACGTGTGCCGTATGTGTAAACATATCCACCGACTGAACCTCCGTAGATACGGGGATGATTCCTATATCTGAGCATCCTTTATAATACAATAACAACCATTTCATCTCTTTATATTCTGACACTATTATCAAAAAACAATTAATGAAAGCAAAAAATCTTCCCTTTTCCTCCATTGCTACGTTTCAACCCGCTTACGGAAATGTTTGTTCTGTCAAGCCTTATCGTCCAAATGACTCAGCATCACTTTAACAATATCCAGTGCCATCCTCTTTTCTTTTGATGTCCTGCCATCCATGATTTGCAGCCATTCATTCAATAGTCCCTCATCATTTACTTTAACAGAGTCTGAGAGTAGGTAATCCACAGTTACTCCCAACCTGTTTGCCAATGTAACAAGTGTATCAAGTGCAAGGCTTCTTTCTCCCCGCTCAATTTGTCCCATATAGGAATCGGATATTCCAATATCCTCTGCAAGCTTCTCCTGTGTAAGCCTCAATTTAAGCCTTTCTTCCCGTATTCTGCTCCCAAGCCGAACATAATCCATTTGTTTTCACTCCTTTAGGATAACTCTATCCATAAAGTGCGAAAATATTAACATACTAATGGAGGTATTCATATTGACTTATAGCAGTATCGTTTGATAAAATCAAATCACAGCATCCAAAAGTTTACTTCCCCCCCCAAATCCGAAGTGGAGTGAAAATATGATTGGATATGATTTTATGATGGCTTCTACTGAAGAAAAGATAATTATTGTGTTTATACTGCTTTTTGTAGGAATAATAAGCTTCATCGCTGAAAAGTATTCTAAAAAATAAGTTGAAAAGGAATTCTACCAACAATTCATCCCATTATAAAAGGCAGCAAGCATTTCTGCTCACTGCCTCTACCAACGGAACACCAGACAAATATAGAAACCTATCCCTCCACCTTGCAAAGGAAGTCGTATACAGGTTTCAACGTCTTAAAGCCTTTT
>JAEZXR010000132.1 GCA_023419605.1 Bacillota bacterium | reverse complement strand
CGTCGGCGTCATGGCTGTCCAGCCATTGTCCCCAATCTTTTTTGGGCGGGAATTCGGAACGGCCCAGCAGTGCTACTTTTGCACTGTGCTTCCGCACCAGATAGTCGGCAAAAACAAGACCCATATTCCCAAGGCCGCCGGTAATCAGGTATACTCCCTTTTCCCTGATTTTTATTTCTGCTGATTCCTCCACGACATCGGGACTTACCGGCTCAAAGGCAGGCGCCCATCTTCTGTTGTTCCGGTATGCCACTACAGCCTCGCTGTCTTTGGTGCTGAATTCCACGATAAGCTGGTCTAATAGTCGGGTTTCCCTGGCAGTCCCAGGTTCGGAAATGTCTATGTCGATACTTCGACAGTGTACATTGCTGCATTCCTGGTTTATGACCTTGCAGGCTCCGGGAATGGCAGCCTTGGAATAGTCTATGGCATCTTCCGCTACATCCTGGAGGTGGTCGGACACAACCACTATCTCTACATTTCTTGGATCATTGCTGCTATTTACCGCCTGTGACAGGTGCATAAGGCTATAAAATCCCTCTTCCTGTCTCCTCTTTACAGTCTCCGGGCTGATACAGGCGGGGAGATTCCCTGTGATATTCCATAGGTGTACCATTCGCTGGGGGCTGTGTCCCTTTTTCTTCAAGTCAAGGAGTACTTTTCTGTAATCCTCCTTTTCGCAGGGATTGATTTGGTAGCAATGATCATTTTCCCGGGCATATTTGCAGCCGGCTTTAATAATGAAAAGGTCGTCGAACTCCCGCTGCAGCCGATGGGTTACTGTCTGCACAAAGGGATGATCATTGATGAAAACCATACAACTCTTGGGTCTGTCAGAAGCTCCCTTATGGGGAGCCGCTATTCTCTTCCATGATGGAATATACAGCCATTCGACTCGATCCCTTCTCGGGATTTCTTTAAAATCCGAACCTGCGGTACGACGTTTTAATTCTTCCAACAGGTTTCCATCCACCCAATAACGCTGACGTTCAAAGGGATACGCAGGCAGCGGGATACGCCTTCTCTTCTCGTTTTTATGCAGCAAGTTCCAGTTGATGGCCAGTCCGGCACACCAGAGCTTCCCCAGTTGGTTAAAAAGATAGGCCTCATCCCCTGTTTCCGTCTGGGATTTCTTTATCATACTGCTTATCAGCTGCTGGAAGGGGCTGTCTGCAACGGCTTCCTGCTCATAACGCAGGAGGTTCACCGCCACATGCTCTGCCCCATAGTCTTTATGTTGTTTTGTGGATGCAGTAAGCGTCCAGCCAGGACCTGCTTCCAGGAATATTGCCCTTTCATCCTTTAATATTTCTGCCATGCCTTCCGCAAACCGGACGGTTTCAGAAAGATGCCTTCCCCAGTAGGCAGGGCTGGCTGCTTCTTCTGCCGTGATCCAACTGCCTGTCACATTAGAGAGGTAGGGAATATGGGGTTTGCCCAGTTTCATTCCTTTCATCCTTTGTACGAAGGCTTCCATTACAGGCTCCATCCCTTTGGAGTGAAATGCTCTCGAAGCGGGCAGCTTTATGGCCTGATACCCTTGCTTTCGCAAGCGTTCCTCCAGGTCGGTTACGGCTGTATTGCTTCCTGATACGACACACAGGGAAGTGCTGTTCACGGCCGCCAGCGCCAGTCCTTCTGTCAGGAAGGGCCTCAGTTCATCTTCAGTGAGGGGCACACTGAGCATGGCTCCTTCCGGCAGCTCCTGCATCAGCTTTCCTCGCTCGACTACCAGGGATAGGGCATCTTCCAAAGCAAATACCCCTGCCAGGCATGCGGCTGTGTATTCGCCCAGGCTGTGGCCGATCATTACGTCGGGCTTTATTCCGATGCTCATTAACAGCTTTGCCAGAGAATATTCAAAGGAGAGGATCAAGGGCTGCGCCACCAGCGTGTCGGTGATTTTTATATCGCCCTCATGGCTGTTGGGGTATAAAACCTTTTTTATATCAAAGGGTACCATGGGCTTCAATAGATGGAAGCATCGGTCCATTTCCTCCCGGAATACCGGCTCTTTTTCATACAATTCCCTTCCCATATGGGTATATTGGGAGCCCTGACCGGGGAACATGAATACCACTTTTCTTCCCTTCCCCTGTACATATTCCGCATCATAGGGTTGGGAAAGCTGCCCGATGGCCTCAGTTACGCTGCTGGCAGCAAAAGCTCGCCTATACTGGAATTCCGCTCTTCCCACCTGCAAGGTATAGGCCGCATCTGCAAGGCAGACCTCCGGATTTTCCTTCAGGTATTGGGATAAATTTTGCGACATCCGATCCAAGGCCGTTGGCGTTTTGGCGGAAAGCACCATCAGCTGGTGTTCACGCCCTGCCTCTGCCGTATCTTGTTCCGGCGCTTCTTCCAGTACTACGTGGACATTGGTTCCTCCGATGCCAAAAGAGCTTACCCCTGCACGCAAAGGCTGTCCTTCCCTTTCCCAGTTCTGCAATGTGCTGTTCACATAAAAGGGACTGTTGTCAAAATCAATCTTGGGGTTGGGTGCAGTATAGTGAAGACTGGGGGGAATCTGCCTGTTTTTCAGCGACAATACTGTTTTTATCAGTCCTGCTACTCCTGCCGCTGCATCCAGATGCCCGATATTGGTCTTTACCGAGCCGATGGCACAGTAATTCCTCCTGGAGGTGTTGAAGGCTTCTTTTAACGCCTTAATTTCTATGGGGTCTCCCAAATGAGTCCCCGTGCCATGGGCTTCTATATAACTGACAGTCTCAGGATCTACTTCCGCCAGATGGTAGGCCGCCTCAATGGCTTGGGACTGGCCCTCAATACTGGGGGCGGTGTAACCTATTTTTTCAGAACCGTCATTATTAATTTCGCTTCCCTTTATTACAGCCAGAATGGTATCTCCATCGGCGGACGCATCTTCCAGGCGTTTTAGCACAACAACACCGGCGCCTTCCCCCACTACCGTGCCGTTGGCCTGTTCGTCAAAAGCCCTGCAGTGCCCGTCATGCGATAAAACCATGCCATCCTGGTATACATAACCGCTCTTTTGGGGCAGCGATATCGATACCCCTCCCGCTACTGCAATATCGCAGCCTCCTGCCAGTAATTTGTGGCAAGCAATATGGACGGCTGCCAGTGAAGAAGAGCAGGCTGTTTGAATCATCATGCTGGGGCCCCGAAGGTTTAATTTGTAGGATACCCGGGTGCTTATGAAGTCCCGGGAGCAGAGTTCCGATACATTAAATTGAGAAGCAGTATCATCGGAAGCCAAGGACAGCAAGCATAAGGCTTCCCATTGAATATTACCGGATGCACCGGTGTAAAGTCCGATGGACCCCTTGTAGGTATAGGGGTTATACCCTGCATTCTCCAATGCCTCCCAAACGCATTCATGAAAGAGTCTCATTTGAGGGTCCATGACCCTGGCATCTGCAGGGGAATATTCAAAAAAATCTGCGTCAAAATATTCTAGATCTTTAAGCATCCCCTTGGCTTTCACATAATTAGGATGATCTAATACATCGGCCCCGATTCCAGCCTGTTTTAGTTCTTCGTCTGTAAAAAAGGTAATGGACTCCACTCCGTTTTTCAGATTGTCCCAAAACTCTTTAATAGTACCGGCACCGGGAAACCTTCCTGCCATACCGATCACGGCTATTTCCAAACCCGTTTCCGAACTCTCTCTCTGTTCATACGTCATTCTTCACATCCCCCTTTTTTCTCTTAAATGACCGATCCAGCAGCACCTTTGACTTGGTCAGCCTGGATTTTCTTTCTTCCTTTCTTTCCAAATCCCTTTCTCCTCCGAGACTCAACTTCTGCAGGAGTGCGTCAATGGTAGGATACTGAAACATATCGATTACCGATAGTTCTTGCTGCAGCTCTTCCCGCAGGCGTTGGTTGATTAAATGGTTCACTCTGACGATGGACAGTGAGTTTCCTCCTATGTCAAAAAAGTTATCTTTCATGCCGACACGTTCCTGGCCTAAGACCTCCTGCCAAATCGCCGCAATCTCCATTTCAAGTTTTGATTCGGGAGCCACATAGGGAGTTCCCCGGTCCTCGTTCCCTTGGGGTTCAGGCAGTGCTTTTCTGTCAATCTTGCCATTGAAGGTCAGCGGTATTTTTTCAACCGGTATGAAATAGGCCGGGATCATGTAGTCCGGCAACTGGGTGGAAAGATACTGCTTCAGTTCAGCGGCGGAAGGCTCTCCTTCTGCTGCGATATAGGCACAGAGATATTTCATTGCATTTTTATCTTCTCTTGCCATGACGACGGCTTCTTTGATCCGTTCATGCCGCAAAAGCTGTGCTTCTATTTCACCCGGTTCGATTCTAAAGCCCCGGATTTTCATCTGGTCATCCATTCTTCCGATGAACTCTATATTTCCGTCCGGCAGCCATCTTGCCAGGTCGCCGGTTCGATACATCCTCTCTCCCGGTCGGAAAGGGTTTGGGACAAACTTCCGGGCTGTAAGCTCCGGATCACCCACATATCCTCTGGCTACACCCGATCCGGCGATACATATCTCTCCATTGACCCCGATGGGCTTTACCCGGTTATGGGAATCTAAAATGTAGACTTTTGTATTGGAAATGGGTTTGCCGATAATACCCTGTGCATTTTTTGTGCATTGGCCTGTTATAGCATCAACCGTTATTTCACTGGGGCCATAATGATCGTATAGTGTATATCCCTGGTCCATTATGGCATTTTTTAGCGTTGCATCCAGCTTTTCGCCTCCACAGATCACGACATGAAGGCTTTCTATCTTTTTCTCATTCAGGAGGAGTTCTCTCAGCAGCCCAGGAGTGAAATCTGCTACATGGATGGCATTTTTCCTGATAAAGGCCAGAAAGAGCTCCCGGTGCAGCAGGGTCTCTTTTTTCAAACAATATAGAGTAGCTCCGGAAAGCAGTGTTCCGAATATCTGCTCGACGCTGGGATCAAATATGTAGTTGGACATTTGAAGTACATTTTTATTTTTTGTAAGATCATACCGTTGGCCGAACCAGGTGGCAATATGTATAACATTTCGATGCTCCACCATGATTCCTTTAGGCCTTCCCGTTGAACCTGATGTATAAACGATATAGGCCAGATTGCCGGGGCCGTGTTTTTTTATGACGTTGCCCGTATCCCCGACAAACAATTTTTCATCATCCAGCCGTATCGTTTCTCCTTCAAATTCAAGATTTGAGTATGCCGCCTGTGTCAGTAAAAGCTTTACTTGTGCATCTTCCAGGGAATATCTTATGCGCTCGCCGGGGAATTCAGGGTCCAATGCCAGATAAGCTCCGCCTGCTTTCAAAATCCCCAGCAGTCCGATGATCATTTCCAAGGAACGCTCTACCATGATTCCTACGGCGTCATCGGGTTTTACCCCTTTTTCCATCAGGACCCGTGCCAGTTGATTGGATTTTTCATTCAACTCCCTATAGGTCAAATGCCTGTCTTCAAACACCACTGCCCAATCCTCCGGTGTCCGTTCCGCCTGTTCTTCGAACAATTGGCAAAGGGTCTTGTCTTTGGGATATTCCGCCGCAGTATCGTTAAAATCAAACAGAATCCGGTGCTTCTCCGCTTCAGACAGCAGCTCTATATCACAAAGGGCAACGTCAGGAAGTTTTACAATCTCCTCCAGTATGCGGATGTAATGTTTTGCAAGCCTTTCAATGGTTTCCTTTTTAAATAGCCTTGTGCAATATTCAAAGCTGCATAAAATATTTCCATCAGCCTCTCTGGCCTCCAGTGTAAGGTCCAGTTTGGAAACTCCGGTATTTAGTGCATAGGGCGTAAAGGTAATATTACCGATGGAAGTTTCATGGATGTCATCTGCATTATGCAAGGCAAACATGACGTCAAACAGGGGATTGCGGCTCAAATCCCTCTTTATATCCAGCTTCTCCACCAGTTCTTCAAATTGGTAGTCCTGGTTTTCATAGCTCTTTACTGCATTCTCCCTTACTTCCTCTAAAAAGGCAGTGAAGGTTTTGCTGTCGGCCGGATAGTTCCTCATTGCCAGCGTGTTTACAAATAGCCCCACGATGTCCTGCAAATCATCATGGCGCCTTCCGGCAATGGGGGAGCCGATGAGGATATCCTCCTGCCCCGTATATTTGTAAAGCAGGACATTGAAAGCAGCCAGCAGCACCATATACAGTGTCGTCCTTTTTTCCTTTGCAAGAGCATGAAGCTTTTGGGTAACTTCCCGGTCTGCAAGGAATTTGACCGTATCACCCTCAAAGCTCTGGATGGGAGGCCGGGGATAATCGTAAGGCATGTTTAATACCGGAAGGTCGCCTTTCAATACCCCCAGCCAATATTCCTCCTGCTCTTTTATTCCTTCTGCTGCCAGCAGTTCCCTCTGCCATAGGGCGTAGTCTTTATACTCCAGTTCTTTGGGCTTCCACTCCACTCCCTTGTATGTCTCCATGAACTCTTTCACAATGATATCCAGCGATACTCCGTCTGAAATGATATGGTGCATGTCCACCAGCATTACATGCTTCCCGGCGCCGGTCTCTGCCAGGCAAACCCGCAGCAAGGGTGCTTTGGACAAATCAAAAGCTTTTACAAATTCTTTTGCCAGATCCTTTATTTGATCTTCCGGTATCTCCCGATAGAGGACACTGAATTCTATTTCCTTATGAACCTTCTGCACCGGCTTCCCGTCCATCATATGGAAGGAGGTGCGGAAGGCATCATGTCTCTGGATAAGCGCCTTGAAAGTCTCTTCAAATTGCCGGGTATCCACATCTCCCTCCAGCAGGGAGAGGAAGGACATGTTGTAGGCGGTCCCCACTCCTTCCATCCGGTCAAGGATATAAAGTCTTTTTTGGGCGGCGGACATGGGGTAATATTCGCGCAGCTCTGCCTTGGGAATAGACACATAGCTGCTGTCGGTTGCTTCCTCTATAAATGTGGACATTTGAG
>JAEZXR010000093.1 GCA_023419605.1 Bacillota bacterium | reverse complement strand
AAGAGCGTACTCATCAGGGCAAAAGGTGTAAAGGCAAGACTCCGATGCAAACGTTCCTTGACAACCTACACCTGGCCCGGGAGAAAATTTTAGGCACATCTGCCAGTTAATTTTGTGGGGTCTAGCCCGCCCGGCAATGAGGGCATTCTTTTAAAAACATCAGGTTAGGCGCCAACTTGATTATATAAAAAGCACCCTCAATTTTGAAGGTGCTGGCTAAACTAAACTTAATATTTCCCAGGGGAGTGTCAACTCAAGTACCGTTCAGGACATTTTATCCGCCTATTTTTTATTGAAAGTATAAGAAATCATGCAAGTTTTAAAAGCTTTCTTTATCTTTGTTCTTCTTCTTTTCTTTTTCTACAGAATCGTTTTCTCTGTCTTGCTCATCCAGCCAGCTTTTGAACCTATATTCAGAGTATTGTTCACGTTGTTCCTTGGTCCAGAAGCAGCCGGGATTTTTCCTGGTATATTCCAAAAGCTCTCTATAATTCATCTACTGACCCTCCTTGTTATTAATTCATTACTACTATATTCAGCATAATGCCATAAAGTTACTTTTATGTAAACCGCATTAGTAGTAAAAGAGCAAGAAACCTGATAGATAGTATTTCTACCTTAGGGCTTTTACCAATAGGCCAACTCATTTTACCGTAAAATTTCTCCTGTTTGGATTTGATCCTCTAAGTTACTATAGTGCAGTCCAATCCTGTACTAAATTAACGCGTTGTACTAATTTAATGTGAATGTGAAGATGTATCATAACTATAAAGCAATTTGGAAAAACTTTTTCAATAATGACGCTTTTTATGTTACAATCAATATGGATATAGTTTCGAATGTTTTATTTTGAGGTGAAAAATTTGAAGAAAATTCTATTATTATCTACTGGTGGTACTATCGCGTCTACATCCTACGAGTCAGGGCTGGCACCGAGTTTGACTGCCGATGATATTATTACGTATATCCCTGAGTTAAAAGGCTTGTGCAGCATTGATTGCAAAACCTTGTTCAATCTGGACAGCTCCAATATTCAACCGGAAGAATGGCAAGCTATCGCTGCTGAAGTCTTTACCGGACTTCAAAAGTATGATGGTATTGTGGTACTCCATGGTACGGATACCATGGCTTATACAGCATCCGTAGTGTCGTTTATGCTGGTGAACCTGAAGAAACCGGTAGTATTTACCGGCTCACAGATTCCCATTGTAGAGCCAAACTCTGATGCAAAAGACAATGTGCTGCATGCCTTCTTAACGGTAACACAGGAACTTCATGGTGTTTATATCGTATTTGGCGGGAAGATTATTCGAGGTGTAAGAGGTGTAAAGGTTCGAACTACCAGCCTAAATGCTTTTGAAAGCATAAATGCCCCTGATGTAGGGTATATAGAAAACAATCAGGTATTTTTGAATGTGAACGAAATGCGTTGTGCGGGAGATGATCCCACCGTACTGAAGGATCACATCGACTCGGATGTTTTTCTTCTAAAGCTCATACCGGGTACCCGGCTGGAGTTTTTTGAACATTTTATAAAAATGGGCTATAAAGGGCTGGTAATAGAGGGCTTTGGCCTAGGGGGACTTCATTTTATCCGAAGAAATCTTGTGGATGAGCTCCAGGGATTATTACGAGCTGGCATACCTGTCGTCATTACAACACAATGTCTTTATGAGATTTCTGATCTGACAGTCTACGAGGTAGGTCGGAAGGCTGCACAGGAAGGTATTATTCCAGCCTATGACATGACCTCGGAAGCAGCTGTTACCAAATTGATGTGGGTCTTAGGCCGTACCCGCGATATGGGAGAAATCCGGAAGATGATGCTCACCAATTACTGTGGAGAGATCGATCTCTAGAACGGGTGTGCCGTCAGCATCAGGCGTCTATTGCCTTGAGCCGGAAAAGTTTATTCACCTACAACTTATACTATGAATAGTATGGATACAGAGTTTACTTTTTGGTGTTACGCTTATGAAGTATTTAAAATGGCTGCTTTTATTTATTCCTGTATCCATCACTGCCAATGCTATTCACCTGAGTAAAAGTCTGGTATTTTTGACCGTATGCCTGTCAATTATCCCGCTGGCAGCGGTAATTGGTAGCGCTACAGAGCAGATATCACTATATACAGGCTCAAAGGTTGGCGGGCTTATCAGTGCAACCATGAGCAATGTACCCGAGCTTTTAATAGGCTTTTTTGCAGTTAGAGCAGGATTCTACAATATTGTACTTGCCAGTATGGCAGGGTCCATGTTGGGTAATATCCTTCTGGTGCTGGGTGTGAGTATTTTTCTTGGCGGTTTGAAAAGAAAGTACCAGTCTTTTGATAAGAGCATAGCCAGAAGCAATTTTATATTACTGCTGTTTGCTGCCACCAGCATAATAATTCCTTTTGCTTTGAAATATGCGATACAGGGAAGCGCCCGTGTGAATTTAAACGATGGATTAACAGCCACTAGCTTTAGTATTGCAGTTATCTTATTAATAACCTACATAGCGGGGCTTGTATTTTCATTGATAACCCATAGAAATATTTTTGTCCGACAGGAGGATCGCGAGGAACAAAATGAGCGGCCAGAATGGAGTCTCTCAAAAGCAATAATAGTTCTGCTCTCAGCTGCTTTTTTTGTTGCTGTGGAAAGCGAAATGCTGGTGGACACCATAGAATTTGTTACAAAGAGCTATGGGCTTCCTGAAGTTTTTATGGGAATCATACTTATTCCTCTTTTGGGAAATGTTGCGGAGAACGTATCTGCTGTCCTAATGGCTGTAAAGAATAAAGTGGATATCTGTATAGAAATTGCCGTGGGATCCAGTATACAGATTGCATTGTTTGTAGCGCCCTTACTGATATTGGCCAGCTTTATACTAGGCAATCCTATGATATATGTATATGACATGTTTGAAGTGGTTGCTATTCTTGCTGCGATAGGACTCTCTTTGTTTATCTTTCAGGATGGAAAAACCAATTGGCTGGAAGGAGTAGTCCTGTTGGGCTGTTATATACTGTTGGGAGTAGCTTTCTTCTTTATCTGACAATAAACATAAAGAAGCCCATGACAGATGCCATGGGCTTTAATACTACTGAGGAGCAGAAATTGTAAGCTGCTTGCCGATATTTGAGTAATCGCATATCAGGGAGCCTGTAATGGATAGGTTCTCTCCTGTCTCATCCATTTGAATGTGACCAGTAAAAATTACTTCTTCATGAATAATCTCATTTTTATCATTTAAATAGTACTCCAACTTATACTCATATCCTTTGTTGAATACTTCTTCAAGAGAGGCTTCAGTTCCTGCCAAAGCTTCTACATTAGTTATCGTAGAAGCCAGGGACTTAAGGTTTTCGTTTGTTAATGCCACAGAGTATTTTGTGGCTGCTTTACCCTCGATTATAACATTTTCTGTTTTAGTTATTTGCTGGTCCGCAAAATTCCTTAAGAATCCGTTCAACGTCAATTGCGACAGCTGCAAATCATTGGACATTGCAACATCGTCTGTAGTTGCCACCATCCATTTACTAGCACCTTCATTTTTAATATAACTCTTATTTTCTGCGCGCAGCACACGGAATTTAAGAGTAAAAGGTGATTGATCGGAAACTTCGATGGTAGTGGCTACATCAACATCAAAATCCGTAAGGTTTGTATAACCGGCGATGTCCATTTTCAGGCCATTGGTTTGGTTTGCCGTGTGGTCAACGGATTTTAATGACGCAGTAGCTTTATAATCACCTACATAACTGTAGGCCCTGTTACGCAAAGCAGTATATAACTCTGAATATTCTACATCTCCGATATAGGTTTTGTGGAACTTCAAAAACGTATCCTTGTTTTCCAGAACTCGATCTACCATGACCACAGCCTGTTCACGTTCCGCATTTTGGTCAGCGTCAAAGGTAGTACCTCCTGTTCCTTTCATCAATCCACTATCCAAGGCAAATTCGATATATTCCTTTGCCCAGTCGGATATTTTGTTTTTATCACTTAATTGTAGAATTAGTCCTGGCTTTTGTTTTCCGATGATTTCATTGTCCTTGATTCCCATGGCACGGATAAAAATTGCTGCCATTTCTTCACGGGATAACGGCTTCTCCGGATCGAACATATCCTCAGAGACTCCTTTGAACAGACCGTTTTTATAAGCAGCTTCAACAAATTTATATCCCCAATGGTCAACATTTACATCCTTGAAGGTCGGTGTTTCCGGAATGGAACCCATATCCGCCTTTAGGGCTTTGACCAGCATCGTTGCCATTTCAGCGCGTGTGATGGTATGATGCGGGTTAAAGTTACCGTTTTGATCACCGATAATTACTCCGTTTGCTATAAGTTTTTCTATGGAAGGTTTTGCATAGTTTGAACTGGCATCAAGATCTTTTATTGAAGCTGCGGCACTAACATGTATCATACTGGAAAGCAGAACTGAAGTTGCTAAAAACCCTGTAAGAGCTGGCTTGAAAGAATTACGTTTAAAAAAATTCATTACGTAACCTCCTTATAAAATATGTGCTTGATAAACACAAAATGAATTATAACAGAGTTATGTCAACTCGGCTACTGGTAATTTAACGTAGCATTGCCATATCTGTAGAGGGGAAAAACTGCAAAAAATTTGTCATCGTGAAATTAATTTACAGTGAAAAGCACATAAACTGTCAAAATTAACTTCAATAAAAAATTTTATTTGGAGAAGAATAAAAATGGAGGTGCATACAATGAATTTTAAAAAATATATAGGTGCAACCATAGGCTTTTGTATAGCGGCTACATCTTTATATGGATGCAGTCCCGCCCAAAACAGGGTCCCTAATGGAAGGAACCAGTCCTATAATGTTCCCGGACAGAGACTCAGCATAACCCAGCAGGCAACTCCTCCTGCAGTGCAGCCGAGTCCATCGGCGCTACCCAACGTAATGCAATCGGTACCTCAAACGGTGTTGGATACGAGTCAAAGAGCAGACAATATAAAAAGCAAGCTTTCACAGATGCCGGAGGTAAAGCAAGCTCACGTAGCTATTGTCGGAAATAATGCACTGGTTGGTATAAGCCCCACTAACACTTCTCAGGATGCCAACGTGCTAAAAAGCAAAGTAGTGGATACCGTGAAGTCAGTGGATAAGGGGATAGCTCAGGTAACTGTCAGTGAATCGCCGGATATTATGGCGAGAATTGGAAATCTGTCCAACGATTTGGTGAATCGGCGTCCTATGAATGAGGTTACAGCAGAATTTAATCAGATCGTGAAATCAATAGTGCCCATGAGCAGATAGAAATAAAAAGGTTGGAGACATCCACACGTGGATGTCTCCAACCTTTTTATTTCTTATTTATCTTTGAAAGTTGTGCAGCATGTATCGTCACTGATACCAGCCTGGTGCCCCTGCATGGCATTGACTTCCAAGGCTTCGGCATGGCACATCTGGGATGCGTTATACGCACAATTGGTAACACCGCATTTTACTTTCATGCAAGGTGCACTGGAATTTGATATATCCATTGTTTTTTACCTCCTATACAATATAAACAAAATTTCGATTTTGCTGCCCATATTCATGATACCCCAAAACCAATCTTCATTATGCACACTGTAAAGACTGGCAAAACCCTCACTATAAAACAGATCTTACGCGATTTTACAAACTTCAAAAATTTACATCAACGGTGCCTCAAGAAGAATTCCGTCATTGAAAATGGGTAAATATAAGAGAGAATAAGTTGAACTGTTTAAGAGAGGGTGGTTTGCTATTAATAATCAATTCAATAACTTTCAAGAAAAAAGAATGAAAATATTTGGAGAGTTAGTCAAACGGTATTGGAATGGTAGTTTGAAAAATGCAGATGATTTGAACACGCTGGCCGAAGAAATCAAAAAAAAGCATGATTTCGGAGAAGAAGAGACTTCATTTATTAAAGACCATATCCGGATTGCCATGGGGCTGGACCCGAAAGGAAAGATCGATTTTACTGATGAAATGGATATCGTTAGGAAATCCAGGGAGGTAGGGGCTCCCATCATTGCAAAAATAGAAGGTCCCTGTGAGCATTGCGACGAAGAAAATTGTAGATGTAAAGATGCATGTAAGTATGAAGCACATGTATATAAAAGAAGTGAGGGCCCTGTGATTGAAAACAATAAATGCCTGAGCTGCGGTGAATGTGTGGCCAGCTGCGATTTCGGCGCTTTAGCGGATAAAATTGAATTTATACCTATAATCGACTTGTTAAAGGATAAAAACACAAAGGTCTTTGCTACGGTGGCCCCGGCTATCATCGGGCAGTTCGGTGAAGATGTTTCCATGGGGCAGCTGAGAACGGCGTTAAAATTATTGGGCTTCCAGGATATGATTGAGGTGGCGCTGTTTGCAGATATATTGTCGATAAAGGAAGCTTTTGAGTTTAACCATTTGGTCAAAGGGGAGAAGGATTTTTTCTTAACAAGCTGCTGTTGCCCGGTATGGTTTAACCTGACAAAGAAGCACTATCCACAAATTTATGAACATATGTCTCCGTCCATTTCTCCTATGATTGCCTCCGGCAGATTCTTAAAAAGGCTCTATAAGGAGGCTAAGGTCGTCTTTATTGCTCCTTGTATTGCTAAAAAAGCTGAAATCAAGGAACCGGAACTGCAAGGCGATGTTGACTACGTTATCAATTTCAGGGAACTGGAAGAAATATTCACCGCCCTGGATATCAAGGTAAGGGAACTGCCCAGTGATGAAAAAGATCAGGCATCTTTTGGAGGAAGACTGTATGCAAGAACCGGAGGCGTTAGTTTTTCGGTAAAAACAGTAGTGAACCGGCTGGAACCCAGAAGATTGATTAAACTAAAGGCGAAAAAAGTCTCGGGTGTGAAGAGCTGCAAGGATGTACTGGATGATTTAAATGCAGGCAGAGACCTCGGTGCGAACTTTATTGAGGGAATGGGCTGTGGAGGCGGCTGTGTAGGAGGCCCCAGGACTAATATCGAGGTAGATAAGGCCACTAAAATCGTAAATGAATTTGCCGAGGATTCCTTGATAATGACACCTTTTGACAATCTAAATGTTATGAAGATTCTCAAACAGATGGGAATAAGTTCGATCGAGGAAATAGTAGAAAATAAAGAGATGATACACTTATTAAGCAGGAGCTAGAGAAGCGTTTTCCTGTATGGGGACGGGTTTGTGTTTCATTTAAGCAGGCAAAATACAAATCCGTCCCCTCAGGTTTAGCCAAGTACTGAGGTAAAGTCTGCTACAAATACCCGTCGCGTTCCATTTACATATCCGTTAAAAGCAACATGCTTGTAGTCAGGTGCCCAGGCAGGATGAGGATCAACTCGCAGGGCAGATGTCACTTGTATAGCCGGGTTATCGACATGAATGCGTACTACCGTCTTCTCGGTTCGGGTTGTGAGGTCTATCAGGCGTATCGGAACTGAACCATCTCCAAAGGAAACCTTCTCACCGGCATAGGCATCCGTGAGAATATGCCTTCCGTCCGGATGAACCGTTGGGTGACCGGATCCAGGGAGGTTATCAATTATCTTTTGTAATCCCGTACCATCATAATTTGCCTGGACAAGATACAGTTGGCGGTGACCATCAATACAGAGATTCATGGAAAGTGTTTTGCCGTCCGGGTACCAATTGATATGATGACCGCCTTTTTCCAGCTGTTCCGGGCCTACTGCCACATAAATATCACTACCATCCGACTTCATTGTCAAAACCCAGAAATCCAGATGCTTCCCGATCATATTCCATGGTTCCGGTTCATTGGTCTGAAACCACCGCAGCGTAAAAATAAGCCGGTCTCCTTGTGGATTGAATTTGCAATGAAATCCGTAGCATTCTCCCTCGGCATATTTTTGTTTGTCGATGGCAGGCTGAGCACGCTCAAAAACGTCCTGAATTGAAACCAACAGCTTACACTCACCGGTTTCCGTATCTGTAATATATAACCCGTCATCATCACGGAAACCAAAGTTACGGGGGACATGCCCATCGGGAACTACGATGCCATAGCCATACTGAGTACGGCGCATGCGTTTCATACAGGAGGATATAATATGTTTCCCATCGGGTGAAATTCTGTAAATGGTACTACCCAGTTTCCTGTCCTCTCCTGTAAGAGGATTTAGCCGCACACAGAAGGGTTTCCAGTTCACTGTATCAACATCGTTGAAATACAGTGAAGTATCCTCTGTTCCCCAATTAATATTTGATAGAAGTCATGTTTATGAGAAGCCAGCATTTGTCCTTTATGATAGTCATATCTTGCCGTCCATATAATATTCAAACCATATTTCTCCATACTACCTCCTGTAACCAATGAAAACCCTACAAAATAGGTTTCCATTGGTTTGATCAAAAAGCTCGGTCAATAAGAATACATGAGATTGAAAATTTCAATCCCCATTCTTTTTTATTTGCTTCTTTAATTTACTTTCTGTTTCTCTATCAATGATTTCTCTGATGGCTGTGATAACCGGATGATACAGTGAATATTCCTTACCGTATCCCAGGTTAAATTCATAATCAAAGTCTAAAGGATTGCTTCCCTGGTTGTGCTGGATGATTGTTTCCATTTTATCCAGGGCCTTAACCAATTTTGCTTCCTTTGTATCTCCAGAAGTATATTCTCGCCATAGGTTCCGGAAAGTATTTTGCATGCTCCCCGGGAGAGGTGCGGTTAATCTGAGCAATGCTGCCTCTTCTTTTTTCAACTTGTCCTCCGGGTCGACTGCGACTGTGGCAGAAATATCGCCTTCGTAGGCTTCCCCCAGATCGTGTACCAGGCACAAGCGTAGTACTTTATTAAAATCAATATCCGGGAAGTAGTTTTCCAACGCCATGGCAAATACCGTCAATCGCCAGGAATGCTCAGCTACACTCTCTCGTCTGCCTTCCTTCGTCCATGCGGTTCGAGTCATATCCTTCAAATTTTCAAGTTCCTTAACAAACGCGATAAGATTTCTATATTCATGAATATTTTCACCCATTTATATTCTCCTTGCTTACAAACTACTATAATTTTATATAAAAACAGGATAGCTGGCAATAGAAAGTGGCCTCTAGTGCAAAATACCGTACGCTGGCTTGTATATAATTCCCAATGGTGGTATCATTTTATCGTATTCAACAGTTTCATCCGAAGCTATTCGTAGTAAAGTTTTGTGGTAGTTCTTAGGACTTAATGGATTGTTAAAATAAGGAAAATTCAGGAAATCGAAAGGATAAAAAAATCATTGTTTTTAGAAAACGCAGGGAGGCAGAAATGTTTTTAAAGTAGGTGGGGTTAGAATAATAGCTGTGAAATAAAGCTACGGACAGATAAAAAGTTATATTAATTCGAGAGGGGTGATGTGTGCTATGCGTAGTGAAAACGAAGTAATGACCCAACTACTTGAATTTGCCAAAAGGGAGGTTAATGTGAGGGCAGTTATCTTCAATGGTTCAAGGGTAAATCCCAATGCACCAAAAGATATCTTTCAGGATTATGATGTAGTATTTTCGGTTACCGACCCGAAATACTACCTGGATCATCAGGAATGGATTCAACCCTTTGGTGATCTGGTAATTCTACAGCAGAATGATTTTATTATTGGGGGGAAAGATGCGTACATTTTTCTCATGCAGTTTAAAGATGGGGTTCGAATCGACCTGTCATTCCACCCTGTGGAATGTATTGCAGAAACCATACAGGCTGACAGTTTGACAAAAGTTCTTTTAGATAAGGGTCATCGGATTGAACCGCTTTCTCCACCGGATGATAGCAGTCACTTTGTCAAGAAACCGACAAAGAAAGAGTTTGATGAGGTTATGAATGAAGCTTGGTGGATACAGACATATGTGGCAAAAGGCATCTGGCGTGATGAATACTCTTTGGCGCGGTATATGCATGATGCAATTTTACAGGACTGTGTCGTAAAAATATTATCATGGTACGTAGGTATACAACATGACTGGAAAGTGAATGTCGGTAAATGTGGGAAATGGCTCAAAAGATACCTGCCTGAGGATATTTATAATGAGTTTGCTGCAACCTATTCCGGTACAGGCTACGACGAAATATGGACTGCACTTTTTAATGCCGGAAAGCTGATTCGGAGGATTGGTATGGATGTAGCTCAGCGTTTGCACTATACATATCCCATACGGGAGGATGTCAATGTGACCGAATATTTGAAAAAGGTGAAGGCGCTTAAAAAGGATGCAACAGAATTTAAATAAATGGGGGGATTTAAAAATGAGCAATGACAAAATGGAAAAATCATTAAACCTTGTAGAACGCAGTTTTACAGGAGTTTTGGGAACCACTGACGAAAATGGAATTCCACAGCTTAAGGCAATGATTAAAACTTCTGCTGACGGACTTAAGGAGTTCTGGTTCTGCTCCAATACCTCTTCAAGGAGGGTAGGGCAAATACAGGCAAATCCAAATGCA
The DNA here is from genome assembly GCA_023419605.1 of Bacillota bacterium. Classification (GTDB taxonomy): domain Bacteria; phylum Bacillota; class Clostridia; order Acetivibrionales; family JAEZXR01; genus JAEZXR01. Next base: position 16,280 of record JAEZXR010000093.1, on the reverse strand, counting down.
AGCCTATATTTTTATGACGAAAAAACCTTTGAGGGGCTTCTGCTTACAGGTAAAGCAGAAGTCTCTTATGACGACGGTAAAAGGAAGGAGTTTTGGAGTGACGGCATGGAACGGTATTATCCACTGGGGTACACAGATCCTGACTATGCCCTGATTAAATTTACGGCCTATAAGGGTAATTACTACCATGGACTGGTGAACACGGATTTTGAGGTATAGCTATACAATGTAAGATGGAACTTAGCTGATTTGGCGTTTGCATAGCCCCAAAAGCTTTGACTATGCAAACGCCAAATCAGCAGTTGCCAGTCTTATTGTATATAGCTGTCACTACCGGTTATTTAAATGTGTCATATTATAGGCTCTCCGGTACTCCCGGGGGGTTATTTTTTCGTGCCGCTTGAACAGCTTCATAAAGTATTTCTCATCCTGAAAACCTAGTCCATTGGCGATTTCCTTGATGTTTCGGTCGGACTGGCATAAAAGTTCCTTGGCTTTCGATATTTTCAGGTTATGGATGTACTCCTGCATGCTCATTCCCATGTTTTTCTTAAAATACCGGGACAGGTACTCCTTTGTATAGTTAAACTCATGTGCAACATGCTGAAGAGAAATCTCTTTTTCAGAATGGATACGAATCCATTCCAGGATTTTAGGAAGGTGGTCCTTTGCCGGGTTTGTGTTTGCCATTTTCGTACCTTGGGCAATTAATTGTTCTGTCAGCTCAATCAGCAGGGCGGTCTGAAGGTAATTCATTGCCTGTCCTGTATAATACCGGGACTCATAGACATGAAGAAGCTGCCGTGAAAGGATATGAAGTCTTTCTATGTTTGCGGGAGTAAAAAATGTAGGAATCAGTATTTTTGAATTTAAGCTATTCAAATAGGGATTATTATTTGCCAATGAGATATCCTCTTCTACGCTTTTATCCTCCAGAATATCAAATTCTTCATTACAATAGAAATGCATCCAAAAAAAAGACGTTCCTTTTCCGGATGTAGCATACCCTTGATGAACATGCCCGGGCATGAGAAGAAGAACATCGCCCTCTTTTATAATGTATTTTTCTTCATCCTGCTGTATATACGCTGCTCCTTTGATTCCAACTATGATCTCAAAGCTGTCAATGACTCTTTTCATATGTGTCCATGGAGTATCTGCAATAAAGAGACCCGCAGATGTAAAGGAAATTGGATTTTCAATATTGGCTCTCAGATAAAACACAGGTCAATATTCGCCACCTTTTCTACTTTTTATCCACTGACATGCAAAAAAATGTATGCCATACTTATATTGTAATGCAGAAGCTTCTGAGTTTCAAACACTTATTTTTACACTTTGCTATTTGAAACAAATTTAAAGACTTTGGCATAATGAAGGAGTGAAGAGGATGGAATCCAGTGCAAAATCAAAACCCGTATCAATAAAAGATGTCAGCATCCGGGATGATTTCTGGTCCTATTATGTGGATTTGGTACGCAATACCATTATTCCTTATCAATGGGAGGCATTAAATGATAGGGTTGAAGATGCGGCCCCCAGCCATGCGGTGAAGAATTTTCGAATCGCAGCCGGTTTGGAAGAAGGGGAATTTTACGGATGTGTTTTTCAGGATAGTGATGTGGCAAAGTGGTTGGAGGCTGTAGCCTATAGCCTCGAAAAACATCCGGATACGGAATTGGAACGAACCGCAGATGAAATGATTGATATTATTGAGAAAGCGCAGCAGCCCGATGGATATCTGAATACTTACTTTACCATCAAGGAACCGGAGAAAAGATGGACCAACCTGTATGAGTGCCATGAGCTTTATTGCGCCGGTCATATGATAGAAGCTGCAGTTGCCTATTATAACGCAACAGGTAAAAGAAAGCTTATGGATGTCATGTGCAGGTTTGTCGACTATATCGATTCCATGTTTGGACCGGAACCGGGAAAACTGAAGGGATACCCAGGGCACCAGGAAATCGAACTGGCATTGGTTAAATTATATAAAGCTACTGGAAATGAAAAGTACCTGAAACTGAGCAAGTTTTTTATCGATGAACGAGGCAGTCAACCGAATTATTTTACACAGGAATGGGAGGAGAAAAGAAACAAATTATCCCATTGGACCAAAAGAGAAGTTCCAGCCCCGGATCTTCAATACAACCAGTCCCATCTGCCGGTCCGCCACCAGGAGGTGGCAGTAGGGCATGCGGTGAGAGCTGTCTATATGTACACCGGAATGGCCGATATTGCTGCCGAAACGGAGGACAGGGAACTTTATCTGGCATGCAGGAGGCTCTGGGATAACATTATCCGTAAACAGATGTACATCACGGGAGGCATTGGTTCTACACACCATGGAGAGGCCTTCAGTTTTGACTATGATCTTCCCAATGACACTGTCTATGCTGAAACCTGTGCGTCCATCGGGCTTATTTTCTTTGCACACCGGATGCAGCAGATGGATGCCGACGGCATTTATGCGGATGTGATGGAAAAAATACTTTATAATCTCGTATTAAGCTCTTTATCCAGGGACGGCAGAAGTTTCTTCTATGTGAATCCTCTGGAAGTCTGGCCGGACGCATGTGATAAAAACCCGGGAAAACACCATGTAAAGCCACAGCGGCAGAAATGGTTCGGCTGTGCTTGCTGCCCGCCGAATATTGCAAGGCTCCTGGCTTCCCTGGGGCAGTATATCTACTCGGTAAAAGACGATGTCCTCTATACACATCTCTATATTGCCGGAGAAGCCGAAATGGAAATCGGGGATCAAAAGGTAAAAATCATTCAGGACTCCCAATATCCTTGGAATGAAAAGGTGAGTTTCCAAATTGCTTCAGATATATCCAAAGCCTTTACCATAGCCTTAAGAATCCCAGGATGGTGCAAGGCTTGGAAGGTAAAAGTAAATGGTGAATCCGTAGACCCCGGAGGCAAAATAGTGCAAGGTTATGCTATGGTGGAGGGAAACTGGAAGATCGGAGACCGGATCGAACTGGAATTGTCCATGCCGGTTGAAATTATGCAGGCCAACCCGAAAGTCAGGGCGAATGCAGGAAAGATAGCTCTCCAAAGAGGACCCATCATATACTGCTTTGAACAAATAGACAATGGCACCAACCTTTCTGCACTTTCCCTTGTTTTGAAGGAAGAACTTGCTGCTGAACATGATGAGAGTCTTCTTGGAGGAGTCGTCGCAATTAAAGGAAGAGCAATTCGTACAGAGGAGTCTGATTGGAAAGATGACCTTTACCGTACATTCCGTGAGGGATATGAAAAGATGGAAGATATCCTGGCGATCCCTTATTACCTCTGGGGAAACCGAGGGCTGGGAGAAATGCAAGTGTGGATTCGCCAAAGATAGAATATACCTATAGAGAAAAAGCTCATTAGGAGATGGCTGCGTGGGAAGCGCAGATTCCATCTCCTTTTTGTGTAAACCTTGATTAAAATCTATTAATTATACAAGCCCCAGCAGGCGAACTATTTGTGTTACCGTAAAACAAACCGCAATTCCGGTTACAGTGGGTATAAGGAACGAAAGGAATGTCCATTTGGCACTTTGCGTTTCCCTGCGTATTGTCCAGAGTGTCGTACCACAAGGGAAGTGCATGAGGGAGAACAACATTACGCATACTGCAGTTAGCCACGTCCACCCATGAGAAAGCAACAAACTTCTTAATTCTTGAAGACTATCCAATTCCAACATGCTGCCTGCTGCCATATAGCTCATGATTATGATGGGTACAACAATTTCATTTGCTGGAAGTCCCAGTATAAAGGCCATCAGAATATAGCCATCCAATCCAATTAAGTTTGCGAAAGGTTGCAGGAAATCTGCTCCATGGGTCAACAGGCTCATATCTCCAACCTGAATGTTGGCCATAATCCAAATCACCAGTCCGGCAGGAGCTGCCACTGATATGGCACGGGCTAGAACAAATAATGTCCGGTCAAAAATAGAACGTACAATGATCCGCCCAACTTGAGGTTTACGATACGGCGGCAGTTCCAGTGTAAAGGAGGATGGCAATCCAACTAATATGGTTTTTGACAGTATTTTTGATATAAGCAGTGTCATAACGACTCCAAAAACGATAATGCATATCATGGCAATGGTAGAAACCAGGGACTGGTATATATTGGAGACAGCGCCACCGATAAAGATGGTTGAGATGGCGATAAGGGTCGGGAAACGTCCATTGCATGGAACAAAGTTATTGGTGAGGATGGCGATCAAACGTTCTCTGGGTGAATCAATAATCCTGCAGCCGATAACGCCCGCTGCGTTGCAGCCGAAGCCCATACACATGGTCAATGCCTGTTTTCCATGAGCACATGCTTTTTTAAAAAAATTATCCAGGTTAAAGGCGATTCTGGGCAAATACCCCAGATCTTCCAAAAGTGTAAAGAGAGGAAAGAAGATGGCCATGGGCGGCAGCATAACGGATACAACCCAGGCTAATGTCCGGTACATACCCAGGACTAAAATACCATGCAGCCACTCTGGAGCTCCTATCCAGTGGAAGAAGACTGTCAAATGCCCCTCAACCCAGAATAGAAATGTTGCTATAAGCTCAGATGGAATGTTTGCCCCTGTGATTGTCAGCCAGAACACTACACCGAGAAGAGCTATCATAATAGGAATGCCATATCGCTTGGACGTGAGTATACGGTCAATTTTTCTGTCCGCATCATTGTATTTTTTATTTTCAAGGGTAACTACATCATCACTTATGCTTTCTGCCGCCCTGACAAGGCCGGATACAACTTTGTCGCGGAATATATCGCTGTTTACTCCATTTTGCTCCAAATACTCTTTTGCTTTTTTTAACTGACTCCAAAGGGCTTCGTCCTCTGTCAGCGTATAGCCGAGGAAATCATCCAGCGAGGCTATTATCGTCCTTTCTCCATCCAACAGCTTAAGGCTTATCCAACGACTATTGATTTTTCCTCCAACAAGTCTGGCTACATGAGGCTCAATCAAACTGACAGCTTTTTCTATTATATTGTCATATGTAATCACTAAAGGGGTAGGAGTAAACTGCTTGTTTGCAACTTTATACACTGCATCCATAAGTTCTTTTAATCCGTTGTTGCTCCTTGCGCTTGTTCCAATTACAGGAACACCGAGATGTTTTGATAGCTTATCTATATCGATACGGATTTTTTTCCGGTTAGCTTCATCCATCAAATTAACACATACAACGATTTTGTCTGTAATTTCAAGGGTTTGAAGTACCAGATTCAGGTTTCGTTCAAGGCAAGTAGCGTCTGCCACTACCACAGTAGTGTCCGGTTTTCCGAAACACACGAAATTTCTTGCCACTTCCTCTTCGGTGGAACTCGACATCAGGGAGTAGGTTCCCGGAATATCCACCAAAATAAAATTCTTATCCTTATGTTTACAATGTCCCTGTGCATTGGTTACCGTTTTACCGGGCCAGTTGCCCGTATGCTGATTCAATCCTGTCAAACTGTTAAATACGGTGCTTTTTCCCACATTTGGATTTCCAGCCAGCGCAATAACCAGTTCTTCAGGTGCACTGCCCTTTACCTGAAACACTTCAGTTAATACACTGATTCCGGTTGATTGGCTTGTAAGTCCCATAAGAATCTTTCTCTCCTTCCTAGTGTTGTGTTTCCACAAGCACTTTTGATGCTTCTTCGGAACGAAGTGCAATCACGGCACCACGGATATGATATGCTGTTGGGTCCCCAGAGGGGCTTTTCTGCAAGGCTTCAATCCGTGTATCCATGATCAGTCCAAGATCCAGCATTCTTCTTCGGGTATTTCCGTCGGCATTTAACAGTTTTACTGTTGCACTTTTTCCAATGGGGAGTTGATGTAAGGGGACTAAACTGTCTTTCATAAATAACAACCTCCGTGTTTACATTGATTTTAGTTAATATATTATTTCACCATAGTTGGCGGTGGTAAATTGTTTTGCCTAAGACCAATATATGTGCCATAAATCGAAAGTGTTACGCATAGAATGAGTATAGCAGGATATTTTGTAATCCAATTTTGAAAAGGCTGTGATAAGGAATGAATGGTGACCGAGGATTTCATACTGTCCGTGGCTATCAGCTTTTAGAACAGGAGAAGCGTCTTTTAACCTCTGCCATGGAGGATTATCTCGAAATGATCTACAGAAATAGTTTGGAAGCGGGATATCTTCGTATTAATACTCTGTCGGAGTTGTTAAATGTGCATCCTTCCTCTTCAACAAAAATGGTGCAGAAGTTAACTCAATTAGGCCTGCTTGACTACCAGAAGTATGGGATTATCTTTTTAACAGAGAAAGGAAAAGAAATAGGGGAGTTCCTCTTCAAGCGTCATACTATTATCGAAACCTTTTTAAAATCCATTGGGACTACAGAAAACGCCTTGATAGAAACGGAGCTCATCGAACATAATATTAGTACCCGTACACTGGAAACCATAGATTTATTAAATCGATTTATTATGGAATACCCAGATTTTATTGAAAAATTTGAAAAATTTAAAGCTGCGCAAACGGACTAAAATAAACGCCGGCCTAACACTTTTTATATTCACATGCCATACTATGATTTAGGAATACTTCACTATACATAGCAATGGGGGATTGAACATGGAAGCATCGCAATCCATCACAGCGAGGATCATACCAAAGAAGTGGAAAAATGAAAGATTGGACATCAGCTTCCTGGCCGTTGCCGGACTACCCAGTGAAACTGCCCAGGAGAAGATAAATCTTGAAATCGACAGGGCGCTCAAGCTTTTTCTTTTTGAACAAAATTACTATACAGACCCTTTGGTTTCAATAACAGGGAATTATCGGATTACATTAAATGAAAAAAGTATTCTAAGTATTTATTTTCAACATACGGCCTATGCCAAATATGCTGCATACCCCTTAAATAAGGCCATAGCGTTGGTCTTTGATTTGTCTGGCGGAGATCGCTGGTATTTTGGGGATCTCTTCAAACAGGGAAGTGATTACATTACAAAGACCAGTGATATTGTTCTGAAGCAAAGTATCGATAATGGGTATAATCTATACGACTTCAAACATGTAGATTATGATCAGCAATACTATCTTACGGAAAAGGATTTGGTGATTTTTTACCCGGAACAACGTTATACAGCTCATGCTCTGGGCATTATCGAATTTCTCATCCCATACGACACAATCCCGGAGTATATTAACCCGAATGGGCCCATTGCATTACTTTGGTGATACCTGACAACGAGCAGACAATAACTTTTAAAGAAAAAAATTAGAAAGAACCCGGTTAAGCCCTTGCAAAAGGATATACAATATAATACAATGGATAGAAATATCGAGCTCGATACGAATAATATTACAGGTCTGTGACGGGGAAAGTAGTAAGTACTCTGTATAAGAGAGTTGGTGTTTGGTGTGAATCAACCGGAGTCCATTATGAATTCCACCCCGGAGACGTTGGTGAAGAGCCAGCCCGCTGCATCGGTTATCGTGCATGAAAGTGAATTGGATTTTATCTAATTAATTTGGGTGGCACCACGGGTATTTACCTCTCGTCCCTGATTTTTTCAGGGGTGAGGGGTTTTTTTAATGGTAAGGAAAGCAAACAAAAGGGCTACACCGTATTTGTTCTTTGCTGAGGAATTTTATGAACAAAGGTAGGAGGATTTCACTATGTTGGATATTAATTATATAAGAAACAATGCAGATCTCGTTAAGAAAGCAGTTGTTGACAAGTTAATGAATGCGGATATCGATAGATTGTTGGCGTTGGATGTTCAGATCCGAGAATCAACTGCACAAATAGACGCTATTAGAGCGGAAAGGAACAATCTTTCTAAACAGACACCTCATTTGAATGAGATTGAAAAAAGTGCTGCCATTGAGAGGGTTAAAGCAATCAAGGGGGAACTCTCTGTACTGGAAGGCCGACTTTCTGCCCTTAAGAAGGAGTTTGACGATATCATGCTTATGGTTCCGAGTGTTCCCGCTCCAGAAGTACCTATCGGCAAGGACGACGGGGATAATGTAGAAATCAGGAGGTGGGGGAATATACCGGAGTTCGGTTTTACCCCAAAAGATCACCTGGAGCTGGCAGAGAGTCTTGATCTGATTGACATCCCCAGGGCAGTCAAATTCGCCGGCAGTCGGTCATATTTTCTGAAAAACGAGGGAGCGTTGCTGGAGATGGCCGTATGCAGATTTGTAATTGATAAACTTTCTTCAAAAGGATTCACTCCCATAACGGTACCACTGATGGTTAGAGAAAGTGCCATGCAGGGAACGGGATATTTTCCTATCGGTTATGAACAGGCATATAAAATCCCGGAGGATGATTTATTCCTTATAGGAACATCGGAAGTTGCCCTGGTATCCTACCACCAGAACGAAGTACTGAACTCAGGAGAGCTGCCTAAAAGATACGCGGGGTATTCCACATGCTTTCGACGGGAGGCCGGAACCTATGGCAAAGATACAAGAGGCTTATACAGAGTGCACCAGTTTCAGAAAGTAGAGCAGGTCATTCTATGCAGGGCTGACGACGAAGAAGCGGCAAGACTGCATGATGAGATACTGAACAATACGGAAGAAATACTTCAGGCCCTTGAGCTTCCATACCGCGTAGCTTTGGCCTGTACAGGCGAAATAGGCATCGGTCAGGTGAGAAAGCATGAAGTGGAGACATGGATGCCCAGCAGAAATAATTACTGCGAGACACATTCCTGTTCAACGCTGAATGACTTTCAGGCAAGACGCTCAAACATCAAATACAGAGATGCGGATGGTACGCTTAAATATGTGTATACGCTTAACAACACAGGAATTGCATCACCAAGGATCCTTATACCGCTGTTAGAGATACACCAGAATGCGGATGGAAGTGTAAATATACCGAAAGCGCTTAGACCGTATATGAATAACATGGAAAAGATTGTTCCTAAGAAGCAGCAATAAGGAAACTAATAAAATCAAGGTCTTGAACCCTGTCAAATACATCAAGACCTTGATTTTATAGATAAAAGAGAGTTAATGCAAATGGCTTCTGATTTTATAAATTATTTCTTTGCAAAAGTAACAAACCTACAGCGTTTCATTGGTTTTCCCGACAACTTTTCCTTTTGCTGAATATAGGCTAAAGTCATATTTGTAAGTTCGTTTCGGAATTGGTTACTCCATTTTTCCTGCCACAAAAGCAGTTAAGTCAGCATATCGGTTGGAGTATCCCCATTCATTGTCATACCATGAGACCACCTTAACCATATTCTCCTCGACAACCATGGTGGATAATGCGTCGATAGTAGAGGAGGCCGGGTCACCCTTATAGTCCGTAGACACTAATGGTTCCTCGGAGTAATTAAGCAGACCTTTCAAATGACCTTCCGATGCAGCCTTCAGCACTGCATTTACTTCATCCTTAGTAACACTCTTCTCCGTCTCAGCCACCAGATCAACTACAGAAACGGCAGGTGTAGGCACTCGAAAAGAAAAGCCATTTAATTTTCCGGCCAATTCAGGAATAACAAGCCCAATTGCCTTTGCAGCGCCTGTTTTTGTCGGTATTATGGACATAGCCGCAGCTCTTGCTCTCCGTATATCGCTGTGAGGTAAATCCAATATTTTCTGGTCGTTGGTATAAGAATGTATAGTGGTCATTAACCCCTTTTTTATGCCGAAGTTTTCATGCAGCACCTTGGTAAAAGGCGCTAAGCAGTTGGTAGTGCAGGACGCATTTGAAATAATATGATGCCTATCTGCCACGTATTTGTCCTCATTTACACCTAAAACGATAGTAATATCTTCATCCGTTGCAGGTGCAGATATAATTACCTTTTTTGCTCCCCCCTTGGTAATATGAACTTCTGCTTTTTCTCTTTTTGTAAATATCCCTGTAGACTCCAGAACGATTTCAACCCCAAGGTCCTTCCAGATGATATTTCCAGGATCTCTCTCTGCCAGTATTTTTATTTCCTTGCCATTAACCAGCAGTGAATGCTCCAACGCTTCAACAGTACCGTTGAATCTCCCGAATACGGAATCATATTTTAGAAGATGAGCCAGGGTTTTTGGATCCGTCAAATCGTTTATAGCCACAATATCAAGTTCCTGCGAGTACTTTTCCAATAAAACCTTAAAAGCATTTCTACCGATTCTCCCAAACCCATTAATACCAATTTTCGTACTCATAATCAAACCTCCTTGAAATTTATTACACTTAGATTATAATAGATATTGTAATATAAATAAAATGCATATTACTTATATTTGATATAAAGGTAGGTTATAGCTATGAATTTGGAACTCTATAAAGCTTTTTTCTATACGGCTAAATATGGAAACATATCCAAAGCATCCGAGCATTTATATATAACACAGCCTGCTGTTAGCAGAGCCATAAAGCAGCTTGAGGAGACGTTAAAATGCTCCTTGTTCTTTAGAACCCCTAAAGGAGTAAAATTAACCCCGGAAGGTGAAGTGCTCTTTCAATATATTGAGCAGGCTTTTAATTTTATATCCACAGGGGAGAAGAAAATCAATGAGATTAAAAGTTTACTTAATGGAGAAGTAAGGATCGGTGTGAGCGATACGCTATGCAAGTACTATCTTGTTCCATATTTGAAACTATTTAAAACCCTTCATCCGGCAATCAAAATCCACGTAATATGTCCAACGACACCCGGCATTATAAGCCTTTTGAAAGCAGGGAAAATCGATTTCGGCATTATCAACATGCCTTTTATCGATGACCACCTTGAATTCAAAAGCATTATGGAAGTTCAAGATTGTTTTGTAACCGGTGAAAAATACAAGTACCTGTCCCAAAAATTGCAGCCCTTGAACGAAATCCTTCAGTACCCGATTCTTTTACTTGAACAAGATAGTAATTCTAGAGTGTACATGGACCAATATTTCAAAGCGAATTCCGTATCCGTTACACCTGATTTTGAATTAGGAAATATCGACCTGCTGGTACAATTCGCAAAGTATGACTTCGGAATTGCATGCGTTATAAAAAATTTCATTCAGGAGGAATTGGACCGAGGAAGATTATATGAAGTGAAGCCAATGGAGAAAATCCCTTCCAGAAGTATAGGCGTTACCTGGTTAAAGAATGTACCCTTATCACCCGCAGCGAAGGAGTTGATTAATAATCTGGATTATTATGAAACGTCAGAGATCTGATTTGTTACACTATATTAGCAGGTTCTACAGGTAATATACTATATTATATATATAGCACAGCATACGCAAAGAGCCTTCCAAACAAAAGTGTTGGAAGGCTCTCCTTGAAAGGAGTTAATTTGAATGAGTGGAGGGCGTAGCCTCCATGGCTTCCGCCAGTACGACAAGCTTGTTTATCATTTTCCAATTACGTACAGTCGCCGGTACATTCAGTTTCCCGAGGTTATTCGCAAGTTTGGAGTTTCGAATGCTATTACGAAATAAAAGATAAACCTCCCGGCCTATAACCCGGTACTCATCGTTTTCGCTTCTGTAATCGTTCAAGCGTTCGATCCCTTCCTGTAACGGCTCCTCAGTCAGCAAAGAGACGTAAAAACTTTCTGCTTCCGACAACGCTTCTGCTTCTGATATCGCTTCCTCCGGGAATGGACAATTTCCGATAATTTGCTTCAACTCGGCAGCCGTTCTCAATACAACAGTGACAGAAAAACCGAAAACCGATTCAATTTCACGTTCAATGCGATTACGCAGCGTTTTTTCTGGTTCATCGGAATCGAACAGGACGTTGCCGCTTTGAATGTACGTTTGCACCCGGCTAAGCCCCAGCGCTTCAAAGGTGCGTTTCAAATCCACCATCTTAATCATGTTCTTTCCACCTACGTTAATACCCCGCAGCAGTGCGATATAGACAGTCTTCATGATAACCTCTTCCTTCAAATGTATTTTCTATTTTTCAATATTACAGGTGTTTCGCATAAGTTCGTCGATTTCTTCCTTTTCACCGTCTGATAAGTCGGTAAACTCGAGTTCATAACCTTTTTCAATGGCTCTTGCAACTTTGCCGTTGACATCCATATTTGCGTCCACCACACCGCCCAAAAGCCTTATTTTTAACTTCACTGCCGTATTTTCAGGAAGCGCTGCCGTGGTCTCCAGTCTGATCCCGGCAGCAGACATATCGATGATCTTGAACTTTTCCACTTTGTTATTCCCTTCAATGAAGAGCTTTCCATCTCCGGCTACATTACAGCTTGCATATTTACCTGTCGACAACATAAAAACCCCTCCTTGGATTTTTAGAATTTCAACCCTTTCATAAGCTCCGGAACCGCTGGTCTGATTATGTCCCTTCAAAGGCTGCTTTTACCTCCATGGAGCACTTCCTACATTTCTTTGATAATAATAATTACCCAAAGCTGATATAATGTAAACAATCAGCCCTTTCGGAGCATATCTGCAAAGTCATTGGGCAGTATTTCGTTATCCTCAATGGCTTTAGCAGCTTTTTCAAAGTCATAGGGAACTTCGACAATATCAACATCAACATTTTTATCAACAACACTTACAACGACATAGGTCGCATTAGGGTTTCCATGTTTGGGTTTTCCAGCCGAGCCGGAATTAATGACATGCTTGCCATTGATGACCTTATAATACGGTTTATGTGTATGTCCGCAAATGAGAATATCTTCCGGAATCTCCTTCGTTACCTCGTCAACCTCCTTTGAAGTCTCAAAAAGGTACTCGTTATTCTTCCTATGGCTGCCATGGACCATCACAATCTGCAAATCGCCGGCCTTCAGCCGTAATTCCGTGGGCAGTTCTTTTAAATAGGCTCTGTTTTTTTCCGTTATAGTCATGTTTGTAAACATTACCGATAGGCCGGCCATTTCAAGCTGTCTTTCGTCTTTGTAGTCGCATCCGCATACGATTTCACTGTTGCCGATTGCTTTATCATAGTTACCCTGGATGGAGAGAACTTTGCTTTTTCTTACAAGGTCGATGACCTCGTTAGGGAAAGGGGCGTATCCAACCATATCCCCGGTACAAAGGATAAAATCTGCGTTCTTATTCTGAATGTCATCCATCACGCTTTCCAATGCGTAAATATTACTGTGGATATCTCCAATGACTGCAAATCGCATATTGCTGTCCTCCTAAACTTTTGTTCTGATTGTTGTTTTTACTACCTGCTTTCAATCATTGCCATAAAAAGCACTTCCTTTAGTTTACCTTATTAGGGAACCCTTCCTGATTAAAGTATTTGCGTCGAAAAGCCAAAGCTGCATTGACTAATGCAATCATTACAGGTACTTCGATCAGTGGGCCGATCACAGCAGCGAAAGCCTGACCGGAACCGATACCGAAAACGGCGACGGCAACAGCGATGGCGAGTTCAAAGTTATTGCTTGCTGCAGTAAATGCGAGGGTAACAGTCTGATCGTACTTGAATCCACCCCTATAGGACATGTAGAAGCTCACAAAGAACATAATCGCAAAGTAGATCAGAAGGGGTATTGCAATCCTTATAACGTCACCTGGAAGTTCTACAATAACCTGTCCCTTCAATACAAACATGACAATAATCGTATAGAGCAGGGCGATGAGGGCCAATGGAGATATTTTGGGTATGAATACCTTTTCGTACCATTCCTTGCTTTTTGCAGTGGTGAGGGCAAACCTCGTTATAAATCCAGCAGCAAAAGGAATTCCCAAGTAGATCAAAACACTTTTGGCAATCTCCCACATGGAAATATTCACAGCCTGACCACCCCAGGACAGTCCAAGCCACCTGGGAACAAGAGTTACAAACAAGTAAATATATACGGTATAGAACAATATTTGGAATACAGAGTTTAAAGCAACCAGGGCCGCACAATATTCATTATCCCCTTTGGCAAGGGTATTCCATACGATAACCATTGCAATGCAGCGGGCAAGGCCGATAATAATAAGCCCTATAGCATAGTCGGGCATATCCGGTAAAAATAAAGCGGCAAGGGCAAACATCAGTATCGGTCCGATGACCCAGTTCTGTAGGAGGGAAAAGGTGAATATTTTTTTATTCTGCATAACTTTTCCTATTTCCTCATACTTAACTTTTGCAAGCGGGGGATACATCATTACGATAAGTCCAATGGCGATAGGCCATGATATAGTACCTGTACTCATCTCTTCTAATGATTTGGCAAGGCCGGGGAATAGGAAACCTCCAATGATCCCCGCTGCCATAGCAAGAAAAATCCAAAGGGTTAAAAGTCGATCTAAAAATGATAACCTTGCAGGTATTTCGTTCTGCATAAGTAGTTCCTCCTTGCACTATTGAAAAAGCTGCTTTTTAATTTCTTTTAATTGGGTCAATCCAATTAATTTGTTGTACTTTCCATTTGTTGGATCATTATATTTAGATAACATTTTTTACAAAAAGTTGTCCGTCAGTGATTGTTAGGGGCAAAATTGCATTTTTTGCATTAGTCACAGGAGATGTTTTTTCTTTTCAGCCATTGAGTAAGGCTCTTTAGGTCGTCTTTTAACAGCTCCTCATTTCTTAAATTATCCAGTATTAAGCTGTCAAGGAATCTAATGCTTTCGTTCTTTATAAGGGAGTAATACACCCATTGAGCATGTTTCCGATCATCTACAAGTCCTGCATTTTTGAGGTAGGAAAGGTGTCTCGAGGCTTTGGTTTGTGATATTTGTAAGGCTTCCATGATATCGCAGACACAAAGTTCTCTTTCATACAAAAGGTTTATTATCCGCAGCCTTGTTTCGTCAGACAATGCCTTTAAGATATTTACTAATTTTTTCATTGCTTCACCTCACTTTAAAGTTGCATATTTGCATAAGCGAATATGATCATATTCATTATAGACCCTTATTTACAAAATGGGAACTACTTTTTTAATATTTTGTGTTAAATATAAGTAAAATAGGGTTTCTTGATATTTATAAAAAACAATTCTTAAAATACTTGCATATCATAACTGTTGTGTTATACAATAATTGCAGGAGGTAATTACCTATGGATTTTACAAATGACTCGAAGCAATTGCGAGAAATGATCAGAATAATGGAAAGAAAGCTCGGTATACTTGAAGAAAGTACGATTGCATGCTGTGGTGTAACAATGGCACAATGCCATGCTTTAGTCGAGATAGGCCGTGCAAAAAGCATTTCGCTGAACGAACTTGCTGAACTGCTTAATCTTGAAAACAGTACTATGAGCAGAACGGTAAGTAATCTTGTTACCAACAAATTGGCAAAACGGGATATTGACCCGATAGATAGGAGGTATGTGACAATCTCACTTACGGAAAGAGGATATAAAATATATGAAGGCATTGAAGAAGGGATGAATCTGTACTTTAGAAAAGTATTCCTGGCTATCCCTGATAACAAACGGCAACAGGTATTGGAGAGTATGCAAATACTGCTTGACGCCATCGGTGAAAATGAGTGTTGCAAATCCCGGGTGACGTAGTGCAAAGTGCTGATTTAAACACAATTGACGAAGCTTTCGCAGGGGCATATATAAAGGCCCGGAAATAAGGGGGAACATATGGATAGTAAAGTATACTTTGAAGAAGTGGTGAGCCAATGGGATACGATGCGTCAAGGCTTTTTTTCGGAAGCTGTGAGGGAAAAGGCATACAGTATGGTAGCGGTCGAAGAGGGAAAGTTAGCTGCTGATATTGGGGCCGGGACTGGATTTGTTACGGAAGGATTGATTCAAAGAGGCACAAAGGTTATTGCCATTGACCGTTCCGAGGAAATGCTGAAGCAAATGAAAGAGAAGTTTAAAGACTGCGATTCTATCGAGTACCGCCAGGGAGAAGCAAAAAATCTGCCGATTGGAAACGATACGGTTGATTATGCAATGGCAAACATGTATCTGCACCATGTGGAAGAACCGCTTGTGGCAATCAAAGAGATGGTAAGAATTTTAAAGCCTGGGGGCAAGCTTGTAATTACCGACTTGGATCGACATACCTTTGATTTCCTAAAGACTGAACATCACGACCGGTGGATGGGCTTCCGGCGTGAGGACATTGAATATTGGTTAGTAAAGTCCGGACTAAAAAATGTTGTAATTGACTGTGCAGGTGGAAACTGTTGTGCATCGTCCAGCTGTGGTTGTGATAACGCAAGCATCAGCATTTTTGTTGCATACGGTGAAAAATAACGTAGGGCATAACAGGTTGAGTTATTTAATTAGTGTTGTGCAGTAAAATGTAAAAGTTTATGCAGTTATCCCTAATTTGGTAATAACGGCATCGAGATTTACCCCTTTTGCTGCACAGGTATATGCAAACTTGGCAATACTGACCAAGTATT
>JAEZXR010000053.1 GCA_023419605.1 Bacillota bacterium | reverse complement strand
TTCCCATACCGAACACGGCAGTTAAGCTTCTCAGTGCCGATGATACTTGGAGGGAAACCTCCCGGGAAAGTAGGTCGCTGCCAGATTTATATCAAAGCCTTATGCGAATAGCATAAGGCTTTGTTTTGTATTTTTCCATAACTCATACATAGTAATTATGGAAGGCGGAGATATTAGAAAAGTATGAGTAAATTTCAAAGTCTCTGCGATGAGGATGGCGGTATGAATGTCAAAAAAAGCGAAGATTCTGCTGGTAATTAGTGGTCTCTTTACCCTGGCGATGGGGTTATCCAATGTATTTGTAAATATATTTCTCTGGAAGAATTCGAATGACTTTGTTGTTATAGCTAAATATAATCTAATGCATTACATCTTTGTGCCTATTACTTTTATCCTTGGGGGATGGATTACCAAAGGAAAGAATGGAGTATGGTCGTTACGATTAGGGATTATATTTTTCGTTATCTTTTTCTTATTAATTCTTATACTTAAAGAAAGCATAATGAATTATATTTATCCTCTGGGAGTGCTTTTTGGAATCGCAGCAGGATTTTATTGGGTGGCTTTTCATGTGCTTAGCTTTGATTTTACTTCGACGGACAACAGGGATACTTTTAATGGGTTTAATGGATCAGTGGCGGGAGTTTGCGGAGCCATCGCACCTATTACTTCTGCATTTATTATAGCTAGAAATAACTCTAAGGGATATACCATTGTTTTTGCGATGTCCCTGGCTATATTTGTAGTATTGATACTGGTATCGTTATTACTCAGGTCGAAAGAATACTATGGCAAGAAGCTGGACTTCCGATGTGTTTTGCGAGCCCATTGTGACGGGTGGAAAGAGCTCCGCAGGAGTATTACTGTATGGGGAATTCGAGATGTGGTGATAGGGTTTTTAATTTCGATTCTACTGTTTAAGACTGCAGGAACGGAACTGGCAGTGGGCAAACTATCGACTCTTGCTGCTCTTATACTGTCTTGTGCATATATCGCAGAACAAAAGCTCATAAAGCCGAAAAGAAGGGTATTTTCCATGTACATGGGAGCCATTTTGATGTTTATCGGTGTTCTTGGACTGGTTATAAAAATCAATTACGGTACATTACTGTTTTATATTCTACTGGATGCACTTTTTCTTCCTTTTTTTATGGTTCCGCTTTCTTCCGCCAGCTTTAATATCGTAAATCGCAATCATGAGGAGGATTTGCGGATTGAGTATGTAATCAATAAGGAAATTGCCCTGAATACCGGGAGAATTGCTAGTACCGTCCTATTGATCCTGCTTCTAAGCTACATAAAATATGACCGGGCAATGAATTATTTTCTCCTTTTTATTGGAAGTGCGCAGTTGGTATCTGTCTTCTTTTTACGAAAGTTATGGATTTGGAATCAGTAGCATAGGGTGCTCACTGGTTAAAACTTTTAACATTCTATCTAGTCCCATACAAAAAAGACTGCCAACTTGTTTACCGACAGTCTTTTTCTTCCATATGCTTATTTTACTTCAATCGTCCAATCCATGAAATCTTCAATTTTTCCAAATTGAATACCCGTAATGGTGTCATAGAGTTTCTGGGAGAGATCTCCGATTTTACCTTCATTAAGAGTGATTTTATTTCCGTTCCAGTTTAACTCACCAATGGGCGAGATAACTGCTGCTGTACCGGTACCGAAGGCTTCTTCCAAAGTACCATTGGAATGAGCTTCATAAAGCTCCTCAACGGAGACCTTTCTTTCGCTTACAGGAACACCCCACTTTTTAAGCAACTGAATAACGGAATCACGTGTAATACCTGGAAGTATGCTTCCTTCAAGTGCGGGTGTAACAATTTCTCCTTTTATTTTAAAGAAGACGTTCATAGCGCCCACTTCCTCAATATACTTTCTTTCTACCCCATCCAACCAGAGGACCTGCACGTAACCTTCCTTTTTAGCTTCTGCCTGGGCCTTGAGGCTGGCTGCATAGTTGCCGGGAGTTTTGGCAAAACCTGTTCCACCTCTGACAGCACGGACATATTTGTTTTCGACGTAGATTTTAACCGGATTAATTCCACCGGGATAGTATGCACCCGAGGGAGATAAAATCACCAGATATTTATATGTGTCGGACGGACGAACACCCAGCACAGGGTCTGTTGCAAACATAAAAGGACGTATATATAAGGAAGTTCCTTCCTCTGTGGGAATCCATTCTTCTTCAAGTTTAACCAAGGCCTTAATGGCTTCTACCCCGAAGTCGACATCGATGGGTGGCATGCACATCCTATCATTGGAGATGTTGATACGCTCCATATTCTTTCTGGGTCTGAATAATAAGATTCTGCCATCAGCTGTTTTATATGCTTTCAAACCTTCGAAAATTGCCTGACCATAGTGGAGGACCATAGAGGAAGGATCCAGTGCCAAAGGACCATAGGGCACGATTCTAGCGTCATGCCAGCCCTTTCCTTCTGTATAATCCATAATGAACATGTGGTCGGAAAAGTATTGACCAAATCCAAGTCTATTCTGATCCGGCTTGGGTTTGGGTGTTTGGGTTTTTTGAACTTGAATTTCCATCGACATAAACCAACGACTCCCTTCAATCAATTTTCTATCGCTTTAAATTACATTCATTATGCTACTTTTTATATCATAAATCCAGCAAATTGTAAAACAAAATAAAAATTATTTATATTTTTACACATATATCATCTTAATTGTCATTCCACCATCAATAGTGAGGTTGGCCCCCGTTATGAAGTCTGAATCCTCTGCACAAAAAAACAAACAGGCTTTGGCAATGTCTTCGGGTTTTCCTACACGTCCGGCAGGATGCTGAAGGTGATCTTCCTCAGTTAGGACTGCTTGTTTGGAAATGCTGTCTTTTTTATAATCCGAAACGTCAATCCAGCCGGGACTGATAGAATTTACCCGGATTTTGTATTTCCCCAGAGATACGGCAAGGGAGTGGGTTAATGCGATAATTCCTCCCTTTGAAGCAGAATAGGGCTCTGTATCCGACTCGGACATATATGCACGGGTTGAAGCGATGTTTATGATACACCCGCTTTTTTGAGAAGCCATTACAGCACCTGCGTGCTTTGCGCAAAGATAAGGACCTCGGAGATTTACTGCAATTGTTGTATCCCATAGGCTGGTGTCACTTTTAAATATATTTCCGAATCCGGATACTGCCGCATTATTGATCAAGATATCAACAGTACCGAATTTTTCCACAGCCGTTCCAACCATGTTTTTAATGCTATCTTCACTGGATACATCGGTTTGAACGTACAGCGCTGTATTGCCTAAGGAAAGAATATATTTCTCATTTTCAAGTCCTGCTTCAGCATCTATATCGGCAATGACAACTTTGGCTCCCTCTGCGGCAAAGGAACGGGAAACAACTCGGCCGATGCCCTGGCCACCCCCTGTTACGATTACTACTTTATCCTTGTATTTCAACATAAAACCTCCTTTTACAACAGGCTCTATTATTATTTTAAACCCAAAAGGATAATTTTACAACCTGCAAAGCAGTATGCCAGCATTATTTCATTACTTAAAGGTCAATGAAATATGTTCAAAAAGAAAATAAATTCGCACATGGCAGAATCATTTTGCGATTTATATAACCTCAAAGAAATAATATAATCCGTATAGGAAAAAATAAATGAGAAAGAGGAGTATGAAATTTATATTGCTATAATTTTTCCAATTTGCTATCATAAGGGTATTATAGGTAACCAAATTTTGCCCCGTTCGTTTAATGGCCGCTGTAGAAAGGACTGCAGCAGTGAATTAGGGATAGAATTGGAATTTATACTCAACAAATCGATAACTACGGAGGAACTGCATGTTTGAAAAGTTTTTTCCTGATTTCTTGATTGATAAAACTCAGGATATACATTATGAATTTTTAAAAAGAAATGGAATCAGGGGGTTGATTCTGGATATTGACAATACACTGGTACCGAATCATGTTAAGGAAGCCGATGAAGCTGTAGTACGGTGGATGGAAAGGATAAAATCATCGGGAATCAAGGTTTGCATTGTTTCCAACGCGTCGCAGAAAAGAGTGGTAAAGTTTAATGAACGGTTAAAGGTGTACGCGATTCATCGGGCGAACAAGCCAGGAACAAAAAACTTTTTAGAGGCTGCAAGGCTGATGGCATTAGATCCAAAGGAAATTGCCGTAGTAGGGGATCAGATTTTTACGGATGTTTATGGAGGGAATAAGGCGGAGATGAAAACCATTCTCGTTAAGCCGATCGATAAGCGGGAGGTTTTATTTGTCCGATTAAAGCGATACCCGGAAAAACTGGTTTTGTCCAAATACAAAAGGAAATATGGCAATAGCGGTAAGACCAAAATTTAATGGAGTAAAGGGAAATTTATTTTTTTGAGGTATTTATGACGAGTGATAACAGGGTAACAGGAAGAACGAAGTTAATGGGGGTTATAGGAAATCCCATTGAACATTCTATTTCACCGCAGCTCCATAATACGGTTAGCAGCTTGTTAGGGGTAGATTATGTATACGTACCCTTTCGAGTCGAAAAAGAGGTGTTGGGAGATGCTGTGAAAGGATTGAAGGCACTTGGCTTTGTGGGGTTTAATATTACGGTACCCTTTAAAAATGATGTTCTGAAATTTTTAGATGAAGTCACTGATGAAGTTAAACTGATAGGTGCTGCAAATACGGTTAAAATTCAGAATGGGAAGCTCTATGGATTTAATACGGATACGGAAGGGTTTGCCCGTGCCTTTCAAGAAGAAACGGGTACTGGTTTCCGCGGCAAACGTATTATGATATTGGGGGCCGGCGGGGCGGCCAGGGGAATTGCCGTCAAAGTTGCCTTGGAAGGTGCCGCTGTTGTTTCTATTGTAAACAGAACCGTGGCAAAGGCTTATGAGATTGCAGAGATAATAAGTAAAAATATCGGTATTCCGGCAGCAGGGTATGCTAGTGAGGAGAGTGCGGTTGTCGATGTTATAGAAAAAAGCGATATCATCATCAACACAACATCCATCGGTATGCATCCGCAGGTTGATGAGTGCCCTGTTGATGAGGCTGTTGTCTTTTCACCTCATCAGATTGTATATGATGCGATCTATAACCCGGTACAAACAGCGCTGCTTAAAAAAGCTGAAAAAGATGGTAGCAAGGCTGTAAATGGCCTGGGAATGCTGTTCTACCAGGGGATTTATGCCTATGAAATATGGACGGGGATCAAAGCGAAGGATGAAATAATTCAAAGTGCTTATGAAGCCTTTTTAAAAATTTTAAAGAAATAAGCGGAAATAGTAAATAGGGGGATCAAAATGGCGCAGATAAGGAATTATATGGAGGAAATCGTTTTTTCTCTTATGGGTGAGATACTGGATGATATAAATGTGTGCAAATGTGAAAAGTGTATGATGGATATTGCAGCAATTGCCTTGAATGATTTACCTCCCAAATATGTTGTGACGGAGCAGGGAGAGCTGTTTTCAAAGGTAAACACCTTACGGCAGCAATTTGAGGTGGATGTAATCGCTGCCATCACCAAGGCGGCTGTTCTTGTAAAAAGGAGGCCGCAGCACTAAAGTAGAAGGAGATAGTGAATGATACGATTCGGACCCTCAGGGAATTCAGAAAGTTTTTACGAACAAGGGTATAAATCTTCGGTTGAAATGCCGCAATGGCTAAGGGCTATGGGGCTGGATGCCTATGAATATCAATGCAGCAAAGGGGTAAAAGTAAGTGAGCCCACGGCCAGGAAAATAGGAGAGGAAGCTGCTGCTAATGATATATTTGTCAGTATCCATGCTCCCTACTATATTAATATGTCCAGTGAAGAGCAGGCGAAAAGAGATGGTTCCAAGGTCTACATTATGGAAACTTTGCAAGTGGCCCGGTGGATGGGAGCCAAAAGAATCGTCATTCACACCGGATCCTGCAGCAAGGTTTCGAGAAAATGGGCGTTGGATACTGCTATCGGAGTCTTGAAAGAAACCTTGCAAGAGGCAGATGCGGCCGGTTTTGGAGATATCACTTTATGTCCGGAGGTTCTCGGCAAAATCAACCAACTGGGTTCTCTGGAAGAAATCCTTGAAATGTGCAAAATTGATGAAAGACTCATTCCAACAGTGGACTTTGGCCATTTACATGCCAGAGGCATGGGATGCATGAATACGGTGGATGACTTTGAAAGGGTTTGTGACCAAATTGAAAATGCTTTGGGGAGCTATAGACTGAAGCATTTACATTCACATTTCAGTAGAATTGAGTTTACTTCAGGAGGGGAAAAGAAGCACTGGACCTATGACGATTGCCAGTATGGTCCTAATTTTGATCCTCTGGCTGCGGTTCTGGTGCGAAGAGAAATGGAACCTGTTATCATCTGTGAATCAAGATCTTCCATGGCAGAGGACGCGTTGAAGATGAAAAATATATATAATCGTTTAAAGGGGTAAGATATGAGAAGGATTTTGGTTATTAACGGACCGAATTTGAATCTCCTGGGAGTCAGAGAAAAGAATGTGTATGGAACAGAAACTTTGGAAAGTATTGAAAAGGCCATTGAGCTAGAGGCACAAAAGCTTAAAGTGCAAGTGGAATGCAGGCAGTCCAACCATGAAGGTGTTCTTATTGACTGGATCCATGAGTGCAGAGGCAAGTACGATGCTTTAGTCATAAACCCTGGGGCTTATACGCATTATAGCATTGCGATACGGGATGCCATCAAGGCGGTGGAAATTCCCACGGTGGAAGTTCACCTGTCCAATATACATTTCCGGGAGGAATTCAGGAGCAAGTCGGTCATAGCGCCGGTGTGCCAGGGGCAGATTAGTGGGTTTGGAGGCTATAGCTATATTTTAGGTCTCCATGCCGCTAATAACAGCATAAACATATAATTTTACTATATTTAAATAAGAAATAGAAATGGGGAGATAAATATGGAATCATCCAATCGTGAAATGATTGAAGCCAGACTTAAAAGGTTAAGGGTAAAGCTTGCAGAAAAAAATACAGATGCCATACTGGTAACTAAAAGAGAGAACTACATTTATTTGTCGGGGTTTACCGGCACCTCGGCTTACCTTCTTGTGACGGGTCAGGATGCGATTCTTATTACAGATTTCAGGTATGTTGAACAGGCTGCGTTGCAGGCGCCCGTCTATGAAGTGGTGCAGTACCAGGGAAGCCTGATCGAAACGCTGAATAACCTTCTTAAGAGTAAAGGCGTTGAGAAACTTGGGTTTGAGGAATCCTACATAACCTATGACAAATATAACGAGTATGTAACAAAGCTGGAAATCAAGGAATTTGTGCCAACAGAAGGATTAATAGAAAAACTGCGAATTGTGAAAGATCAGCAGGAAATCGACATTATTAAAAAAGCCGTCAAAATTGCCGATGATACCTTCACACACATTTTGAAATTTTTAAAACCCGGTATTATGGAAATTGAAGTGGCGGCTGAAATGGAACATCACATGAAGAAGCTGGGAGCGAAGAAGGCTTCCTTTGAAACCATTGTAGCATCGGGAAAGCGTTCCTCCATGCCCCATGGTGTTGCTTCCGAGAAGAAGCTGGAAGCCGGCGACACTATTACATTGGATTTTGGCGCTTTGTATAAGGAATATTGCTCGGACATGACCCGGACTGTTTTCCTTGGACAGCCAAATGAAGAGATCAAAAAGATATATAATATCGTACTGGAAGCACAGCGGAGAGCCACCGAAGGTGCCAAAGCAGGACTTCTTGGAAGAGAAATCGATGCTATTGCCAGGGATTATATTACTGCTAATGGTTATGGCGATAATTTCGGTCATGGACTTGGCCACGGGGTAGGCCTTGAAATCCATGAAGAGCCGCGGTTTTCCAAACTGGGAAATGTAATAATGGAAAATAATATGGTAGTTACCAATGAGCCGGGAATCTATGTGAACGATCTGGGAGGAGTTCGTATAGAAGATATTATTGTGATCCATAACGATACACCCATTGTTTTGACGGAATCTTCCAAAGATATTATTATAATTTAAGGTCAAAATAATGAATGAGAGCAAGAAAATGCGTATTATTTCATGAAAAGTAAGTATAATTTGCTTGGATATGAAAATTTTTCTTGAAATCAGTAACGTTTTATTTTAATATTATTTAGGATATAATTTTATAAAATGCCAATGATAATCAAAATTTTAGGAGGTATATAGAATGATAGTAGCCGGAGATTTTAGAAACGGTGCGACATTTGAATTAGACAATAATATATTTCAAGTTGTAGAATTCCAGCATGTAAAGCCTGGTAAAGGTGCAGCTTTCGTAAGAACAAAGCTTAAGAATATAGTTACGGGTGCTACTGTTGAAAGAACTTTCAATCCAAGTGATAAAATGCCAAAGGCCCACATTGAAAGAAAGGATATGCAGTACCTTTACAATGATGGTGACCTTTATTACTTCATGGATACGGAAACTTATGAGCAGCTTCCTTTGAACCAGTCAACCATTGGAGATGCCTTGAAGTTTGTGAAGGAAAATGAAGTTGTTAAAATTCTGTCGCATAAAGGAAATGTTTTCGGGATTGAGCCTCCGATTTTTGTTGAGCTTGAAATCATTGAAACAGAACCTGGATTTAAAGGTGATACTGCAACGGGTGCAAGCAAGCCCGCTACTGTTGAGACCGGAGCGACTGTTAAGGTTCCTCTTTTCGTAAGCCAGGGAGATAGAATTAAAATTGATACCAGAACTGGTGAGTATATGGAAAGAGCTTAATGGGTATACTTTGTATGGGTTGGAGAATTCGTATAATTACTCCAACTTATTGTTTTAATAAAGTTTGCTGTTAGCACATATGAAATGGTAAACGGAAGCAGAGCTTCCGGATAAGTACATGGACCAAAGGGTTTAAGGAGGGTATTTATGAGCTATTTAAAGGAAAAGGTTGCCTATTTAAAAGGGCTGGCTGAAGGAATGAAAATTAATGACTCTACAAATGAAGGAAAGCTTTTAAAAGCAATTATTGATGTTTTAGATGACGTTGCTCTTTCCGTAGAAGATATTGAGGAAATTCAAGAAGAGCTGAGCCAGCAGGTTGACACAATTGATGAAGATCTGGCTGAAATAGAGAAAGCTGTTTACAGTGAAGACGGCTGCAGCTGCGGGTGTGAAGATGATGAGGACGAAGACGATGAAGACCTCACAACTGAGTTTGAGTGCCCACACTGCAATGAAGAAGTAACCATCGATTTGAAAGACATTGATGATGACAGCGTGATCGAGTGCCCACACTGCCATAAGGAAATTGAAATCGAGTGGGACTGCTGCTGTGATGAATGTGAAGATGAAGAGGATAAGGAATAAGTCATTTTTCAAAAATAAAGAAGTGTAAAAACTTCTTTATTTTTTTGTCTTTTTATAGTAAAATATTACTTGGTGGATTTTGGGTAGAATGGTAGAGTTATACGGTAGAAGTTACAGGTTGGCTAAAAGATTAAACTGAATAATGGAAGGATGGTAGGATATGGCCAAGTATGCATTTCTTTTTCTTTTTATTGCTCTCATGGTCAGTATCGGACTGTACAGTAAAAGGAAGGTTAACAATGTTCATGATTTCTTTCTGGGTGGAAGGCAAATGGGTCCATGGATTTCGGCATTTGCCTACGGTACAACGTATTTTTCAGCAGTAATTTTCATTGGTTATGCCGGAAGAATCGGCTGGGGCTTCGGTATTTCATCTACATGGATTGGTATTGGTAATGCCGTACTGGGGAGTTATCTTGCATGGATTGTATTAGCGAAAAGAACGCGAAAGATGACCCATGACCTCGGTGCTTCCACTATGCCGGAGTTTTTTGAAAAGCGTTTTGATAGTAAGGCAATGAAGATTGTTACTGCTATTGTTATTTTCATTTTTCTCGTTCCCTATTCTGCATCTGTATATCAAGGGCTGGCATATCTATTCGAAAGAGTATTCGGAATTCCTTTTGTCTATTGTATGATGGCCATGGCAGTTCTCACGGGAGTGTATGTTCTTCTGGGGGGCTATGTCGCAACTGCACTTACGGATTTTGTGCAAGGAAGTATCATGATTATCGGGTTGGTGCTAATGGTCGTTTTTGTTTTGAAAAATCCTGTGGTAGGGGGAATCGCAGGAGGGGTAACCAAACTCTCCGCCTTGCCGGATGGAGCCAACCTGGTAAAAGTATTTAGCGGAACTCCATTGAATCTATTGGCGTTAGTGATTTTGACCAGTCTCGGAACATGGGGATTGCCGCAGATGGTTCATAAATTCTATGCAATAAAAGATGAAGATGCCATAAAAAAGGCAACGGTAGTATCTACTCTTTTTGCAGCTTTAATTGCAGGAGGAGCCTATTTTACCGGAGCTTTCGGGCGGTTGTATCTTGATAATAAGCCTCCGGTAGGGGCCAACGGACAGGCAAACCTTGACATGGTTATGCCGCTGGTGTTGGAGAAGGCTTTGCCGGACGCCCTTATGGGTATCATCATCATTCTGGTACTTTCTGCCTCCATGTCTACATTATCCTCTCTGGTACTGGTGTCCAGCTCTGCTATTACACTGGACCTTGTTAAAGGAGTCCTGTTTCCGCAAATTGCAAAGGAAAAGCTGATGCTGCTTATGCGGGTTTTGTGTGCAGTTTTTATAGCATTGTCATTTTTGGTGGCAGTTACTCCCAGCGCAATTCTTACATTGATGTCTTTCTCCTGGGGAACAGTAGCAGGAGCCTTTCTAGCACCTTTCCTTTACGGGTTGTACTGGAAAGGAACAACAAGGTCCGGAGCTTGGGCAGGTTTTATTGCCGGCATCCTGTGCTCCATCGGGGGCGCATTGTACTATGGAATGGATTCAAAACTAGCACCTAATATTGGGGCAGCTGCCATGGTTGTTTCCCTAATCGCTGTGCCGGCCGTAAGCCTTATTACTTCAAAACTACCGCAGCCTCACATTGAAAAGATATATGGTAAAAGCTCAGGCAGGGCTGAAATTGACATATAAGATGATGTTGCGTCGATGAAGAAGATTGAAGAGAGAAAAGTTGAAGGTGAAGCCGTTCAAACAGGTTACCCGTATTCTTCGAGCTTCACAGTTCATTCTTTGGGGGGATATTTAAAATGATTTGGAATAAAGAAGCAGAATGTATGTCCAGAAAAGATATGGAGACCGTACAACTGACTCGCTTAAGGGAGGTAGTACGAAGAGCTTATGAAAACGTGCCTTTCTACAAAAACAAACTGGATGAGATGGGAATGAAACCTGAGCATATCAGAACCCTGAAGGATATCGAGAAGCTTCCTTTCACCACTAAAAATGATCTTCGGGATCAATATCCATACGGGCTTTTTGCAGTTCCCATGAAGCAGGTCGTGAGGCTTCATGCATCTTCCGGTACCACGGGGAAGCCTATTGTTGTGGGCTACACAAAAAAGGATATGGAGAATTGGTCGGAAAGTGTAGCGCGGTTAATTGTTGCGGCCGGGGGCTGTGACGAGGATATAGCCCAGGTAGTATTCGGATATGGATTGTTTACCGGAGGCTTTGGACTTCACTACGGTCTGGAGAAGGTCGGTATTACTGTCGTGCCTTCTTCCAGTGGAAATTCGGAAAGACAGCTAATGCTGATGCAGGATTTCGGAAGTACGATCCTTGTGGGTACACCTTCCTATGCTTTGTATTTGTCGGAGATTGCAGAAGAAATGGGAATAACGAAAGGAAAACACCGACTGCGCCTCGGGCTTTTCGGCGGAGAAGGGCACACCCCGGAAATGCGGGCAGAGATTGAGAAACGATGGGGAATCCTGGCCACAGAAAATTACGGTCTCAGTGAAATCGTTGGTCCTGGAGTTTCGGGCGAGTGTTCCCATCAATGTGGAATGCACATCAACGAAGATTTCTACTACCCTGAGGTCATCGATTCTACTACGGGAGAAGTAAAGGGGTACGGAGAAAAAGGGGAATTGGTGATAACCACTCTGACGAAGGAAGGAATCCCTATGCTGCGGTACCGGACAAAGGATATCACGGTACTGGATTCTGAGCCCTGTAAATGCGGAAGAACCAATGTACGGATGAACAAGGTATTAGGAAGAACCGATGATATGTTGATTATTCGAGGGGTTAATGTATTCCCGTCACAAATTGAAAGTGTACTGGTTGGAATGGAGCATGTGGGACCTCATTACCAGATTATCGTCAGTAAAAAAGGGTACATGGATGATATTGAAGTTCGTGTAGAACTGGTGGATGGCAGGATGCTGGAAAGGTTCAGCGAACTGGAAAAACTGGAGAAGTCTGTTCGTCACAATCTAAAGTCGGTCCTTCAAATCGATGCAAAAGTAAAGCTGGTAGAGCCAAAGTCCATCGAACGGTCCACCGGAAAAGCAAAGAGAGTTATTGATCTACGAACAGTTAACGTTTAAATCTTAAACTAATATTTACTAACTCATAATATTCCATTATACTTAATAGTATGAGGAAAATTATGGGAGGTGAGGAGGTGGCCGGTGTAAGCAGCTTTTTTCTATTATTTAACATTTCAGTTTTGCTGGCAGCCCTTTTTTGTTTGTTCTTTTTTATTTACTTTCTTGTGAAGACGTTAAATTTTTATGATACTATGCGTGCGTTAAAAAACGAAGAGCTTTTTAAATTGGATCAGATCGTGGAAAGAATGGACCTGAAAAGTAAAGAATGAATTTTAGTTAGGTGGGGTTGGACATGAAAAAACTTATGCTGGGAAACGAGGCGGTTGCCAGAGGAGCCTATGAAGCGGGGGTAACGGTGGCAGCCGCTTATCCTGGAACACCAAGTACTGAGATTACCGAAAATATTGCAAAGTACAATGAAATCTATTCCGAATGGTCGCCCAACGAAAAAGTTGCCCTGGAAGTGGCTGTTGGCGCCTCCATCGCAGGAGCGCGTGCCATCTGCTCCATGAAGCATGTGGGGCTCAATGTAGCGGCAGACCCTCTATTTACTGCTTCCTATACGGGAGTTAACGGGGGGCTTGTTATTATGGTGGCGGATGATCCCGGAATGCACAGTTCACAAAATGAGCAGGACAGCCGGCATTATGCGAGGGCTTCCAAGGTTCCGATGCTGGAACCGGCAGACAGTCAGGAATGTAAGGATTATGTGAAAGAAGCTTTCGCCATCAGTGAGAAGTATGATTGTCCGGTGATGGTACGCCTTTCCACACGTATAGCCCATTCCCAGAGCGTTGTGGAATTAGGAGATAAGACTGAGTATGCAATAAAGGATTATGTTAAAAATTTTAACAAGTACGTAATGATGCCTGCCATGGCCAGAAAAAGGCACGTTGAAGTTGAGAAGCGCATGGGGCTGTTGCGTGAGTATTCCAATCAAAGCGGCATTAATACTATCGAATGGGGTGACCGGAAAGTCGGTGTAATCACCAGCGGGATCGCTTATCAGTATGCAAGAGAAGCTTTCGGAGATGTATCTTATCTAAAGCTCGGTATGGTATACCCACTGCCAGCTCAGCTCATTGAAGATTTTACTGCTCAGGTTGAGCAGCTTTATATTATAGAAGAGCTGGAGCCATTTATCGAGGACCAGGTAAAGAAAATGGGAATTAAGGCGGTAGGAAAGGAATGTCTCCCCGTCATGGGTGAGCTAAGTGCCCAGCTGATCAGGGAGAAGGTTCTAGGCCAGCCATCGGGGCAAAACAGCAAATTAGACGAAAACATCCCTGTACGACCTCCGGTCATGTGTCCGGGATGTCCGCATAGAGGGATGTACTATGTTTTAAGGAAGCTGAAATTAACGGTTAGTGGAGATATTGGCTGTTATACATTGGGGGCTCTGCCGCCAACAGAGTCTATGGATACCTGCATTTGCATGGGAGCCAGTGTAAGTGCCGCCCATGGGATGGAAATGGCGCGAGGCAAAGAGTTTGGCAAAAAGACAGTTGCAGTCATTGGAGATTCTACCTTTATACACTCCGGAATTACGGGCCTTATTGATATTGTTTATAATAAGGGAAACTCCACTGTCATCATTCTGGATAACTCCATCACCGGGATGACAGGGCATCAGCATAATCCAACCACAGGCTTTACGATAAAGGGAGAACAGACAAAGCAGGTGGATCTTGCCTTGTTGGCTAAGGCTGTAGGCGTTGAACGGGTGCGGATTGCAGATCCCTTTAACATAAAGGAATTTGAGCAGGCTGTAAAAGAAGAGACAAACGCGGAGGAACCTTCTGTTATCATATCCCAGCGTCCCTGTGCATTACTCAAAAATGTAAAGTTTGAGGGCTCCCTTCGAATTAACAGTGCTAAATGTAAAAAGTGTAAAATGTGTATGAAGATGGGCTGCCCATCCATAGTGGATTTGGGAGATCGGCTCGAAATCAATGAAGCACTATGTGTAGGCTGTACGCTTTGCACCAAAGTATGTAATTTTGATGCCATTGAAAAGGCAGGTGAACGCTGATGGAACAGCTCAATATTATGATCGTAGGGGTTGGGGGGCAGGGTACCCTGCTGGCTAGCCGAGTTCTGGGGAATGTTGCATTAAAAATGGGATATGATGTTAAGGTGTCGGAAGTCCATGGCATGTCCCAGCGGGGCGGAAGTGTGGTTACCTATGTAAAAATGGATAAAAAGGTGTACTCTCCGCTAATTGAAAGAGGAGAAGCGGATGTAGTCATGGCTTTTGAGCAGTTGGAAGCTCTACGGTGGACAGAATTCCTTAAAGTGGGGGGAAGAATGATTATCAATCAGCAAAAAATAAATCCCATGCCTGTAATTATGGGAAAAGCAAAATACCCCGAGGGAATCCTGGAGGAAATAACAAAGAGTTACAGCAATACGGTAACTGTGGATGCATTAAAACTGGCAAAGGAATGCGGAAGCATAAAAGCGGTTAATATTGTACTTCTCGGTGTAATGGCAAAATCGACGGAGATACCCAAGGAAACCTGGGTGGGCGCAATAAAAGAGGTAGTCCCTGAGAAACTGCTGGATATAAATTTGAAAGCCTTTGAAGCAGGATATGTGTGTGGAGTTTGAGGATTGACAGTTTATGAGTTTTACATAAAGAGTTAACAGTTTATGATTTTTACATATAATGATAGTAAAAGTTATTTATTTCATGATGGCAATTCTGTTTACACCAAAGAAACCGGTTTTACAACTGCCAATTGTCATCTATCAACTGTTAACTAATTGCAATTAGGGGGTTAATCTATGCAGTATTGGAACAAGACATATGAGTGTATGTCGCGGGAGGAGTTACGGCGGGTTCAGTCGGAGCGGCTTGTTAACACGGTGGAGAGGATCTATCATAATGTACCTTTTTATAGAGACAAGATGCAAAAGGCAGGAATAGAGCCAGGAGATATTCACAGTGTAGAGGATTTAAAAAAGCTGCCTTTCACGTATAAGCAGGATTTACGGGATAACTATCCCTATGGCCTGTTTGCTGTTCCCATGAGTGAGATTGTCCGAATTCATGCTTCCTCTGGTACAACCGGAAGACAGACGGTCGTAGGATACACAAGAAAGGATTTGGATACCTGGGCGGAGGTGATGGCAAGAACTCTTGTTGGTGCGGGAGCGTCCAGGGAGTCCTTTATACAGATCG
Organism: Bacillota bacterium; assembly: GCA_023419605.1. GTDB lineage: Bacteria > Bacillota > Clostridia > Acetivibrionales > JAEZXR01 > JAEZXR01. The sequence goes on along the minus strand of JAEZXR010000053.1, from coordinate 73,223 downwards.
CCTATGGTTATGGACTTTTCACAGGGGGATTGGGTGTCCATTACGGTGCTGAAAGGGTAGGCGCTTCCGTGATTCCTATTTCCGGTGGAAATACCAAGCGGCAGCTGCAAATCATGAAAGATTTCGGAACGACGATGCTGGCATGTACTCCGTCCTATGCCCTTTATCTGGCAGAGGAGATGGAGGAAATGGGTATAAGGAAAGAAGAGTTGAGTCTGAAATCCGGCGTATTCGGAGCAGAACCCTGGTCTAGCAATATGAGGAATGAGATAGAGGGAAGACTTGGCATTACAGCCATCGACATCTACGGACTCAGTGAGGTCATCGGTCCGGGTGTAGCCACAGAGTGCATCTGCAAATGCGGACTCCATGTGCAGGAAGATCACTTTATTCCGGAAATCATTGATCCTGTGACGGAAGAGGTTCTTCCTCCAGGCTCCAAAGGGGAGTTGGTATTTACTACTGTGACGAAGGAAGGATTGCCTTTGATCCGTTATCGAACAAGGGACATTTCCTCTCTGGATGAATCCGTATGTGAATGTGGAAGAACCAGTGTAAGAATGAGCAAAGTTAGCGGAAGAACGGATGATATGCTCATCATCCGGGGTGTTAATGTATTCCCATCGCAAATTGAGAGTGTTCTGCTGGAAATCGGGGAGACGGCACCCCATTACCTGCTGATTGTCGACAGGGTTGGAACTCTGGATACGCTGGAGGTTTGGGTTGAGATGACCCCGGGGATATTTTCGGATGAGATTCGCCGTCTGGAGGATATTGAAAAGAAGATCCACAAGGAAATCGAGAGTACCTTAGGGATAACGGCTAGAGTCAGGCTGGTAGAGCCAAAGAGTATTGAAAGAAGTGAAGGAAAAGCCAAAAGAGTGATCGACAAGAGGAAGGTATAAATACGAAGGGGAGGAAATCCTGTGATAGTAAAGCAAATTTCTATTTTTCTTGAAAATAAGTCGGGAAGACTGGCGGAAGTTACAAAGGTTTTGGGAGAGAATAATATCGATATAAGTGCATTGTCCATTGCCGATACTACGGATTTTGGTATTCTGCGGCTTATTCTCAATAAGCCGGAAGAAGCGGAGGCTATCTTAAAGGAACATGGTTTTACAGTTCGATGTACGGATGTAATTGCCATCGCTGTTCCGGATACTCCCGGCTCGCTGGCAAAGGCATTGGCGGCCTTAGACAGGGAATCTATCGGTATTGAATATATGTATGCTTTCGTTGGCAAAACCACGGCGGAAGCGCTGGTTATTTTACGCGTCGAAAATGTGAAAAAGGGAATTGAGTCCTTAAAAGATAATGATATCCGTGTATTGACTTCTCAGGAAGTTTACAGCCTGTAATAATTGTAAGCCCCTATAATAAAAAAGCTGAATTGCCTAGGCAATTCAGCTTTTTTATTATAGGGGCTTACATACAATCTCGTGAATTCTTGTTTCCAGCAGGTCGCTTGCGTGGGAGGGAGTGAGTATGACACAAGTGTCGGCTCCCCCGCCGGTACCTGCAATGGCGAGAACCGGTTGACCATAAGGGATTAGTCCGGCATCTAGCGCCATTATGGAGATTTCAACGCAGACTTTTACACCCTGCCCCAACATTCGCAATGTATTGGCTACGATTTCCACCGGATAAGCACCGCCGAATTTACGGCTGATTCCTCTTTCAGCACCACTTAAAACATGGGAAGTGGTTAAAACCTGCATTCCGGCATCGGCTAGCTTGGAACGGGTTTCCTGGGACATTTCATTTTTTCCTTTTTCCGCAAAACCGTTCACATGGGTCACACAAACCTTGTTCAGCTGCTTTTCATTGAATAGAAGCTCCGCCGTATAGCCGGAACAGGAGGCAACCACGATATGGTTGATCTCTCTTTCCCTGGCGGTTTTCAGAGCAAGTTCCACCGTCTTTTGCGTATTTTCCATACCTTCCTTTTCAAAATACATTTTAATCACCTTTTTATAAAGAATTTGATTTCGCCTTTCAAAACAAGGGGTAAGCTGAGATAAACCTCAGGGTGTTTTCTTTTATTATACAGCAGGATGTGCTGTTTATCAATTTTCCGCTTAAGGTATAGAGAGGATTTGATTTATCCCATGGATGGATACAAAATATATTAAAAGGTAAACCTAACAATCAGGGACAATTTTTAGTAAGTATGTAAACAAGGGTGATAATTGTTAGGGGTGATGTGAATGGGAGTGAAAGGGCGGATTCATTCCTTTGAGTCTTTTGGAGCTGTAGATGGGCCGGGGATACGGTTTGTTGTATTTATGCAGGGCTGCCCTCTTCGTTGTATATATTGCCATAGCCGGGATACATGGGGTACTAGCGGAGGGAAACAATATACTGTTGAAGAAGTTATTAATGAATTAAATAAGTATCTGGACTATATCAATGCTTCCGGTGGAGGAATTACCGTATCGGGGGGAGAGCCGACCCTGCAAGCCGAGTTTGTGACCGAACTGTTTATTAAATGCAGGGAACTAGGCGTGCATACCACTTTGGATACCAGCGGCTTTGCAGATATTGACAAAGTGGACAGGCTTCTCCAGTATACGGACCTTGTTCTTTTGGATATAAAGCATGGAGTGGAGGAAAAACACAAGGAAATTACCGGAGTCAGCAGTAAAAAAATACGGATATTTGCCCGGTATTGTAAAGAAAAGGGCATCCCCGTATGGATCCGATATGTCTTGGTACCTGGGTATACGGATTCTGAGGAGGACCTGCAACCGACTGGAGCGTTCCTTCGTGAACTCAAAAATGTGAAGCAGGTTGAAATACTGCCCTACCACAGCATGGGAGCCGCTAAATGGGATAAACTGGGGGGGAAGTATAAGCTCCATGATGTAACGGCTCCGTCCGCGGAAGCGATTAAAAAGGCCAGGGAAATACTTGAGGGTAATTTCAATTAAGCAGATAATTCTCAGGGTATTGAGGGGAAGTGGAGGTAAATTGAAAAAAGAGGTAGAGATAATTCTGCCTCTTTTTATAGATCCAGCTCCTCAATCACTGATTTCAGCGCATCTCCGGATTTCCGCAATAGTTCCTTTTCCTCATCGCTCATGGGGACTTCCAATATCCGGTCAATACCATCCCTATTCACAATGGTAGGTACGCTCAGGCACACATTTCGAATACCATAAGGGCCGTCAATCAAGCTGGAAACCGTAAGTATGGATCTTTCATCCCGGATGATGGCTTCAACAATTCTTCGTACCGCCAGTGCGACAGCATAATAGGTTGCTCCTTTTCGCTCTATGATCTTGTATGCGGCATTCTTCACATCATCATAGATTTCCTCCTTGGACATATTCTCGCCGCAGCCCTGCAGTTCGGCACAGTATGTATCGAGAGATATGCCCGCAACATTGGTCAGGCTCCAGGTTAATACCTCCGTATCCCCGTGCTCACCCAGCACATAAGCATGGATGTTCCGGGTGTCGACGCCAAGATTATCTGCCAGCCTGTATCGGAACCGGGCAGTATCCAGTACGGTTCCGGAGCCGATGACCTTGTTTTTGGAGAAGCCTGAAACCTTCCAGGTCACATATGTCAGGATATCTACCGGATTTGTTACGACCAGAAGTATACAGTGCTTGTTATATTTGACGATTTGTGGCACCATATTTTTAAAGATGGCTGCATTTTTTCTTACAAGGTCTATGCGGGTTTCACCCGGCTTCTGGTTAGCTCCTGCGGCAATAATAACGATGTCTGCTCCCGCACAGTCCTTATAATCGCCATTATATATATTTACGGGCCTGACAAAGGGAAGACCGTGGTTTAGATCCATAACCTCACCTTCCACCTTATCTTTGTTGATATCGATGAGAACTATTTCTGAAAACAAGCCGCTGAGCATTAATGTATAGGCCGTAGTAGCGCCTACGAATCCTGTTCCTACCACTACTACTTTACTCACAAATTTTTCTTTCATACTGGAACCTCCCATCTTCATTGTTCTATTATAGAGTTTCCCTCAATGAAAGAAATATAAACAAATTAAAGGAATTTTATGTTTTTATTTATATTGGAAGTTTTATTTGATATAATATATTAAAATATATACTTCATAGAGGTTAAGATGGACAGGTATGGCATCATTGTAAACAGGGACAAGGACATAGGTTTTGAGTATACCCGGAGACTTGTTGAAAGTATAAAAAAAAGAAACGGGCAGATTCGTGTAGCCGCTGATATAGCCGGAGAATTGGGGTTGGAAACCGATGAGCTGGATGAAGAGGGGGTTCTGGCCAACTCGGACTTGTTGATATGTATCGGTGGCGATGGTACATTGCTGGGTGCTGCCAGGAAAGCCTATAGAAGCAATTTGCCTATTTTAGGCATTAACCTTGGAAACCTTGGGTTTTTGACCGAGGTAGAGAAGAATGATATCGATACAGCGGTTGAAAAACTCTTTCAAAAGGAATATTATGTTGAAGAGCGGATGATGTTGAAGGCTATTATAACCAACCCTATTGGAGATATTATTGCTGATGATATAGCGTTGAATGATGTTACCATATCCAGAATCGCGCTGTCGAGGATATTGAACTTGAAAATGTACATAAATGAGGCTTTTGTTGATTCCTTCCCAGGGGATGGACTCATTGTATCCAGTCCAACGGGTTCAACAGCTTATTCCATGTCCGCTGGAGGACCGATTGTGGAACCGGATATGAACCTCATGATACTAACTCCGATTTGCCCGCACATCCTGTACTCCAGGTCTTTCATTACGAAGGCGGATAGTAGGGTGAAAGTAACGGTAGAATATAACTATGAGAACAATGCCATGGTTACGCTGGACGGACAGAAGGGGTATAGAGTCAGTGGCGGGTATACAATAGAAGTAATTAAATCTCCGGAAACAATGAAATTGATTCGCATAAACTCAAGAGATTTCTTTACTGTGTTACGAACCAAAATTTACGAACGAGGAGAGAATTTGAGAAAAAATGAAATATAGCAGGCACGCAAAAATATTGGAGATTATTGATCGAAATGTTATCGAAACCCAGGAGGAACTGGCTGAAAAACTGAAGGAACAGGGAATGGATGTGACCCAGGCAACAGTTTCCAGAGATATTAAGGAACTTAAACTGATTAAGGTTATGACAGAAGACGGAAAGTATAAATATGCACCTTTGAGTCAGGGGGAAAGCATGGTTTCCAACCGTTTGCTTACTGTATTGGCACAGTCGTTGGTAACCTGTGACTATGCCAATAATATCGTGGTCATCAAAACGCTGCCGGGAATGGCTCAGGCTGCTGCTTCAGCCATCGACTCACTGAAGCAGTCCGAGATATTGGGGACTATTGCAGGGGATGATACCATCATGATTGTTTGCAGGGCGGAAAAACTCGCAGAGGAATTGGTAAACAGGCTCAGCCGAATGAAAGGATAGTGTTAGGGATATGTCACTTGGATTCTGAATTTATCCAATGGGTAAACTCTTCAAAAGCAAGGGCTTTTGCCCATTGATAATTACAAGGTTCGAAGTGCCGTATTCGTAAGAGCGACATACAGGGGTGGTTAAAATGCTTCAACAGTTGGAAATACACAATATTGCCCTGATCGACAGGGTTAGCATTGAACTTGGCAAAGGGCTGAACATATTAACTGGTGAGACAGGTGCGGGTAAATCCATAATTATTGATTCTATTAACGCCATACTTGGAGAGCGTTTATCCCGAGATTTGATCCGAACCGGAAGAGAAAAGGCCTCCGTACAGGCAATATTTCACGCTGCTGGCAAACCGGTAGAACGATTTCTTGCAAATGTGGGAATTGAGCCGGAAGACGATGGAACCCTCATTGTTTCAAGAGATTTTACCCTTTCGGGAAAGAATATCTGCAGGATTAACGGCAGCATGGTAACTGTGTCTACTTTAAAGGAACTGGGAGAACTGCTCATTGATATTCATGGACAGCACGACAACCAGTCTCTTTTACGGACAGAATCCCATGTGGAGCTTCTTGATTCCTTTGCGGGAGAAGAGTTACAAAAGGTAAAGCAGAATTATCACGGATTGCTGGAAAAACAGCGGGCATTGAAATCGAAACTAAAAAACTTCTCGGGAGACCGGAAAGATAGGGAAAGAAAGATTGATTTATTAAAATACCAGATTGACGAAATTCGAAAAGCAAAGCTAAAGCCTGCTGAGGAAGAAGAGCTGAACCGTCAGAGAATGGTAATGTCCAGTTCGGAAAAGGTCTTGACGGCTTTGTCAAGGGCTTATGGATGCCTTTTCTCAGATGACGATATAAGTGGGTCTGCCATGGACCGGATCAATGCCAGTGTATCTGAATTGAGCTCCATCGCTCGCATTGATGAGAAGTATCAGGCAATATCGAAACGGCTGGAGGATTTGTCCTACCAGTTGGAGGACATAACCGAGGACATCCGACGGGAAAGGGATGGGGTGGAATATAATCCCGACCTTTTAGAGGAAATCGAAGAGCGGCTGGACTTGATTTTCCGACTGAAAAAGAAATATGGAAGTTCGATTCTTGAAGTATTGGAATACTGCAAAGGGATTGAAAAGGAACTGGAGGAAATCCACAAGAGCGAGGAAATTGTAGAGGCTATCCTTGAAGAGCTGGGAAGCGTGGGACAGGAGATGCTGAAGCTGGCGAAGCAAATCCATGGGCTGCGAAAAAATGCCGCCGATGTTCTGGAAAGCAAAATCGGGCAGGAACTGGATGAATTGGAGATGAAAAGAGCGCAGTTCAAGACAAGCCTGGACTTCGACGATACCCTTGATTCCAATGGAGAAAGAAAGTTTACCGTTCAGGGACTTGACAGGATCGAGTTTCTTATCTCTCCAAACGCTGGAGAGCCTTTGAAGCCGCTGGCGAAGATCGCTTCCGGAGGGGAAATGTCCAGGGTCATGCTTGCCATAAAAACGATTCTGGCCGATGTGGACCAGGTGCCAACCCTGATTTTTGATGAAATCGATACGGGGATCAGTGGAAGAGCAGCCCAGAAGGTAGGAGAAAAGCTGGCATTCATCTCTGCCGGCCACCAGGTGATTTGTGTAACTCATCTGGCGCAGATTGCCTGCATGGCGGACAGTCATTTCCTTATTGAAAAGGTTTCTGAGAACGAAAGCACCTCGACCCATGTCAGTAAGATGACAGGAAAAGAGATTCACAACGAAGTTGCCAGAATCATAGGAGGCACAAATATATCCGGTATAACCTTAAAACATGCGGAAGAAATGATAAAATTTGCAAGAAAATTCAAAAAAGAGTGCATTAATACATAGAATTTTGCAAGTTTTTGCATTGACTCCTGCAAAAAATAATGTTACCATAACTATATGTAATAGGTAACTTGCTATCCTGCTGCCCTGGAGGAAACTAAAGCACGGTTGCAGGAATAGAGTTTGATGATTTTAATTTATTATACTGGATGGTGAAAATATGTTTGTGTCTGAGGCATTAAAGGTAAATAACAGCAACCACCTGGAGATCGGCGGTTGTGACTGTGTAGATTTGGTTAGAAGGTTTGGAACCCCATTATATGTAATGGATGAGGGATTGATCAGGGAAAGATGCCGTATTTATAAAAAAGCAATGGATAAGTATTATGGCGGCAATGGATTAGTCTTGTTTGCCAGCAAGGCTTTTTGTTCCATGGCGACCTGCAAGATCATGGAGCAGGAAGGCTTAGGACTGGATGTTGTATCCGGCGGGGAGCTATACACTGCAATAAAGGCGGGTTTCCCCATGGATCGGGTTTACTTTCACGGAAACAATAAAACACCGGAAGAAATCGAACTTGCCATTGATCATGACATTCGAAGATTCGTCGTTGATAATAAGGAAGAACTCAGTAGAATCAACAGCATAGCAGGCAGGAAGGGAAAGACTGCAAATATTTCCTTCAGAATCAAACCTGGAATTGACGCTCATACTCATGATTTTGTTCAGACGGGACAAATTGATTCAAAGTTTGGAGTGGCCTTAGAAAACGGCGAAGCTCTGGATATTGTTGAAACGGCCGCCAAAATGGAGAATGTTAGGGTAGTGGGTGTACACTGCCATATTGGTTCGCAGATCTTTGACCTGGCTCCCTTCGAGTTGGCAGCCAGTGTAATGCTTACCTTTGTTGCGGAACTGAAGGACAGGTTCGCAATTGAAATTGAGGAGCTGAACCTGGGAGGTGGTTTCGGCATCAAGTATGTGCCTGAACACGACCCTGTGGAGTATGACCATTATATAGAATCCGTGTCCAAAGTCGTCAAGAACATCTGTGAAGATAAGAGAATCAGGCTTCCCTTTATCGTGATGGAGCCAGGAAGGTCCATTGTGGCTTCTGCGGGGATTACTCTTTATACTGTCGGGTCTGTGAAGGACATTAAGGACGTCAGAAAGTATGTTGCGGTGGATGGGGGTATGGCGGACAATCCGCGGTATGCCCTGTATCAGTCCCAATATGACGCGGTGCTGGCAAACGCACCCGATGCAGTGAAAAACGACAAGGTTACCATCGCCGGAAAGTGTTGTGAGTCGGGAGATATACTTATCAAGGATATTCCGATGCCGGAGATGAAGCCGGGAGACATACTTGCAGTACTGGCAACAGGGGCTTACAATTACTCCATGTCCAGTAATTACAACCGGATTCCGAAACCGCCGGTAGTGCTGGTAAAGGACGGGAATGCAAGGGTGATTATGAAGCGGGAAGATTATGATGATATTGTTAGAAACGATATAATGCCGGAAGACCTATAGAAATATATGTAAAGAGCACGTGAAAGCGTGCTTTTTATTATGGGCATAAATCTTCCATTCGTAATTTGGCTTCTGTTCGGTGGTTTGCTCCAGAAAATTTCAACAGCAACGGAAAGCTGCCTGGCAGGGAAATGTCTCCAGGGCGCATCGTGAGGCACTTTCTTTAGAGGTATTCCTTACGGGTCGGGAGAAATTTTCCTACGCAGACCACTCTTACAGCCAAATTACGAATGGAAGGATATAAATATTTGCTGTGGTCAATTTTAGGGATGTTTGATATAATCTTATAAGAATGGAAAAATAGTAATGTAATTTATGTTAGGAGTGTTAAAAATGCTTTTACGATATCCAATATCCATATTAATATATCTTGTGCCTGCTATCCTGGTTTCACTGACTTTTCATGAACTGGCGCATGCGTATGTATCCTATAAACTGGGTGACCCTACAGCGAAAAACATGGGCAGGCTGAGCTTGAACCCGCTTAAGCATCTTGATATTTTTGGAACCATTATGCTATTGATTTCAAGCTTTGGATGGGCAAAGCCCGTACCCATAAATCCTATGTATTATGATAACAGAAAAAGAGGAACGATGCTTGTTAGTATTGCCGGACCGCTGTCAAACGTTTTATTGGCACTTATTTTTGCATTGCCGAAGCAGTACATATCCGCAAAATATGGTATACCTGCAAGCTATCAATATCTGCCTTCATGGGATTACAGAGCCGTTATATTTAACTTGAGTGCTGTTTTCTTTACAATCAATATCGGCCTTGCAGTTTTTAATATTCTTCCGGTTCCGCCCCTGGATGGCTCTAAAATTTTATCGGGAATCTTACCCTCAAACCAATATTACAAATTTCTGCAATATGAAAATTATATTGGAGTCGTTTTCCTCTTAGTGGTTTTTGCTTTTCCAAGGCTTTTGAGTACCATAATGTATCCCTTTACCTGGGTACTTACAACGGCCATTAACATCGTTGCAACGCCTTTGGCAAATTTATTGCTTTAGAAGCATTGACAGAATACCATTGGGTTTTTAAAATAATATATACTTGAAGTTTAGGCAGGAGGGTATAACAAAATGAAAAAAGGAACGATACTGAGCGGCATGCGTCCCACAGGGGCACTGCATCTGGGAAATTACTTCGGAGCTCTTGAAAACTGGGTAAAACTGCAGGAGGATTATGAGTGCTTTTTTACCGTAGTTGACTGGCACGCGCTTACGACAGGATATGAAGATACTTCGGAAATAAAAAATAATATTACCGATTTGGTTATCGATTGGATCAGTGCCGGATTGGATCCGGAAAAATGTACGATATTTCTTCAATCCAATGTGAAGGAACATGCGGAACTGCATCTTTTGTTTTCCATGTTTACTCCATTATCGTGGCTTACGAGGTGTCCGACCTATAAAGATCAGCTGGCTCAAATGAAGGACCGTAACATCACCACCTATGGCTTTTTAGGATATCCATGTCTGCAGGCGGCGGACATCCTTCTATATAAGGCGGATGTGGTTCCTGTGGGAGAGGATCAGCTTCCGCACCTGGAACTGACCCGGGAAATCGGCAGGCGATTTAATTTCCTCTACGGAGAGCTTTTTCCTGAGCCGCAGCCCAAGCTGACAAAGGCAAAGGTGCTGCCGGGGCTGGATGGAAGAAAGATGAGCAAAAGCTATGGAAATACCATTGCACTGTCCGATAGTCCGGATGAAATACGCAACAAGGTGAAGCAGATGATTACCGACCCTGCAAGAATTCGGAAGGATGATCCCGGACACCCGGAAGTATGTGCTGTTTTTGCCTTCCATAAGGTATTTAATGAAGAGGAAGTACCTGAAGTTGAGAACAACTGCCGTGGAGGAAAAATCGGCTGCGTGCAGTGCAAGCGCAACCTGGCGGAAAAGATGGTTGCCTATATGACACCGATTTATGACCGGAGACAGGCATTACTGCAGAAGCCGGAAATGATAAAGGAAATTGTTCATAACGGAAACGAGAATGCACGTAAAAGAGCACAAAAAACCATGGAAGAAGTGCGAAGTGCGATGAAAATCGACTGGTAAATGCCAGATGCCTTGTATCGTAAGTTTTTGCCAGGACATGCAAGTCGCAATATCAAGGAAGTGTATATTGAACTAGATTGGTTGAATAGATACCTTGAGATGGACTTTGTTCTGATGCACACTATATAGAGGCAGAAAAACGGGGGTTCAGGGGCGGTAGCCCTCCTGATCGCGGCTTCAGCCGCGAAATAAAAAACCCTCCCATGGGGAGGGGCAGGGGTGGGGTCGAGTGTTTTAGCTCTTTATTAGCTAGAAACATGTACAAACTAAACCCCTAGGTTAGATACAATGGGGGTAATAGTTTGGAGAGCGCACTAACCAATGCATGTAAATTAAAACTGCAAAATTTTGAGGGACCCTTCGATCTGTTGTTTCATCTGATTGAAAAAAATCAGATGAATATTTATGATATACCCATTAACGAAATCACGGATCAGTATATGGAATATTTATATGCGACACAGCAGTTGGATCTCGAGATCGCCAGTGAATTTCTATTGATGGCGTCAACGCTTCTGCATATTAAATCCAAAATGCTTCTCCCGGAGAAGAAGGAAAAGAAGGAAGAAGAGGTGGACCCCAGGGAAGAGTTGGTTTTGAAGCTTGTGGAATATAAGAAATACAAGGAGTTTTCTCAAGGGTTAAAGCTGAGAGAGCAGCAATGGGATAAGGTGTTCTACAAGCTGCCGGAGGTTATTGAGTATCCGAGAGAGGATGAAATACTGGAGCTTTGCCCGGAACAGTTGAAAAGTGTGTATATTTCCATTTTGGAAAGGAATAAACGAAAAAGAAACAACACATCGGAGAAGATGACGCATATCCTCCAGCATGAAAAGGTTTCCTTAAAGAGCAAGATACGAGAGGTTGTTCGGACACTTATAAACAAAGCCATGTTTAAGTTCGCTGATCTTTTTTCATCTAAAGAGAGGTCCCGGCTTGAGGTTGTAACAGGATTCCTTGCCATTCTTGAGCTTTCAAAGCTTAAGAAAGTCAAATTGGAACAAACGCGGCAGTTTGCTGATATCTTGGTGTATAGGACAGGAGAGGACTTGAAAGGACTTGAAAGTGGAATTGACCTGGTAGAAAATGATTAAGGTGAAGCAGACATTAAAGATGGGGGGTGAATGAATGGAAATCGGAGAACTGGAAGCTATTATTGAAGCACTGCTTTTTGCTGCCGGAGATGTACTTCCTCTTGACAGGATATCCGAGATTGTGGGAGTGGACAGGAAGACTTTGAGACATATCATGAATAATATGATGGACTCTTTTGCTCGCTCAAAACGGGGGATTCTGATCCGGGAAATCAACAACGGGTATCAGTTGTGCAGTCGACCGGAGTATTTCGAATATTTGAAAATGCTGGTAGAGCCACGTCAAAAACAAGGTTTGTCACAGGCGGCGTTTGAAACTCTGTCCATTGTTGCGTATAAGCAGCCGGTAACGAAAGCAAAGATCGAACAGATCCGGGGAGTAAGCTCGGAAAGTGCTATCTCACGGTTGTTGGAAAGGAACCTGATACGGGAAGCCGGAAGGATGGATGCGCCAGGAAAGCCGATCCTTTATGAAACCTCCGAAGAGTTTCTTCGGTCTTTTGGGTTTAAATCCGTCGGGGACCTGCCTGTATTATCCATGAATGAGGTTGAAACGAAGGAAACGCAAGAGGGTGCAGAGGGAAATATATAAATAGCAAAAATAATTTCACAAGGGATGAAGCTTGTACCTGGCGTAAGCGGGCAAAGGAAAATATACAGGGGCTTTTGACATTGAATATGGATAAAAGTTGAATAATTTTCTATATTAAGGAAAAAATAACCGGATGAGGTGTAAGAATGCTTTATTGGGTTATTTTTTTTATTGTTGCAGGCATATTTACTATCATTGCCTTGCTGAAAATTAATATCGTAATTGAGTTCGTCAAGAATGGAAAGGACGATCACTTTGTGGTGTCAATTTTTACTCTGGGCAAGATTGTTAAGCGCAAGTACGAAATTCCTTTTTTGGATGTAACGAAAGAAGGAATAAGAATGAGGGCACAAAAGAAGCGGGGGCGAAAGGAAAAAGACCTGGAGGAAAGGAAGAAAACACTTACATTCTCTTCTCTCATAGACCAGTATAAAGCCCTTAGAGGGAACTATAAAAAGAACTACGGGCTTATCTGCAGTATCAGGGAGTATGCAAAAAGGAAGTTTGTTTTAAAGGAAATAAAGCTGGATGCTGTCGTTGGGACGGGAGAAGCACATTATACAGCTATATTAAGTGGTGTGCTCTGGGCCTTGAGCGGCAGCTTTATGAGTATAGTATCCAACTTTATGCGCATTGAGGACAATAAAACATCCATCAGAAGTGATTTTAATGAAAGTAAATTTTTAATTGACTTATACTGCATAATTCAGTTTAAGATTGTCCATATTATAGTTATAGGTTTAAAACTTTTGCTTTTTTATCTAAAAGAAAAATTAATGTTTAAAAATAATACAGTAGGTGGTGGTTTAAGTGGGTAGCAGTCATCCAATCGAAGGCTTGATGACAACAGCAATGGAGAGTATCAAGGACATGGTGGATGTGAACACTATCGTCGGTGATGCAGTTCAAACGCCGGATGGAACGGTTATTATTCCCATTTCAAAGGTTTGTTTCGGTTTTGCAGCGGGTGGAGGAGAGTACAGTTCCTGCTGCATCGATGCACAATCGCAAGACGACGAAGATGAGGAAGGTGGCAGTTCCAAAAGCCAAAAGAAATTCCCCTTTGCAGGCGGTAGTGGTGCAGGTGTAAGTATACATCCGGTAGCATTCATGGTCGTCGGACATAATCAAATAAAGCTTTTACCGGTTAATGTCAACACCTCTGTTGACAAGATTCTCGATCTGATACCGGAGCTCATGCAAAAAGCATCGGAAGCGGTCAAAAAGAAGATCAAAGTGAAGAAGGAAATTAAAACCACCGGCGGTAAAGTTCAGTCGGTAAGTGAAATATCCAGCGATGATGAAGAGGAAGACGAAGAGGAATAAAGTGGGATGAATAAACCCACTTTTTACTTGCCCATTTTTAGGGTAGAGGGTAAAATAAATGTACTGACGTATGGAGTCACCTTTCCTTATATAAGGAAAGGTGACTCCATAAAGTCGGGAAGGTTTGTATCATTAAGCAAAAGAGGTTTTAAAATGAGTGAGATCAGACTGCAAAAGTATCTTGCAGAGTGCGGAGTTGCATCCAGAAGAAAAGCAGAGGAACTTATCTCTCAGGGTAGGGTATCCGTAAATGGTATCCTGGTTACAGAGATGGGCTGTAAAGTTTCCTTCGCAGATAGGGTTGAGGTAGATGGAAAGGCTGTGTCACCGGAGAATGCCAAGGTATATATCCTACTGAATAAACCTGTAGGGTATGTGACAACAGCGAAGGATCAGTTTGCCAGAAAAACCGTATTGGACCTGATAGAAGGCATCGATGAAAGAATTTATCCGGTAGGCAGGTTGGATTATGATACTTCCGGGCTCTTGCTGTTGACGAACGATGGTGAATTTACATACAGGCTGACGCATCCCAAACATGAGTTGACAAAAATCTATATTGCTGATGTAAAAGGGGTTCCGACGGAGGCCGAACTGGAGAGGTTTAAAAAAGGTCTAAAAATCGAGGATTATTTCACGTCGCCTGCAAACATTAAAATTTTAGAAGACTATAAATCAGGGGCTATTATAGAAGTTCGTATTCATGAGGGCAGAAACCGGCAGGTAAGAAAAATGTGTGAAGCCATAGGACATGAGGTAAAAAAACTAAAACGGGTTGCGATGGGGAGGCTGGAATTGGGTTCACTGAAGGAAGGAAACTGGAGATTTCTGTCACAGGATGAATTGAAGCTGCTGGATTAAAGACGTGGCAGCTGTTTCCGGAAACAGCTGCCACAGCTTTTTTGACGGTTTGAAGCTAATCCTTTTTATGATGTGTTTTGTAACTTGCACAGAGTGTCTCGTCATAGGGCGCTCCGCTGTCAGACTTGGCCGAAGCACTTACCTGAATGGCACCGAGGGTACAAAGGTTCTGGTCCTGTGCGTTATGAATACAGCTACCTACTGAACACATAATCCTTTGGCAACTTGACATACAAGCATTCCTCCATCAAATAAAATTCAGGTACACTTTTAGTTTGTGCAAGTTATCTTTAAATATAGAAGAACATTCCGTCAGTATAGGCTATAAAAGCAAACAGAGGATTTGCCTGCCATTTTTAGAGGAATGAGGCAAAACTTAAAAAGTTCTTCCCGGCAAATCGTACATCATGTCAGGCATGTTTGAAATAAACGCAACAATCAGACCAATATAAATAATCAGAAAAACGATGCCCATACAAATCTTTACAATGGTTGCTATTCCATTGAGCTTAAAGTATTTATTCAAATTAAAGAACGCTTCCGTTATTCTTTGATAATCATTGGTTGCCAAATATCTTTTTAAGTCATCGGCAGCATTAAGAAGTCTCACACCGGCAATTATCTGAGGAACGCCATAGGCTGCTGTGATGATTCCAAGACAGGAAAGTGCGCCGACGATAATATTAATAATAGCATTGAAAGTGGCCCAACCGGCAATGTTCCTAAAATCCGGTATGCTCATATTAACTTGAATGTAGTTTTCGTTATGTTCCATAATCGCATCTCCTCACTTTTTGTGTCTAGTATACTATATCTTTGAAAAAAATGATATAATTCTTTCAATAGTAGGCATTGGGGGATTTTTATGGTGATTGTTATAATTCTGTTGGTTTTTGGGCTGTGTGTCAGCCTTTATAACTACTGGTTTCAAAGTGAAAGATGTAAAAGGCTTTTGAAGCAGCAAACCAGCCAGATCAATATTTTCAATTCTCCAAAGGCATGGTTGACATATTTTTTTGTTTTTTTTCATTACGCTATTGGTTATAATATCGTATTATATATTTAGCTTGTACTCGGCCATCATAAATATGCAAAATTAAATTTACTTTGACAAAACAGGTTTTCCCATTTAAAATATTTATGTTTGCTAAAAAATAAGAATAGTAAGTGTAAAAACAAAGGGAGTGCTTTCAATGTCATAGTTGATTCATACCTAGAAATCCATAAGTCCGTTTTTGCATTCCCGAAGTTTGTAGCAGACATCATAAAGTAATGGAGAATTAAAAATTGAGAATTGAAAATTATTGTCAGCTTGTGTTGGAAGCACAAGCTGATAAACTTATAAATACCATCATAGAACCTCTCTAGGGTACTTATAAGATGGTATTTGACAGGTATTATACATTTTCCATTTTCAATTCTCAACTTTCAATTAAAATACGGAGGTGTTTTAATCATGTACCCAGCTGAGTTGGGATTTAGGATGCCGCCCGAGTGGGCGAGGCACATGGGCACTTTAATGGAGTGGCCGATTCGGGAGGCAGACTGGCCGGAGCCTTTTGAGGAAGTTCTCGAAGCTTTTGCCGATGTTGCAAGGAAAATAGCCGGATTTGAACCGGTCATAATGATCACAAGGCCCGACCTGGCCAAACAGGCAGCAGAAATGTGCGGGCCTACGATAAAGATTCTTGAAATTGACCATGATGATTCGTGGATGCGTGATAACGGCCCCACTTTTGTAGTAAACGCTCAGGAGGAACTAGCAGGTATCAACTGGAGGTTTAATGCCTGGGGAGGGAAGTACCCCTTTGAAAAGGATAACCTGGTAGCTGCAAAAGTTTTACAGACACTGGAAGTCCCTGCATTTCATGCTCCCTTTATCATGGAGGGTGGTTCCATTCATGTAGATGGAGAGGGGACCCTTCTTACCACGGAAGAATGCCTTCTTAATGCAAATAGAAATGTCTCCATGACGAAAGCGGAACTGGAAAATGAGCTAAAAAGGTACTTGCATATAGAAAAGATCATCTGGCTGAAGAAAGGACTACATGGAGACGATACCGATGGACACATTGACAATGTGGCTTCCTTTGTCAGACCGGGAGTAATTATTGTTCAAACTACCTCAAACCCGGATAATCCAAACTATGAACGGTCCAGAGATAACCTGGAGACATTAAGGAACTCTACGGATGCTAAAGGCAGGAAGTTTGAGATTATTGAAATCGAACAGCCATCGCCAGCCTATTATGAAGATATGCCTTTGACATTAAGTTACATTAACTTCTATTTTGTAAATGGAGGTATCATTCTTCCTCTGTTTGGAGGAGTGCATGAAGAGACAGACCGGAAGGCGGAGGCGGTTTTAAAGAAAACCTTCCCGGAAAGAAAAATCGTAACGGTGAATGGCATGCCTATTATTCGCGGCGGGGGTAATGTCCACTGCATAACGCAGCAAATGCCTTATGGGGTTCCTGCAAAAATTCAACTGTAATGGAGGAAAATATGAGAAAGGTGATTGTTGCAGCCACTCAAATGAGCTGTACATGGAATATTGAAGAGAATATCGCAAAGGCAGAAACGCTGGTCCGGCAAGCTGCAGCAAAAGGTGCTCAAATTATTCTTCTTCAGGAATTGTTTGAAACGCCCTATTTCTGCCAAAAAGAAGATGTAGGCTATTTCAAATATGCATTGCCGGTAGAGCAAAATCCAGCCATAAAACATTTTAAGGAAATCGCAAAGGAACTGAAGGTGGTATTGCCTATCAGTTTTTATGAAAGAAAAAACAATGCAAAATATAATTCTATCGCAGTGATTGATGCAGATGGAAAGGTTCTGGGTGTCTACAGGAAAACGCATATACCCGATGGCCCCGGATATGAAGAGAAGTTTTACTTCAATCCCGGAGATACGGGATTTAAAGTGTGGAATACGCGCTACGCAAAAATAGGGATCGGAATCTGTTGGGATCAGTGGTATCCTGAGACCGCCAGAAGTTTGGCACTGCAGGGAGCGGAAATACTTTTATTCCCCACTGCAATCGGTTCAGAACCCGAAGAGGCCGAGGTGGATTCAAAAAATCACTGGCAGTTGTGCATGCAGGGTCATTCAGCTGCCAATATCATGCCTGTCGTAGCCTCCAATCGAATTGGGGTGGAAAGAATCGGAGATTCGGAAATAACATTTTACGGATCTTCCTTCATTACCAATCAGATTGGGGAAAAGATAGCAGAGGCGGATCGCTCAACGGAAACTGTTCTGATTGCGGAGCTGGACCTGGATGAAATCCAAAATCACAGGGATTCCTGGGGGATCTTCAGAGATCGCAGACCTAATATGTATAAGACCATCATGACCTGTGATGGCTGCGGATGCTGAGGTGTTCCATGTGTGTAATTAAGAACTCTCTCGCTCAATCCCACGCTCTCATTGAAAGGATTGTTCAACCGGGGGATGTTGTAGTGGATGCTACAGCTGGAAACGGTAATGATACTGCTTTTTTAGCGAGACTGGTTGGGGAAAAGGGAAAAGTATATGCCTTCGATATACAGGACAAAGCTTTGGAGAAAACGAAGAAAAGGCTCACAGAGCAAGGCTTGATGGATCAGGTCACATTAATAAAAGATGGACATCAGAACATAAGCTCCTATATAAAGGAAAATGTCAGGACAGTAATGTTTAATCTGGGGTATCTTCCCGGAGGCGACCATACCATCGGAACTCGCGGAAATACTACCATAACAGCGATCCAACAGGCCATGGAACTAATTCATATTCATGGCGTTGTATCCGTTGTCGTTTATTACGGCGGGGATAGCGGTTTTGACGAAAAGAACGAGGTTATGGAATTTATAGAGGAAATCGATAATAAGAAATATACAGTCATGAAGATGGAGTTTGTAAACCAAATTAATTGTCCGCCCATCCTGATTTGTATAGAAAAACTTTATTAAGGTGTAGTGAAAATGTTACTTCCGCTTTTTTGCGGGCCCGCCATGGAACCCATGAAGAGTGTAGCAAAATGATAGTGGAAGTTATATTTTCACAAACCCAAAGGCAGTGAAAACCGGGATTAAAACATAAGGGAACCATACTCATTGATGAGTATGGTTCCCTTATGTTTTGGCGACAATAGGCTTGCAGGAAATAGTTAGCGCAGGCTGAAAACGGAGTAAACATATCACAAAAAATTTCATATTGTATAAAAACGCCAATTATATAGTGAATCTTGCCAAATAATAGCTCATGCGGTATAATAGATACATAATTATTACCTGGTATTAATATCATATAATATATTCAGGTGTGTAGAGGATTAGAAAAGCTATAATTTCCCTTTAAAATACTATGAACACGAGGTGGAATCGGATGGCGACAGTTGATAAGATAAACCAGCTTCAAGCCAAAAAGGAAAAGCTTACGCAGGGCGGTGGGGCCGATAAAATAGCAAAGCAGCATGAAGCCGGCAAAATGACGGCCAGAGAAAGGATTCATCTATTATTTGATGAAGGCAGCTTCATCGAGGTTGATTCCTTTGTTGAAACAAGAAGTATTGAATTTGACATGCAGAAAAAGAAGGTGCCGGGAGACGGGGTCATTACCGGGTATGGAACTGTGGAGGGACGACTGGTATTTGTTGCGTCTCAGGATTTCACCGTCATCGGGGGATCTTTGGGAGAAATGCACGCCGGGAAAATTACAAAGGTAATGGATATGGCGATGAAAATGGGAGCGCCTTTTATTAGTATCAATGATTCCGGCGGAGCGAGAATTGAAGAGGGGATCGATGCATTAAGCGGTTTTGGGGATATATTCTATCGTAACACGCTGGCATCGGGAGTTATACCTCAAATTTCCGTAATCATGGGGCCCTGTGCGGGAGGTGCAGTTTATTCTCCTGCCATCACAGACTTTATTTTTATGGTGGAAAAGACAAGCCAGATGTTCATTACAGGCCCGCAGGTTATAAAGGCAGTTACCGGTGAAGATGTGACTTTTGAACAACTGGGTGGTGCACACACACACAATGCTTTCAGTGGTGTTGCGCATTTTAAGAGCAGCAGTGAGACGGAATGTATTGAGGAGATCAAGCGTCTGATTGGTTTTCTTCCGGACAACAACCTGGATGACGCACCGGTATACTCCCCACCGGGTGGTTTTGCTGCCTACGATCCCGAACTGGATGGGATTATACCTGATGGAGCCAATAAACCCTATAATATGCTGGAATTGATACGCAGAGTAGTGGATGGCGGAGACTTCCTGGAAATCCAGAAACATTATTCCCCAAATATCATTATCGGCTTTGGGCGGTTAAATGGTAGTTCCGTAGGCATCATAGCGAATCAGCCCAATGTGGCTGCCGGAGTGCTGGATGTCAATTCCAGCGATAAAGCCGCCCGGTTTGTACGTTTTTGTGATGCCTTCAACATTCCTGTTATCACCTTTACGGACGTACCCGGCTTTTTACCCGGTGTTGCACAGGAGCATAACGGCATTATCCGGCATGGTGCAAAGCTTCTGTATGCATTCTCTGAAGCTACGGTGCCGAAGATTAACGTAATTGTCCGGAAAGCGTACGGAGGAGCTTATATTGCTATGAACAGCAAGCATCTGGGGGCAGACATGGTGTTTGCATGGCCTACAGCGGAAATTGCAGTCATGGGGCCGGACGGGGCTGCAAATATTATTTTCAGGAAGGAAATCGCAGCTGCTGCGGATCCTGCTGTTGAGCGAAATAATAAGATCGAAGAGTATAGAGAAAAATTCTCGAATCCCTATATTGCAGCTTCCAGAGGATATGTGGATGATGTGATCGAACCGGGGAATACAAGAATGAGGTTGATAAATGCTCTTGAAATGCTCAAAAACAAGAGGGAAACAAGACCTTCCAAGAAACATGGAAATATACCTCTATAAGCGGTTGTGAAAAAAGCGGTTCTATGGATTGTGCTGTACTGCGTGTAGCGCACTATAAGCGGCCCGCACGAAAGAACCGCCGTGTTTTTCACAATCTCCTATAAGAAGCAAAGGAGGGCATGAACGTTGAATCATGGTATAAAAGAAGAAGTAGTGGCAGCTATAGCGGCTGCAATTGCTGCCTATAATGAAGAAGCAGGCACGCAGCAGGTGCTTAAGTCGATTCGGAAGGTACCCAAGACCGCATCTGCCTGGAGAAAGGCAGGGAGAGTCGAAAGTATGAGGAATAGACTTGGGACAAGATGAGTTTATATTTTCATCCGGTCTTTACAAGTATCCAACTTTAAAGCTTGTAATTTTCAATGGTAAAAATATCCGGGTTTCAGGACAGTCTTGCCACTGGATCAATTCAAAACTAAAGTCGGATATCTAGAATAGGAATTTTTACGTAGGGAGGAATCGGCATGAGACGATTTTTAATAAAAGTGAATGGAACACAGTATGAAGTAGATGTTGAAGAAGTGGGAGCAGCAGGTCCGGTAAACCAACCGGTGGCGGGGAAGAACATGGCCCCTGTCCAGGTCCCGACGAAAACTGCTGCCAAGACAGAGTCGGCTGCACCTGCCGGAGCAGTGAGGATTCATTCTCCAATGCCTGGGACTGTTCTAAAATTGAATGTGAAAACAGGTGATGTTGTTAAAAAGGGACAGGTTCTCTTGATCCTTGAAGCAATGAAGATGGAAAACGAAATTGTTGCTCCCAACGATGGCAAGATTGCGGCGGTTCATGTGGAGAAAGGTGCATCTGTGAATGCCGGGGAAGATTTGATCTCATTGACCTAACTCAATGGAGAGCGATAAATAATGAATGCGTGGGAGGTTGCAAAACATGGCGAAAGTGAAAATCACCGAAACGGTGTTACGGGATGCACACCAGTCTTTGATCGCTACCCGAATGAAGACGGAGAACATGCTCCCCATATTGGAGGAACTGGATACGATTGGGTATTATTCCCTGGAAGCTTGGGGAGGGGCAACATTTGATGCCTGTTTACGATTTTTAAATGAAGATCCCTGGGAAAGATTAAGAAAAATAAAAAGCAGGGTGAAAAATACCCCCTTGCAAATGCTGTTAAGGGGTCAGAACCTGTTAGGATACAAACCCTATGCAGATGATGTGGTGGAATATTTTGTACAAAAATCGATTTCCAACGGTATTGATATTCTTCGGATTTTTGACGCTCTTAATGATCTCAGGAATGTTGAAACGGCAATACGGGCGTGTAAAAAGGAAGGGGGCCATGTGCAGGGGACTGTCTGCTATACGTTGAGCCCGGCTCACACCATGGAAGGCTTTGTAAAAGACGCCGTGCAATTGGTGAAAATGGGTGCAGACTCCATCTGCATAAAGGATATGGCAGGGTTATTGACTCCCTATGCAGCCTATGATCTTGTTACGGCAATGAAGGAAAGCGTAAAAGTGCCTATTCAACTCCATACGCACTACACCAGCGGTTTTGCATCCATGACCTGCTTAAAGGCCATTGAGGCAGGTGTAGACGGAATTGACTGTGCGATATCCTCCATGGCTCTAGGGTCTTCGCAGCCACCCACGGAATCCATGGTTGCTGCATTGAAGGATACTCCCTACGATACCGGGCTTGACATTGCCTCTTTGAGTGAAATTGCCCACTATTTCAGGTCATTAAAGGAGCAATATATAAAAAGCGGGTTGCTGGATCCGAAAGTCATGGGGGTTGATGTAAATGCGCTCATTTATCAGATTCCGGGCGGAATGCTCTCAAATCTTCTTGCGCAATTGAAGCAGGCGGGAAAGACTGAGAAGCTGGAGGACGTACTGAAGGAAATACCAAGAGTACGGGAAGACTTTGGGTTTACTCCGCTGGTTACACCTGCCAGTCAGATTATCGGTACACAGGCCGTGATGAATGTCATTGCCGGAGAAAGATATAAGATAATTCCAAAGGAATCCAAAGCATTGATAAAAGGCGAGTATGGAAGGACTCCGGCCCCTGTATCTACGCAGATTCAGAGGTTTATTCTTGGAAATGAGGAACCTGTCACCTGCAGACCTGCGGATTTGATTCCCTGTGAACTGGAGAAAACCCGGGAGCTCATCAAGGAATATACCGAACAGGATGAAGATGTTTTAAGCTATGCGCTGTTTCCGCAGCCGGCTGAAAATTTTTTCAAAACCCGTCAAGCACAGAAGTATAAGATTGACAGCAAGTTGGTTGACTATACCGATCGAGTACATCCGGTTTAACCACGGAAAATGCAGGAGGACACTTTTGTAGGGGTAGGTTCTAAACCTACCCTAAATTTTTTGTGGAATCCATGAGGAAGTGTGATGCAAAATCAGGTGTCGTTTTTGCATTGATAGTGCAGATATACCAGGTTCTGACGATTGCTTACATACTTAAGTACCCTTACCTTACTGCCTTTGGCGATATGTTTACCGCAGTACAAACAATAAAAGTTGGATACATTTAAAATATCCTCATAGACCTCTGGTTTCATACCTTCTAGCTTCTCCCAGCTTTTCCAGCCTACTTTGCACAAATTGATCCGATTGTCCAAATCTGCATATACCCAGCGGAGAAGCTTGTGAAAATGAAAAGGATACCGTGTATATTTTATGTATTGCTCCGGTAGTCCAAGCTTAATGGTGTATAGTTCAAAATTCTTTTCCACGATGTCCTGAAAATGACCGGTAATATGAGTACAGTACCAGGTATAGCCTTTATCATTTAACCAGTTTTTTAATTTTTCGAACATATAACCGCGACATATTTCAATGGCTTCGCTTTTTCTTACCTCAAGTGCTTCAAAGGCGGTTTCTACGATATCTACCACTGCATCAAGATATAACTTTTTCTTGAAATTTGCTTTATTATAAAGCTCAACAGGAATAATATCAAAATAATATTCGTTCGTTTCCGGTCTGTAAATACCTATACAAGTACCGCCAAAAAAGCTTCCGCTGCCCGCATCATCAATCTGTATCATCTGCTTCACCTGTAGTTAACATAAATATAAAATAGTATTTGTAGAATTAGTATAAATATGAGGAGAAGCCAATAGCATTTAATGGATAAAAAATGGATGAATAGGGGACAAACAGCCGTAAAGCTGATTTTCACCTTGTTTTAATTTTTGGAAACGACAGAACCGTCGGCTAAAATATCGGCATTGAAAGAGATGCTTTTTATGTATTCGAAGAGGTCCCTGGCCTTCTGAGCATCTTCCACCAATAGCGTTCTGAAGTTATTGATTTCACAGGGTATTATTCTGACACTGGATATTTTTTTATTTGTCAGCTCTATATTCAGTACAGCAGTATCGCTCCGTGTATTCGTAAAAATAAAGTTGCCGAGACTATAAGCAATAATACTGTTTTTATAATACTCCAATCCCTGTAGGACATGCGGATGTGCGCCGATAACAATGTCAGCGCCTTTATCGATATACATCCGGGCCAGATTTTTTTGATAGGGTACGGGAGTATTTTTCATTTCTTCTCCCCAATGGACGTATACGACAACGACATCGGCAGTTTTTCTGGCCTCCTCAATTTCTGCCAATGTACGGGCAGGATCATAGGTAACGGCAACTCCAGGTTTATTAGGACCGGCAGTCCAGGATACGAAGGGAATTACATGACTGGAAGCAATAAATGCAACTTTACAGTCATTTTTAGTAATATATAGCGGTTTACTGGCTTCGTCTACATTTTGGCCAGCGCCTGCAAAACCGATATTATTTCCTTTTAGAATTTCCAGTGTGTCCTGCAAAGCGTCGAGCCCAAAGTCCAGAATATGATTGTTGGCAAGAGTAACCATATTAATTCCGGAGGCAGTCAGTACATTTACATGCTCAGGCTTTGCCCGAAAGGTAAACTGTTTGTCATTTTCCTTTACACCACGAAGGCTTATGGGAGTTTCAAGATTTACCATGGAAATATCGGATTTTTTGAGCAAACCCTTCAGATCCGATACTATGTGTTCAGGTCCGTTTTTATCGATGAGGGAGCCCACCCAACTGTCAAACATCACATCGCCTGCAAAAGAGAGTTTAACCATGCTTGGCGTTGGTACCGGTGTGGGAGAAGGAACCGGAGTGGGTGTAACAGATGGTGTGAAGAGGAGGGGGGCTGTATTATTTCCGAGAGACCGGGATTCCTCAGCGAATTTTGTGGGCTGGGACGGAGTTGTTCCTCCTAGCAGCCAAAAGATCACGCCAGAGAGAATGACTGCAACTGCAAATGCTACAATAACTATTTTCTTCATAACAACCCTCTTTACAATTTATTCCTATCCATTCTAAAACATTTTTCTTGAAATGTCCAACATTTTACATCCTAAATGAATGAAAAAAATGCAATGACTTGATTTTTAACCTGCAAAATTGTAATATTATAGTTAGAGAATTAACAATTCGGGTATGTACTATAATACCTATATATTTTGCCGGTACGAATGTATAAATTTACCGATTGGGAGGAAGATAATGAATAATACCGACAAACTTGAATTAAAAGCTGCTCTAAGCGTCAAAATAACCTGGAATTGTAAAACTGATTGATTTTAAGCAAAAATCCAAAGGTGTAAAGGCGGATATTGAGTTTTCCCAAAAAAGAGGATAAAATAGTAATTTCAATAAATGAGGCATAAGGAGTAAAGTGATGGATGGAAAAGGTCAGGACTTGTTAAAATTAATTCAGGAAGGCATGGACGACTTTAGTAAAGGACAGAAGCTGATTGCAAGTTATATTGTGAATCATTATGATAAGGCAGCATTTATGACGGCTGCGAGGCTTGGTGAAATCGTAGGTGTCAGTGAGTCCACTGTTGTGCGGTTTGCTATTGAACTCGGCTTTGATGGATATCCAAAACTCCAGAAGGAATTAAAAGAACTGATAAAGAGTAAGCTGACCTCCGTACAGCGAATGGAAGTGGCTTTTAATAGAATCAGTGAAGAGAATATCCTAAAGAGCGTACTTCATTCGGATATGGAAAAAATCAAGGTTACCATGGAGGAAATCGACCAGGAAAGCTTTAATAAAATTGTTGAGAGTATTCTGAATGCGAAAAGAATTTATATACTGGGAGTTCGAAGCTCCGCTCCGCTGGCAAGCTTTCTGGGCTTCTATTTTAATCTGATTTTTGATAACATACGATTAGTGCATACTACCAGTGTCAGTGAAATGTTTGAACAGATTGTGCGTGCTTCGGAAGGGGACGTAGTCATCGGCATCAGCTTCCCTCGATATTCAACCCGAACCATTAAGGCCATGCAGTTTGTTAAAAAGCAGGGTGCTACGGTCATTGCCATTACCGACAGCAACCAGTCCCCGTTGGCTGCTGAAGCCCACCATTCATTGGTGGCTCGCAGTGATATGGCTTCCTTTGTGGATTCGTTGGTGGCTCCTTTAAGCGTGATTAATGCGCTAATTGTAGCTGTAGGAATGAGAAGAAAGGAACAGGTATCCGGAACCTTTGAAAAGCTGGAAACCATATGGGATGAATATCAGGTCTACGAAAAGTATGACCAGGAGCAGGAACAAAAGAGCATTGACTATTAATGCATATATAGGATTTGCGAAAGAATAGCTTCCACGATCCTTTGTCCCTATGCAGGGGTTACATAAGGGGGCCTTGAAAAAGTGGAAGTTATTCTTTGTCTACACCTT
The DNA here is from genome assembly GCA_023419605.1 of Bacillota bacterium. Classification (GTDB taxonomy): domain Bacteria; phylum Bacillota; class Clostridia; order Acetivibrionales; family JAEZXR01; genus JAEZXR01. The sequence continues at coordinate 46,885 of JAEZXR010000053.1, read as the reverse complement.
GGCACAAAATATGAATCTGAAATAAATACATTAAAGCAAAGCGAGTGAAAGCATGAGCAAACGAGTAATTGTAATCGGTGGGGGTCCGGCGGGGATTATGGCTGCCGGTAAAGCTGCCGAATCCGGTGCGCAGGTATTGCTGCTGGAAAAGAACGATCGGCTGGGAAAGAAAATTCTCATTTCCGGTAAAGGAAGATGCAACATCACAAATAGTACCGATATTGATGGGCTCATAGAAAACACTCCTGGTAACGGGAGTTTTTTATATTCAGCCTTTTATACTTTTTCCAATACAGATTTGATTGAATTTCTTAAGGGGTATGGCTTGGAGACGAAAGTAGAACGGGGAGGAAGGATTTTTCCCGTCTCCGACCGAGCGAAGGATGTAGTGGATACCCTGGCAAAATATCTGGAGCGAAGCAAAGTAAAGATATGGCTAAAATCGCCTGTACAGGCCATTCGAGCCGAAAACGGCCGGGTGAAGTCGGTTGTTTTAAAGGACGGTAAAGAACTGGATTGTGATGCTGTTGTTCTAGCTACCGGGGGAGCCTCCTATCCAGGGACAGGGTCTACGGGAGATGGCTACAGGATGGCGGAAGCTCTCGGTCACACTGTTATACCGCTGAAACCGTCGCTGGTTCCATTGGTTTCCGGGGAAGAATGGATTAAGGAGCTTCAGGGACTATCACTTAAAAATATTTCCATTACCCTGCTGAATAAGAAGGGGAAAAAGATCTACAATGATTTTGGAGAGATGCTGTTTACTCATTTCGGTGTCAGTGGGCCTGTCATATTAAGTGCCAGCAGGCACATCCTGGATTATAATTACAAGGATGTGAAGCTTGTCATTGACTTGAAACCTGCCTTGGATGAGGAAAAGCTGGATGATAGAATCCAGAGGGATTTTGAAAAGTTTTCGAGAAAGCAGTTTAAAAATGCCTTGGATGAGCTGCTTCCCCAGAAGATGATACCGGTTATCGTCAAGCTCTCGAAGATTGAGCCTGACAAATTCGTTAACCAGATTACCCGTGATGAGAGAAGGAATCTGGTTAAATTACTGAAAAATCTGGAATTGAATATTGTAGGCTCCCGCCCCATCACGGAAGCCATAGTTACTGCAGGTGGCGTTTCAACGGATGAAATCAACCCTTCTACCATGGAATCCAAAAAGATAAAAGGATTTTTCCTGGCCGGAGAGTTAGTTGATCTGGATGCATATACAGGCGGTTTTAACCTGACCATTGCCTTTTCTACCGGCTATCTGGCAGGAATGAATTGTACAATGGAGCAATAAGAGAGGCACCTTCGGGTGCTTTTTTATTCCGCCATGTGTATTTTTGCCATAATCTGTGCATATTATTGTATATGGCGATATTGCACATAACAAAAAAGTAGTATTTTACTGCCGGGTTGTTATTGATGTAAATCGGTAACTGGCAATTATGCACGAGGGGGAAGGACGATGTTTTGTAAATATTCTGGAGTGGTTGGCCCATGAAATTTATTCTGTTTACACATAAGGGGAAGAAAAGGAAAAGCCCGGGAAAAACGGGCTATAGCTTTGAAAGGGTTCTTTTTTTATCCTTTGTTTTTACATTTTGTTTGATGATTCTTGTTCAAACTGCATTGACGAACTCCTCAGTAAGAGACTTTCTAGCCGTTAATACGGACATGGAAGGCTCACCTTTGGAGAGAGAAATGTACCTGTATAATGAAGGTACGATTCGTATCGGTCTGACCGGAGAGAGTGAAAACAGCGATATCAAAATTTTGGTGAATGGGGATGAGGCCGCAGTTTTTTCCAGTAGGATCCTGGAACTCAATGTGAAGGATGGAGATGTTATCGAAGTGGATGGAAGTAGATTTAAAAGTACGGCTGAAGTAGAAATCCTCTCCAAAAGTGATAACATATCAACCCCGTGTCTAGGTAAAAAAGTGAAGGTCCAATCGGATACACAAAGACTTTTGAAAGTAAATATAGATAACAAATAAGCGAAAAATGCATTTATAGTGAAAATAAATGCATTTTTTTTGAAAAGTTCCTTTAAGTTTTAACTAAAGATATTGTTTTAAAGGTTTTAATACTATATAATATGTATTGAATTTGACACGATAAGGAGAACATATGAATAAAGGTTTGGAAGGAGCCGGTCAATTTGGTAGCAAGGAAATCGCAAGTGTTGCGATAAAGCTGGCTCTTACGGTAAACCGGCAGGAAGAAAAATATTTGCAATCCGAGTATGCGAAAGATAGCATTTATACGGCAGCTGTGGACTATGGAGGCGAATTTATCACTTCTGTTATGAAAATCGTAGAAAGAGCAGTTGTTTCAGCGAAAAGAGAAGGTGTAATATCGGACAGCCATGCAGAAGAAGGTGCGGTAGCCGGAGCAACCCGGGAAGCATTATCGCAGATTATGACCAAGGCATTAGGTCTTAATGTAGGCGGCAAAATCGGCATTGCCAGGTTTAATGACCACATCAGTGTGGCGATATTTTTCGGCATAGGTCTTCTTCACTTGAATGAAGTAGCGATTGGATTAGGGCATCGAGTGGTATAGGTCGAGTTGGAAATTATAGATAATTTTTCGCAGGTTACATCATCAGGGTGACTGTGCGTAATGCAGCGAAATTGTATCGAATGTCTGTTTTCACAACAGCCTATAGGAGGATAGTTCAGGTTGGCAGTATGGAGGGGTAGACGTGGCAGTTAGAGGTGTTAGAGGTGCAACTACGGTAGAAAACAATGATTCTTTTGAAATGATTGAAGCCAGCCGAGTGCTGTTGGAGGAGATCATCAAACGGAATGAGATTAAGCAGGAAGATATGGTAAGTATTTTTTTTACGATGACGCAGGACCTGGATGCAGCTTTTCCGGCAGTAGCAGCCAGACAACTGGGAATTACGGATGTTGCTCTAATGTGTACGAATGAGATTAATGTACCGGGAAGCTTACCCAAATGTATTCGGATACTTTTACATATTAATACTGAAAAAAGCAACGGAGAGATATCCCATGTATATTTAAACGGTGCAAAAATATTGAGACCGGATTTGGATAAGGGTACATCATAAATTATTTATGAAGGAAAAAAGGATTTTTTAATTTTTTATAGAATATAAACAACTACTGAGCGTTTTACGGAGGAAATCGTTTTGTCCAGGTTAACCATTGCAATCGACGGGCCTGCTGGAGCAGGGAAAAGTACCATAGCAAAAATTATAGCAAAATCCTTGGGGATCGTATATCTTGATACTGGAGCCATGTATAGGGCGGTAGCTCTAAAGGCATTGCAGGAGGGTATTGATACCCTGGACAGAAAAGGACTCTCTGAAATGATCGATTCCATTAATATTAAAATAGGTCACTGCGGCGAAGAACAAAGGATATTTCTGGACGGAGCCGATGTCAGTGAACAAATCAGAACCCCTGAAGTTTCAATCGGAGCCTCCAATGTGGCTGCTGTTCCTGAAGTCAGGATCAAGCTGGTTGAGCTTCAAAGGGCTGTTTCAAAGGAGATAAGCATTGTGATGGACGGAAGAGATATAGGTACCTATGTTCTTCCCGATGCAGATCTGAAAATCTTTCTGACCGCTTCCCTGGAAGCGCGGGCGAAAAGAAGATATGAGGAACTTATTGAAAAAGGAAATGATACCGTAGCTTTTAGCGAGGTATTAAAAGATATTGAGCACAGGGACCTCAGCGACAGCAGTAGAGACTTTGCCCCGCTGGCAAAGGCCGATGATGCTGTTGAAATCGATACGACAGCAATGAGTGTTGAAGAAGTGGCAGAAAAAATAATTTTATTGGCTAAAGTAAGGGTATCATAATGGACCGAATTGTAAAGTTTCTGTTAAAAATTTACTTTGGGATATTTTATAAGGTCGAAATAAAAGGAATGGAAAATGTACCTGAAGAAGGTGGCGTGATACTCTGTGCCAATCATATTGGGCAGCTCGACATGTTCTTTATTGGATATAAGATCAAACGCTTGGTACATTTTATGGCAAAGGCGGAACTTTTCAACTCTCGCATAGTAGCGTGGTTTTTGAAAGGAGTCGGTGCTTTTCCCGTTAAAAGAGGTACGGGAGATATCGGTGCTGCAAAAACCGTATATAAGCTTTTGAAAAGCGGTAAAATTGTTGGCATTCTGCCTGAAGGAACCCGGACACGCGGAAAGGACCCCGGCAATATCAAGGTAAAAGCAGGTGCTGCCATGTTTGCAGTAAATGCAGGAGTTCCTATCTTGCCTGTGGGTGTTGACGGCAGCTATAAATTTTTTACAAAGGTACGGGTCGTTATAGGCAAACCTTACCGTATCGAAACAGACCCGGAAAAAAAACTAACTCCAGAGGAATTAGCTGACTTGAGTGAGGATATTATGCGAAGGGTTTATGCGCTTTTGGAGGAGAAATAATTGGAGATTATTGTTGCTAAAACAGCAGGCTTTTGTTTCGGTGTTAACAAGGCTGTAAATGCAGTTTATGATTTGATTGAAAAGTCTGACAAACAGATTTACACCCTTGGCTCCATCATTCATAATAAACAGGTAGTGAGCCAGTTAAAGGAACGGGGCGTAAAAGTTATTACCGATCCAGATGAAGAAGATATCTGTGGTAAGATGGTAATACGAGCTCACGGAGTAACACCGGAAATTTACAATAAACTGGAAGGCAAAGAATTGGATATCATCGATGCCACGTGTCCTTATGTTAAAAAAATCCATAATTTGGTAGAAGAAAAATATAAGGAAGGATACCAGATTATTATCGTAGGAGATCGCTCTCATCCCGAAGTAATAGGGATAAATGGATGGTGTGAAAATACAGCCCTTATTGTAAATACTAGGGAAGATGCAGAAAAAATTCAACCTGGGCAGCAAAAAGTATGTATTGTTGCACAAACCACCATAACAAAAGAAAAATGGAATTCAATCAATGAATTGCTTGATGAAAAATTTCAAAACATAATAAGGTATGATACCATATGCAACGCGACCAGTACTCGTCAGTCAGAAGCTGCTGAGATTGCCGGGCAAGTGGATATGATGGTGGTGCTTGGAGGAAGCGATAGTTCCAACACGCAAAAGCTGTATGAAATCTGTAAAAAATATTGCAGCAATACGCATACCGTGGAAACATCCGGTGAATTACCGCCGGTAGATATAAAAAAAATAAAAAAAATAGGGATTACTGCCGGTGCCTCAACACCGGATTGGGTAATCGAGGAGGTTATACAAAAAATGAGTGAATTAAATAAACAGGAAAACGAGATGAGCTTCAAAGAGGCCTTTGAAAGCTTTGATGTCTCCATTCGAAGTGGGGAAATCGTAAAAGGCAGGATTGTGGGCTTTAACAATTCTGAAGTGTATGTGGACCTTGGCTTCAAATCCGATGGTGTGATCCCTGTAGACCAGTTTTCAGATGATCCTGATTTCAAACCGGAGAAGTCGCTGAAAGTTGGAGATGAAGTTGAAGCCTTTGTTGTAAGAGTCAATGATGGCGAAGGCAATGTCTTGTTATCAAAGAAAAAGGTTGATGCCATAAACAGCTGGACCAAAATAGAAGAAGCTTACGAAAATAAGACACCTGTAAAAGCAAAAGTGGTAGATGTGGTTAATGGCGGCGTTATTGCGACTGCAAATGGAGCGCGTATCTTCATTCCTGCATCCCAAATCAGCGATCGTTTTGTTAAGGACCTGAATGAATTCCTGAAGCAGACGGTAACAGTAAGAATTATTGAGCTGAATAAGCAGAAAAAGAAGGTTGTGGGTTCACAAAGAGTGATTCTGGAAGAGGAAAAATCAAAGCAGTCAGAACAGGTATGGGCAAACATTGAAGTTGGCAAGAAATTCAATGGCACAGTAAAGAGCCTTACTGACTTCGGTGCTTTTGTTGATATCGGTGGAGTGGACGGATTAATCCATGTGTCCGAACTTTCCTGGAATAAAATCAAGCATCCTTCGGAAGTAGTGAAAATTGGAGATTTGGTAGAAGTAACCATATTGGAGTTCAACAAGGAAAAGAGCAGGATCTCCCTGGGCTTTAAAAAGGCAGAGAGCAATCCATGGTACAATGCAGAAGAGAAATACGCCGTTGGCAATATTGTTAAGGGTAAGGTAGCGCGTATCGTTCCTTTTGGAGCCTTTGTACAGTTGGAAGAAGGAATTGACGGTTTGGTGCATATATCACAAATTTCCAATGTCAGAATTGCAAAACCTTCTGATGTTCTTGAAATAGGGCAGGAAATAGAAGCGAAGGTAATCGAACTGAACCTGGAAAGCAAAAAGATTGGATTGAGCATCAAAGAAGTTAACCCCATTGATCCTGTAAAGAACAAAGAAGAAGATGCGGCGCAGCAGGAAACCGCAGGGGAAGAAGTTCCTTCCGAGCATAAAGAGGAAATGACAAACAGGATTGAACTGCCGGCCGAACTTATGAATAATGAAAATCAATAATTTAAGCAAAAACGGAACCTTTTGGGTTCTGTTTTTTTGTGCAAAAGAATCTAACAGTCTACGAGGAAGACTTAGAAAACATTAAAATTTATTCCAATCTAAATAAATGAACGGACCCATAGGCATGCAAATAGGGCACGCCTATTTTAGTTTATGTATTTTTTATACTGCGTAGGGTGAAGGTTGATGCTTAACCTGACAACATTGGGATAATCCTCATTACAATGAAATGAGATCTGTTTGTGATGGTTTACTTAAACTTTACTTTATGTTAAAATGTTCTTGAATTTACACTACGAAGTCAGGAGTTAGATACGATGATGGATTATGAGGGTTTTAAGACGGAAATATACAAGATGACAGGAATTAATCTCACGTATTATAAGGAAAAGCAAATGAAGCGGAGAATTGATTCTCTGATCGCAAAAAACAATATAACATCCTATGAAGATTATGTAAAAACCATAAAGTCGAATAAAATACTCTTTAACGAGTTTATTAACTACCTGACAATCAATGTATCCGAGTTTTACCGAAATCCTGAACAGTGGAGGGTTTTGGAAAAGGAAATATTGCCTTTGCTGCTATCAAAAAGTAAAACTTTAAAAATCTGGAGCTCTGCTTGTTCAACAGGCGATGAGCCCTATACTCTCGTGATGGTTTTGAGCCATTTTATGCCCTTAAGCAGTATTCGGGTACTGGCAACGGATATTGATAAAGAGGCCATTGCAAAAGCCAAAGCAGGGGTTTATGGATATAAGAGTGTGGAGAATCTTCCTCAGGACTTTAAACAGAAATTTTTCGAAAAAGAAGGCGAAATGTTCAGAGTGAAGGATGAGATAAAAAGATGTGTTGAGTTTAAACAACTGAATCTACTGGCAGATGAGTTCCCTAGTGATATGGATTTGGTTGTTTGCCGGAATGTTTTGATCTATTTTACCGAGGAAGCAAAGGTGGAGATCTATCGCAAGTTTAATAAATCCTTAAAGCAGGAGGGAATTCTTTTTGTCGGCAGTACAGAACAGATTATTATGTGCAACCGATATAATTTCAAGCCCTTCCGGACTTTTTTCTATTTGAAGGAGAAGGATATACAGTAGTTGAAAATAATCAAAAGGGGAGTGGCAGGTTCCTGTCACTCCCCTTTTGATTATTTTATGCTGTTGAACAGTCTTTGAATAAGGCTGCGGTTTTTACGTTCTCTCCAGAGCCCGATAGAACGGTCTACCTCCTGAAAGTGCTTTTCCATTTTGGATTCCAGTTTTCTCATTCCGTTTTCCACGCAAGCTCCAAGTTCAAGCTTTGTTTTAGTTAGCTCCTGGGTAATGTGATCCCTGGCTGACGTAACTTCACTGGAAACACTTAGCGTAAGTTGCTGCTTAAAATCATCGAAAAACTCTTTTATTTCGGACAGATCGGTAGAAGAACCGGGCCGAATTGCAGGAAGAACAGCAATTGCCGTTTCTTCTACGACTATCGGTGGAGATTCCAGTAGAATGTTTTCTGAAACAAGAATTTTTTTGATGGCTTTTATTTCAAGGCCTTCATCCCTCATATTCTTTATTTGAAACATAAGGTTTGCCAGCTCCGGGGTATAAGATCTTCTGCCACGATCGTCCTTTGGAACATTTATATTGAATTCCTTTTCGTAATATCGCAATGTATGATCTGTAACATTAAGACACTCACTCAATTCGGTAATTGAGTACTTATTCTTTAGTATATCCATGGTTTTACCTCCAGATTAAACAACGCGGCTGCGCATATATAGTATTTTGTTTCCTACCTGTAACAGAGATTTGTTCAGCGCATAAATCAAACTTGAACTCATACTGCTGAACTCGTATATATAATAGCATCGCTGTTAATTTATGTAAATACATTGCCCATGGTTTTCCCGGCCAAATTAGAAAAAGTTAAAGTGGTTGTCTAAGGCCTAAGTTCTTCTAAAAGATTGCTGATATCCGCCGGTACGGGAGCAATCAGTTCAAAAGGTTCCCTGCTGTGGGGATGCAGAAAGCGGACTCTTTGGGAGTGCAGCGCTTGCCTGTCAATCAATGGGGTAGGTATATCGCTGTAGAGAGTATCTCCCATCAAGGGATGACCAATGGCTTGACAGTGGACACGGATTTGGTGGGTTCTTCCCGTCTCCAGCTTAAACTTTAACAAGGTAGCGCCATTCAGACGTGCCAATACCTCATAGTGTGTTATGGAGGGGGCTCCTGTGGGTGTTGTATGCCGAAGCATGATACTTCCGGGTTTCCGCTCGATGGGCAGGTCAATAGTGCCTTTTTCATCCGGGATGCTGCCCATAACAACTCCAATATACTCCTTGGAAAAGATTTTATCCTTCATCTGTCGGATGAGGAACTCCTGCACAAACTGATTTTTGGCAAAGAGTATGATGCCGGTGGTATCACGGTCCAACCGGCTGACAGGACGGACCTTTCGGCAAATACCCTTTTGCAGAAGATGGTGCATAACTGCGTTTGCAACGGTACCGCTGGGATGGCTGGAGGTAGGATGTACCACGATATTGGGCTGCTTATTCAGCGCGATCAAATAGTCGTCTTCGTAAAGGATATCGATCTCGATTTCTTCCGGAATGACTTCATCACATTCCTCTGTAAACTCTATGTTTACTTCAATAACATCTCCTGATTGTACAATGGTATTTACAAAAACCGGTACTGAATTACAAAGAATCTTTCCGTCATATTTTAATTTCTTTATAAGTCTTTCAGAAATTTCAAGTTCGTGTTTCAGGATTGTCTTTAGTACCTTACCGGCATGAGAATCATCTACAATGTATTTTAAATTCATTTCTACCACCTATAAAATTTTATCGTTAAGGGTGCGATATCAATGGTATAATAAAAAGAAGCAAAATTCAAGGCAGGATATGGGAAATAATATGTCCTTCTTTGGCAAGATGCTATAAAATAATTGAATACTCCTTTTTGCAGGCCTGCCATGGCATCCATGAAGGAGAGCAAAATGCATGACTATGTTATTATTTTACAAGCCCTAATTTTGTGGTACAATAATGAAATAAGCGTATAATTTGTATAAAGTACCGACACTTCACCGTCTCTCGTAACGTTTCTTGAAAAACTTTTACAGATAACGCGGATTGTCAAAAAACGAAAGATTATAGTAAATTCCATCAGGATAGCGAGGTACAGAAATGAATTTTAATTTGCAGAACTTGTTGCAGAACCAATTTGGAGTAAAAGAGGGTGTAATCAGGCTTTCAAATGAAGTCGAAAAGGAAATTTCCGAAGTTATAAAGGAAATTGATTCTATAAAGGAATATAACCAATATAAGGTTATCAAGGCAATGCAGGAGCATCATCTCAGTGATTCGCACTTTTCGGGGACTACGGGATATGGCTATGACGATAGAGGAAGAGAAGTGTTGGATGCCGTGTATGCGGATGTTTTCAAGGCAGAAGATGCTCTTGTCAGGCATAACATCGTAGCAGGAACCCAGGCATTGGCCCTTTGCCTGTACGGAAATCTGAGACCTGGAGATGAACTGCTGGCTGTTTCCGGAAAGCCCTACGATACTTTGGAGGAAGTTATCGGTATTCGTGGAGAAGGCGGCGGGTCCCTCAAAGAGTTCGGCATTACATATCGGCAGGTTGAGTTGCTGCCTGACCACTCTCTGGATTTCGATGGGATCCGGAAAGCAATTAATGAACGTACGAAAATGGTCCTGATTCAGCGCTCCAGAGGGTACGCATGGAGACCGTCCATAAAGGTGAATGACATCGGGCGGGCTGCAAAGTTCATCAAGAATATAAAAAGCGATATTATCGTCATGGTTGATAATTGCTACGGTGAATTTGTAGAGGACAAGGAGCCGATTGAAGTAGGAGCCGATCTTGCGGCAGGTTCATTGATTAAGAACCCTGGAGGGGGGCTGGCTCCAACCGGAGGCTACATCGTAGGTAAGGAAGAGTATGTTGCCAAAGCGGCGTACAGACTTACCACTCCGGGATTGGGTAAAAAGGTTGGCTCTACTTTGGGAAATAACAGGCTTATGTTCCAGGGGCTTTTCATGGCTCCCCACGTAGTGGCGGAGAGTTTGAAGGGAGCAGTTTTTTGCGCAGCTTTTATGGACAGATTGGGATTTGAGACTTCACCCATGCCGGGAGAGAAGCGCAGTGATATCATCCAGGCTATAAAGTTTGGTAATCCTGATCATCTGATTGCCTTTTGCCAGGGTATACAAAAAGGTTCCCCGGTAGATGCCTTTGTAACACCCCAACCCTGGGATATGCCTGGGTATGACAGCCCTGTTATTATGGCGGCGGGTGCTTTCATACAAGGGTCCTCTATTGAACTGAGTGCAGATGCTCCCATAAAACCGCCCTATGTAGCCTATATGCAGGGTGGGTTGGTTTATGAGCATGTAAAGCTGGGAGTTATGATTGCTATACAGATGATGGCGGATAAGGGGATTGCAAATATCGGATAAAAGTACCTGGGAGGCATTGAGGTATTATGGAAACAAAAGAAAGCAAAAGGATGTCCAAATTCAAAGTAGGAAGCCTTCTCATCTCAGTGTTTCTTCTATTATATATACCATCATTACTGCATTGGGTATATGGCAAACAGATTGAAACCGAGGTGGTTCGGCAGGGAGTGATTGAAGATTCGGTCAATGCGGATGCTTATATTGTCAGAGGTGAGGAAGTATTGAAATCACCCTTTGCAGGCAAATGTATCACAGAGATTAATGAAGGTGAAAAAGTAGCCAGTCAAAATGTAGTTGCGACGGTGCTTAAAGACTCTTCCCTGCCCTTGTTGGAAGAGCTTAAACAAAAGGACATGGATATTCTGAAGGCACAAAGCGAGCTGAATAAAAACAGGGAAATTTTTTCAGAGGATATTTTTAAAATCGAAAATGAGATCGGGCAAAAAGCGAAGCTCATTTCCTTGGAAAGTAACAGCAACAATCTAGGGAAAGTTAAACAGTTAAAAGAAGAAGTTGACCAGTTGATCCAAAAGAAGGCTTCGATTTTTGGTGTGGGCAGCAATTCCAATGCTCATATTAATAATCTTATGAAGGATAGGGAACGGTTGCAGGAACAGGTGAATTCCAACACCAGGAAAATTACTTCGGCGTATTCGGGAATCGTGTCCTTTGTTATTGATGGATTGGAAAGTACGCTGACACCTTCTAATATAAGAAACCTATCCGTAAAGGATTTGGATAACATAAAGGTCAAGGACTCTGGAAAAAATAACAACGTAAAAAGTGTAGAAGTGGAAAAGCCCTTTGCAAAGGTCATTAAGGATTTTGAAGCTTATCTGGTGATGACATTGGATAAGGCCAAAGCGGAGAAGTACAAGGTAGGAGATAAAATACAGGAAATCAGAATTAACCAGATTAGTAAAGCCATTGACGGAGAAGTTTATTTCAAATCCAGCGAAGAAGATGGAAAATGCATTCTGGCTGTAAAGATCGACAAGGGTATTAGTGAAACTGCAGCATTGAGAAAAATAAACATTGATCTGGTGAAAACTACCAGTAAAGGACTTCGGGTTCCTTTAAAGAGTCTTTTTGAATATAATGCAGAAGCCAAGACAGCGAAAATTGTTATTAGCAAGTTGAATTATGCATCCATTCGAGAGGTAAAGGTTATTAGTTCAAATGAGGAGTTTGCAATCATCGGTAATCTGTCGGAACCTGGCAAACCGGGAGTTAACCTGTATGATACCTATGTTCTGAATCCTCAAAACATTCAGGAAGGGCAGTTGATTAATTAATGGACCAACATGAGATTGATTTGGAACTTATTAAAGAAAATGCTGTAAGGATTCGTAAAAAAGTACGGGATGCAGCGGAAAGAAGCGGAAGAAGTCTGGAAGATATCACCCTTATCGCCGTAACAAAAACACAGGGCGTAGAGAAAATACAGCATGCTCTTCAAGCGGGGATGTTGGATCTCGGGGAGAATAAGGTGCAGGAACTTTGTGACAAATACCCTCTTGTAGATACGGAATGCAGATGGCATCTGATTGGGCATCTACAGACAAACAAGGTGAAATTCATTATTGACAAGGTGCATATGATTCATTCCCTGGATCGGCTGGATCTTGCAGATGAAATCCAAAAGAGGGCGGCGAAAGCCGGAAGAACCATGGATGTGCTTGTTCAGGTGAATGTAGCTGGAGAAGAAACAAAGTTCGGCATAGCACCTGAAGAAGCCAGAAGCTTTGTAAAACAGCTGGCAGTTTATCCGAACCTGCGGGTAAGGGGACTCATGACAGTTGCACCGCATGTACAAAACCCGGAAGAGACACGCCCGGTTTTTAGGCAACTAAAAAAAATATTTATTGACATAAGGCAGGAAAATATTGATAATATAAATATGGATTACCTTTCCATGGGCATGAGCAATGATTACGAGATTGCCATTGAGGAGGGAGCTAACATGGTAAGGATCGGCACCGCAATCTTCGGTGCGCGGAATTATCCTGTGAAGTAATTACCTTTTATACTATATAATAAAGACTATAGATTCAAATAGTTATTACCGATACATTATGGGAATCTATAATTTAATAATTTACAAATGATAAAGGGGAGGTCGTCAAAAATGGCACAGATAATAAATAAGGTGCTCAATTTTGTAGGTTGGGAAACAGAGGAAGAAGAAGAGGTTTTAGAAGAACAGGAAGTACAAAAGGAAGAACTTCAGCAGCCTGCTTTTATCAGTTCGAATTACAAAAAACCTCAAAATAAGGTTGTGAACATACATTCTACATCACAGTTCAAAGTAGTAATCATGCAGCCCGACAAGTTCGAGGATGCGCAGGATATCTGTGATCACTTAAAGAACAAGAAACCGGTTGTAATAAATCTTGAAAACGTCGAAAAAGAAAGTGCTCAAAGAGTGATAGATTTCCTCAGCGGCGCTGTATACGCCCTGGATGGTAATATACAGAAGGTCGCAAACGGAATTTTTCTTATTGCCCCGTATAATGTAGATATTATGGGGGATTTTAAAGAAGAATTGAAAAATAGAGGAGCTTTTTCCTGGGCAAAGTAATGGAGGCTTACCATGACCTATACGATTATTAGAGCCGTTGATTTGCTTTTCAGAATCATGGAGTATGCAATATTAGCCAGGGTTATCATATCCTGGATTCCCATACCAAGGGATAACCAATTTATACGGCTGTTGTACCAGATCACTGAACCGATTTTAGGACCCATACGGAATATGATTCAGAGGTCAGCCATGGGAAGGAATATGATGATTGATTTTTCTCCTATCATAGCGTTTATACTTATTGGAGTTATAAGAAACATTATAGTGAATCTTCTGATAAGAGGCTTATAAATTTTGACTTGGATTGCTATGGTATAAAACATGACAGATAAAGAGCTGATACTAAAAAGGTTTTTGAAAATTGATGATAAGCTGTTGGTATCGAAAATACTTGACAGAGCTTTTAAAACTCAAAAAGCGAAAGTTGTAACATATTCTGACTTTCTGGATCCTTATCAAAAGGGTTTGGTTGAAAAAGCTTTTTCAGGTGACGATGATATCGATATTGTTTTTGATGGTGGGTATGATGGGGCAGAGAGGAACATTGTTATTTTCCGCCCCTCTTTTATGTCATTCTATGAAGAGGATGAAGACTTTGAGAGACCCTTCCGGTTGATTCATATTACTGCTACTGCAGGAGGCTCGTTAACTCATAGAGATTATCTCGGTTCTTTAATGGGTTTAGGTATTAAAAGAGAGAAAATTGGAGATATTCTTGTTAGAGAAGATGGTTGCAGCGTTGTAGTGTTGGGTGATATTGCCGATTACATACAATATAATCTTACCAAGGTTGGTAATGTCAAAGTACGAGTCGAACAATTGGATATTGATGAGATTCAGACCAATGATCCAGAAGTCAAGATCATCAACACGACAGTCGCTTCCTTGCGTTTGGATTGCCTGGCTGCCGCTGGCTTTGGGATGTCTCGCAATAAAATACTGGATTATATCACTGCAGAGAAAGTATCTTTAAACTGGGACGTAACATCGAATGCCTCGAAAATGGTTAAAGAGGGAGATACGATTTCCGTCCGGGGAAGAGGACGAGTAACAGTTGATGAAATCGGAAGAACTACCAGAAAAGGAAGAATCGGTGTCATTCTGAAAAAACTTATTTGACGGAGGTGCTGTGAATATGAACTATACTCCAAATGATCTGCAAAACATATCCTTTAAGAAAACCTTTATGGGCTATAGTGAAGATGAAGTAAACGAAGTATTGGATAAAGTCATTGAAGATTATAATGGGTACATACGTGAAAATATTGAACTGAAGGACAAGCTGGCCGTACTGAATGATGGTATGCAGCACTACAAGACTATTGAAGAATCTCTCCAAAATACCCTTCTTGTCGCGCAGCAGACCAGCGAAGAAATCAAGAAAAATGCGTATGCAAAGTCAGAAACCATAATAAAAGAAGCTGAACTCAAGGCTCAAAAAATAATCAGTGATGCAAACCAGGAAGTGCTTAAAATAAAATTTGAGTATGAGGAAATGAGAAAAAGGCTTCACATATTCAAGTCCAAATCAGAAACCTTGCTGCTTTCCCAACTGGAAGTTTTAAAGCAAATGTTCCATGAGGAAAAAGAAGGAGCTTAAGGCTAAAAAGCTATTGTAATTACTCTTATTGTAGTGTATAATTTTATACAATAAATTTCATATATCTAAAAACTGTGATTGGAAAGAGTAAAAAGGGAATGCTTTATAGAGAGCAGGGGACGGTGGAAGCTCTGCAGGAATAACTTTTGAAAATCATCCATGAGTTGCGCTCCCAACGGAATTTCTTAGTAAGAGCTGCCGGCAAAAACCGTTATAGAATGAAGTGATTATATGATTTCTGCTTTTAAAATGGTGGATTGAAAAGTCATAGCAATAATTTGGGTGGTACCGCGTGAGACATAACCCTCTCGTCCCTTTATGGAGTGAGAGGGTTTTTTTGTATGTATTTTAAAATTATTAAATGTTAAATAGAAAAACAAGGAGGATGCAACATGGCTGTAGATTATAGCAAAACATTAAATCTACCACAGACTGACTTCCCTATGAGGGCAAACCTGCCGCAAAGAGAGCCGGAGTACCTGAAAAAATGGGAAGACATGGATATCTATAATAAGCAAAGGAAGAAGAATGAGGGAAAGCCTAAATTTATTTTGCATGACGGACCTCCCTATGCAAATGGCGGGATCCATCTGGGTACCTCATTAAACAAGATTCTTAAGGATATTGTTGTTAAATATTACAGCCTTAATGGCTACGATACGCCATACGTACCTGGATGGGATACTCACGGTCTCCCCATCGAGCAGCGTGCCATCAAGGAATTGGGCTTGAAAAGACATGAGGTAGGACCTGTAAAGTTCAGAGAAGCCTGCAAGGATTTTGCAATGAAGTACCTGGACATACAAAGAGAAGCCTTCAAAAGACTGGGAGTCAGAGGAGACTGGGAACATCCTTATATTACGCTGTCTCCGGAATTCGAGGCAAAACAGATTGAAGTCTTTGGTGAGATGGCGAAAAAGGGCTATATATACAAAGGCTTGCGTCCGGTATACTGGTGTCCGGATTGTGAAACTGCTCTGGCGGAAGCTGAAATCGAATACGCAGAGGATACGACGCTATCCATCTATGTAAAATTCCCGGTCAGGGAAGACAAGGGGTTAATCAAGAACGTATTAGGTACCCTGGATAATGTATATTTCGTTATTTGGACGACTACTACATGGACATTGCCTGGGAACCTGGCAATCTGCTTGAATGCGGATTTTGAATATGCTTTGGTTAAGGCGGGAGAAGAATACTATGTTATGGCTGCCGAGCTGGTAGAGAACGTAATGAAGGTGGCAGGCATCGAAAACTATGAGATTGTTACCCGTTATAAAGGAGAAGAACTGGAGTTTATAAACTGTAAACATCCTTTTATCGACAGGGATTCCGTAGTTATTCTGGGAGACCATATAACTCTCGAAGCCGGTACCGGCTGCGTTCATACGGCACCAGGCCATGGTGCGGAAGACTTCCAGGTTTGTCAGAAATATAAGATTCCTGTTATTGTACCGGTAGATGATAAAGGATACCTGAACAAGGATGCAGGGAAATTTGAAGGGTTATACTACGCGAAGTCCAATGCGGCTATCATAGAAGAGTTGAAGTCCGGAAATTATTTGCTGGCTTCACAAAAAATCGACCATCAATACCCCCATTGCTGGAGATGCAAGGAGCCCATCATCTTCAGAGCAACTGAACAATGGTTTGCATCCGTTGAGGGTTTTAGAAATGAAGCCCTTGATGCTATAAAGGATGTGCAATGGATTCCTGGATGGGGCGAAGAGAGAATCACCAGTATGGTAAGAGATCGAGCCGATTGGTGTATTTCCAGACAGAGAATCTGGGGCGTGCCAATCCCAATCTTCTATTGTAAGGATTGCGGTAAGGAAATTATCAATGATGAGACCATCACTGCGGTTAAAAACCTTTTCATGGAGAAGGGTTCCAATGCGTGGTATGAATATGATGCGAAGGACATACTTCCTGAAAGTGTGAAGTGTGAGTGTGGAGGGCATGAGTTCGAGAAGGAAACCGACATTATGGATGTCTGGTTTGACTCCGGTTCCAGTCATGTAGCCGTGCTGGAAACCAGGGACGACTTACATTGGCCTGCGGATCTCTATCTGGAAGGGAGTGATCAGCATAGGGGCTGGTTCCAATCCTCATTGCTTACTTCGGTTGCTACCAAAGGAAGTGCGCCATATAAAACAGTGTTAACCCACGGCTATGTTATCGACGAGGAAAAACGGAAGATGTCAAAATCCCTTGGAAATGGCATTGACCCTGCAGATGTTATCAAGGAGTACGGGGCTGACATTTTGAGACTCTGGGTTGCTTCTTCCGATTACACCACAGATATAAAGATCTCAAAAGACTTGTTGAAGCAGCTTTCCGAGGTTTACAGGAAGATCAGAAATACATGGAGATTCATCCTTGGAAACATCTATGATTTTAATCCGGATGTGCATTCCGTAAAATATGAGGAAATGGATGAGCTGGATAAGTGGGCCCTGTTAAAACTGAATGGTCTTGTGAAAAAGGTAAATGAAGCATACAGCAAATATGAATTCCATACCATGTTCCATTCCATTCACAATTTCTGTGTAGTGGATATGAGTAACTTCTACCTGGATATTGTAAAAGACAGATTGTATACTTCGAAACCGGAATCAAGGGAACGTAGAGCAGCGCAGACTGTAATGTATGAAATCCTGGAAGCACTGGTACTCATGCTGACACCGGTTCTTGCCTATACAACGGAAGAAGTATGGCAGTTTATGCCTCACAGAGCCTCCCATGATACGGAAAGTGTTCAGCTAAACCAGTGGCCGGTTCTTAATGAAAAGTACAACGACCCGGAATTGGAAGAAAAGTGGGGTAAGATACTGGACCTGCGTACGGATATATCAAAGGCATTGGAGTTGGCGAGAGCAAGTAAACTGATCGGACATTCCTTAAATGCAAAAGTATCGGTTTATGCGGATGCCGGCACTTATTCCTTCATAAAGGGAATAGAAAAAGATGCCCTAACGCTGTTCATCATTTCCGACTTTGAATTGGGACATTTGGAAAATGCACCTGAAAATGCATTGGAAGGGGAAGCTGTTAAAGGCATAAAAACAGTAGTTTCTATTGCTTACGGCGAAAAGTGTGAACGTTGCTGGATGTATAGTGAAAGCGTAGGAAAGCATGAAGCGCATCCAACCATCTGTGATCGATGTGCAGCAGTTGTAGAATAGTAGAATTGGTTTATTGATGGAAAGAAGTGCATAGAATAAAACATGAGCGGTCATTTGGCCCGTTCATGTTTTATTTTTACCATTACCCGCGGGAGAGTGAAAATATTACTTCCGGTAGGCCCTTAACGATATCCGTGCAGGATGCAGCAACTATATACAATAAGACTGGCAACTGCTGGTTTGGCGTTTGTATAGCCAAAGCTTTTGGGGCTATGCAGGCGTCGAATCAGCAAGTTCCATCCTGCATTGTGTAGCGGAAGTTATATTTTCGCCGGCCCTGAATCGCATGAGAGAGGTGTAGAACGGTATGATTAAGTTGAATGTTAACCTTTCGGAAAGAAGCTATCCGATTTATATAACGGCAGACTACGAAAGTCTTGGGAAGTGCCTTTTAAGCGCCAGAATCGGTAATAAGCTTGTTATAGTTACCGATACCAATGTAGACCGGCACCAATCGGAAGGTGTTATAAAGGTGCTGGAAGGATCGGGCTTTGAAATACATAAATATGTTATAAAAGCAGGTGAGGAAAGCAAAAATCTGGACACTATCAGGGAGCTCTACAAATTTCTTGTTGAAGCAAAACTGGATCGGAAATCAACACTGCTTGCTCTTGGAGGAGGCGTTGTTGGTGATATTACAGGGTTTGCAGCAGCCACCTTCCTGCGGGGGATTAACTTTGTTCAGGTGCCGACCACATTGCTTGCTCAAGCGGACAGCAGCGTTGGTGGGAAAGTTGGTGTTGATTTTGAAGGCAGCAAGAATATCATCGGGGCTTTCTATCAACCCAAATTCGTTTATATCAACGTAAATACGCTTAAGACTCTTCCGGAGAGAGAAATGAAATCCGGACTGGCGGAAGTGGTGAAACATGGCATTATCATGGATGCTGATTTCTTTGAGTATATAAACTATAATGTGAAAAAAATCTATAGATTTGATTCGGATGTACTGCAATTTATGGCAAAAACCAATTGTTCCATTAAGGCAAAAGTAGTGGAAGAGGATGAGAAGGAAAGTGGCTTGCGGGCGATCCTGAATTTTGGCCATACCATTGGTCATGCCATTGAGAGTGTATCCAACTTCGAATTACTTCATGGAGAATGTGTTTCCATCGGTATGGTAGGAGCTTTTAAAATGGCACAACAATATGGAATGGTAGAAGAGAAAACTGTACTTCGAGTAATTGAGGTTTTAAAGAAAATCGGACTGCCTACCCACTATGAGGAGATGGATATCGATCGGGTTTATGAGCAAATGTTTTATGATAAGAAGATCAAAGATAACAAGCTGCACTTTATACTCCCCAAGGGGATCGGAGAAGTCGTTGAGTGTTCTATCGATGACGCAGGACGGATAAAAAGCGTACTGCGTGAATTAAAAATGTAACTGAAATAAAAAAACCGCCGTGAGGCGGTTTTTTTATTTCAGTTTTTTAATGTTCTCTTCAAAGGGTGGGTAAACGACGCCCTTTTCAGTAATGATGGCAGTAATATACCTGGCTGGAGTCACATCAAAGGCAGGATTCATTACATCAATACCTTCCGGTGCAATCCGGATTCCCTTAATATGAGTAACTTCTTCTGCTTTTCTTTCCTCGATGGGAATACTCGCACCGGTCTTCATTTCAAAATCGATGGTAGATGTGGGCGCCGCTACGTAAAAAGGAATATTGTTTTCTTTTGCAAGCACGGCAACAGAGTATGTACCGATCTTGTTGGCAGTGTCTCCGTTGAGTGCGATACGGTCCGCTCCTACGACGGCACAATCGATTTTTCCCAGTTTCATGAAATGACCCGCCATATTATCACAGATTAAGGTAACGGGGATTCCATCCTGCTGAAGCTCCCAGGCAGTTAGGCGGGCACCTTGAAGGTAAGGACGGGTTTCATCGGCAAAAACCCTGATATTCTTACCCTGCTCATGGGCGATTCGTATGACACCCAGAGCTGTACCATAATCACAGGTCGCCAGGGTCCCTGCATTGCAATGGGTCAATACGGTGAAGTTATCCCTGATCAGTGCAGCTCCATGGGTTCCGATTGCTTTGTTGGCTTCTACGTCTTCCAGGTCCATCTTCATGGCTTCCTTCATAATGATATCCTTAATATCTTCAATGGACTTGTCCCTGTTTTGGTCAGCTTTTTTATAAATCCGGTCCACTGCCCAAAAAAGATTGACTGCCGTGGGACGGGTTTGCTTTAGTACATCACAAACTCTCTCCAGTTTGGAAAAGAATTCATCCTTTGATTCTGTTTCTACCGCCATAGCTCCAATGACGATGCCGTATGCAGCAGATACTCCGATTGCGGGAGCTCCACGTACGATCATGTCGACGATGGCTTTGGCGACGTCTTCATAGGTTTTACAATCAATAGTCATATGTTCGGTAGGAAGCTTTGTCTGATCGATCAGCTTCAAAACTCCATCTTTGTACTCCAACGGTCTCATCCTTACATCTCCTTACACTCCGCCGCAGCTGCAGCTTATAGATTCTACATTCACCTTTTTGATAATTTCAAAAAGCAAGCTCTTCACTTTTTCATTATTTTCTTTGAAAACCTTATATACTGCTTCTTCAGTAACCGGAGGGATATCATCACGGCCTTCCAGTCCTGCATCAAAGTCGGTAATTAATGCTATGTTTGTATAGCAAATTCCCAGTTCTCTGGCGAGGTAGCACTCGGGATATTGGGTCATGTTGATAACCTCCCAGCCCATTTTACTAAACCAGCGGCTTTCTGAAACGGTAGAAAAGCGAGGCCCTTGAATGACCACCACCGTTCCCGTTTCATGAACGGTAATGCCCAGTTCTTTCCCTGCCTCAATAGCTATTTTTCTAAGGTCGGAGCAGTAGGGATGGGCAGGGCTTACATGCTTCACTTCCGGACC
This sequence comes from Bacillota bacterium, assembly GCA_023419605.1. Taxonomy (GTDB): domain Bacteria; phylum Bacillota; class Clostridia; order Acetivibrionales; family JAEZXR01; genus JAEZXR01. The sequence continues at coordinate 25,686 of JAEZXR010000053.1, read as the reverse complement.
TTCAAAATACGTATCAGCGCGTCCCCAGGTTCTATCCACGAACTGATCGCAAACTACGAAATCGCCAGGTTTGATATGGGGCTGCAAACTTCCTGATGCTGTTGGTGCGATGATTTTCTTAACGCCCAGTTGTTTGAAGGCATACAAATTGGCCTTGAAAGGGATGCGGTGTGGAGGGAATCGATGGTCTTTTCCGTGGCGTGGTAGAAAGGCAATTCTTTTGCCTTCATATGTAGCAAGGGCTATTTTGTCGCTGGGTTTTCCATAAGGGGTTTCGATTTCGTGTTCTTCTACGCTATCTAAAAAGGAATAAAATCCTGAACCGCCGAGAACACCTATATCTGCTTTTAGGTCCATAATATCCTCCTGAATGGTAATTATTGTATGAAAATGGTATATGTTTCATTATATAATAAAAAGGGTAAGTTTCAAATATTATTTTAAGCAATAAAAGCATACATATGTAAATATTACTAATTCTATGTTATAATTTACGAATTGAAAAATATGTTTAGCAAGAGGGTTGGGAGGTGAAGCATGCCTGTACGAAAGAAAAAGACAAAAAATTTGGAAACTGCAGATACGGTAAATGACCCTATATATGGGAATATAACAAAAAAGAGTTCAACCGAGGAGCTTATTCCAATAAAAATTACAGCTGCCTATATAGTTTTCGGCGCACTGTGGGTCATATTTTCAGACAGGATTTTGGATATGGCCGTAAGAGATAAACAACTGCTTCAAAAGCTCCAAATATTTAAAGGATGTTTCTATGTGGTAATAACGGCCTGCGTGATCTATGTACTGATCGCAAGGGGAACCAGAATGATCCGGAAGTCAAATCTTTTACTGCTGCAAAGTTGCATGGAGTTAGAGAAAACGCATGAAGAACTGGGGGCTGTTGAAGAAGAATTGCGTGGGCAATTGAATGAACTCCAGGGAAAGGAGAAAGAACTCCAGTTAACAGAGGAAAGATTCAGGCTGGCAATGGAAGGTTCCAACGATGATATATGGGATTGGGATATTGGCGCAAACGAGGCGATTGTATCGGAGCGATGGAGAGAGATGCTTGGAATCCAGGAAAGAAAAAGCCTGGGGCACTACGAAAGGTGGAAAGAACTTATACATCCCGGGGATGTAAATACGGTGATCTGCACATTGAAGGAACATTTTGCGGGAAAAACCCAGTACTACTATTGCGAGTACAGGTTGCGGACGAAAAATGGTCAATACATATGGATATTAGGCAGAGGAAAAGTACTTTTTGATGAAAATGGCGACCCTGTGAGGATGGCGGGTTCCCATACGGATATAAGCCAGCGGAAGGGCTTTGAGCGTAGAATTCAGCAATTGGCATTCTATGACTCTCTAACCGGCTTGCCCAACCGGGCGATGTTTGAGGATAATCTGGAGGAATCCATAAAACAAGCAGTTGAAGAGGGCGAAACCGGGGCGGTTATCGTCATTGGATTGGATAATTTTAAGGTGATCAACGATACCTATGGACGTGTTGTGGGAGATATGCTTTTACAGGAGGTTGCATCGCTACTGCGGATGTTCCTTCGAAAAGACGATATCGTTTCTAGGTCCGGAGGTGATGAGTTTGCAATTCTCTATCGTAAGGTCGAAGGAATCCTTCCGCTGACGGATTTTACAAACGCTATTATAGAAGCCTTTCGCAGACCCTGGATCATCGATCAGCGACAATTGTATTCAACGATAAGTGTAGGAATTGCTCTTTACCCGCGGGATGGAAAAGATGCAGAAACTGTGATCAGAAACGTCCACTCGGCGATACATTGTGTAAAGGAAGAGGGGAGGGACGGATACCAGTTCTATACGCCTAAAATGAATCTGAAGCGATTGGAGCGTCTTGAACTGGAAAGCAGACTCCGGGGGGCTATGGAGAGGCAGGAACTGTTTTTATTATACCAGCCTCAAGTAGATATAAAAACGGGAAGTATTATCGGTGTAGAGGCATTGCTGCGATGGAGGAGTCCTGAATATGGAATTGTTAATCCTACTGAGTTTATTCCTGTTGCGGAAACCTCAGGGTTAATCGTTCCCATTGGAGAATGGGTGCTTCGCACTGCGTGTCTGCAATGTGTTGAATGGCAAAGGAAAGGAATGGCAGGGGTCTGTATATCAGTTAATCTCTCCGTACGGCAGTTCCAACAGGTAACGTTAAAAGATCGGATTGAAAGCATTCTAATGGAGACAAAACTGGAGCCTTCCCTATTGGAGCTCGAGATTACGGAAAGTATTGCTATGAAGGACCTGGAGTCTGCCATATATACGATGAAGGAGCTAAGCAGACTTGGTATAAAACTATCATTGGATGATTTCGGTACAGGATATTCTTCATTAAACTATTTGAAGAAACTCCCGATAGATACCCTGAAAATAGACAAGTCATTTTTGTGTGAGTTAACAGAGGGATCCAATGAAGACGCTATTGCACAAGCGATCATCCACCTATCCCACAGTATGAATCTAACTGTTGTGGCTGAAGGGGTAGAAAGCCAGGGTCAGTTGGAATTCCTGAAACAGAATAACTGCGACAGGGCACAGGGGTATTTATTTGGAGTACCGTTAACTCCAGAAGAATTTGAAAATATGTACTGGTATAATATAAATAAAAACAGTAAAATGTAGCGGTCTTTCTATAAAACTATGGTATAATATAAATAATAAGCATATGTAAAGCTTGATAAAAATACGGCTTGATCCGATGCACTGCTTCAGGCCGTTTTAAATGCATTCTAAATGACCTTAGGGTCAGTGGGAAAATGACTTCATCTATCCTTTTGCTGCCCTCTTCATTGAGAGAATGGTGGCTGTGAAGAAGATAAAGTACTATTTTCACTCTTCATTAACAGTGTATTGTGACAGAAAGGAAAGGGTCCATGAGCAAAAGACAAACCATCCAGGTGCCGCAGGAAGAAATCGTACGACAGAAAGAATTTCTGCACCTGATAAAGGAATATAATGTAAGTCGGTTGAAAAAATACAGTATTCATACCTTTGGCTGCCAGATGAATGAGAACGACTCCGAAAGATTGGCCGGAATGCTGATGGAAATGGGGTATGTCGAGACGGAGGACACGGCAGCAAGCGACCTCATCATTTTTAATACCTGTTGTGTCAGGGAGAATGCGGAACTAAAGGTATACGGACATTTGGGAGCTTTGAAAAAGCTGAAGGAGAACAATCCGGATCTTATTATTTCAGTTTGTGGCTGCATGATGCAGCAGCCGGAGGTAGTAGAACACATTAGGAAAAAATACCGCCATGTGGATCTTATTTTCGGTACCCACAACCTGCACAAGTTCCCTGAGCTTGTGTATATAACCCTGCAAGAGAAAAAGACTGTTATAGATATTTGGGAATCTACCGGCCAGATCGCTGAGGACATGCCCATTGAAAGAAAAGATGGTGTAAAAGCCTGGGTTACCGTTATGTATGGCTGCAACAATTTTTGCTCTTACTGTATCGTACCCTATGTGCGTGGAAGAGAGAGAAGCAGAAGCATCTCCGAAATTCTAAAGGAGGTAGCTTTCCTTGGACAAGAAGGATATAAAGAAATTACGCTTCTGGGACAGAATGTAAACTCCTACGGTAAGGACCTGGAGGATGGCTCCAGTTTTGCTACGCTGCTTTATGCGCTTGATAAAGTAGAGGGAATCGAAAGAATCCGGTTTATGACCTCGCATCCGAAGGATCTATCCGATGAACTGATTTATGCCATGAGAGACTGCAAAAAGGTATGTGAGCATCTGCATTTACCCGTTCAGTCCGGTAGTACCCGGGTTCTGGAAGAGATGAACCGACAGTATTCAAAAGAGCAATATCTGGATATGCTGGCGAAGATCAAGGACCAGATTCCAGGCATTGCCCTTACTACTGATATTATTGTAGGATTTCCGGGAGAGACGGAGGCGGATTTCGAAGAGACGCTGGATGTCGTAGAAAGGGCCCAATATGATATGGCATATACCTTCCTCTATTCAAAAAGAACGGGAACTCCTGCGGCCAAAAGTCCGGATCAGATCCCGGAAGAGGTTAAAAAGCAGCGTTTTGATCGGCTCCTGGAGCTCCAAAACAGAGTCAGCAAAGAGATCAACGATCCGTTGCTGAACACTGAAGTTGAAGTATTGGTAGAAGGCTTGAGCCGGAGTTCTGCTACTACGTATACAGGAAGAACCAGAACAAATAAAATCGTTAACTTTAAGGGCAGCGAGGATTTGGTAGGCAAGCTGATCAAGGTAAGAATTGAAAAAGTACAAACCTGGTCCCTCGAAGGTGTTATTGTTATGGATAACGAACTTTAAACCTTAATAAATCGGAACTGGAAAACAGCCACAGTTGGGATAATTTTTGGCGGAGTAAATCCAGCCTTAAACTTCGTTATCCATAAGTGGAAGCTGTTTGAAATGTAATTTTCATGACGATACTATGGTCAGCGAAATTATATTTCGCCAATTCCATAGCATCGGATTTCAGCACAAGAGGAGAAGACTCCGGCATATACTTATATTATATGAAATGCAGAAGACGCTCCGGGCTTCTGAAGAGGGCTCGATAGGAGGCTTGTGCGTTCGGATCGGGAGGAGAACACTATGGATATTATTAATAAAGCAAAAGAACTTGGATATATGATCGGTGAATCGCAGCAAATGCTTCGGCTGCAAAATGCAGAAGCTGCAATGGAATCGGACGAAAAGGCAAAACAACTGATGCGTGAATACAAGCAGGTCCAGATTGCTCTTGTCAGAGCTACGAAGGAAAAGCAAGAGCTGGAAACTATTGAGGAGCTGAGACAGAAACTCATGGGTAAACAGGAGGAAATAAACTCCTACAGCATAACCAATGAGTATTTGGAAGCGAAAAGCAACTTTGACAGCTTCATGAAAACAATAAATGATGTTATAATATTCTCAATAACAGGCGAAGAACCCTGCTCCCCGAACAAATGCGGTTCCTGTGGAGGCGGGTGCGGGAAGTAGGATAAAGCCGTTGCTGGTTCCTGGCTCATAGTTCTTTGTTGTTAGAAAGCACAGGACTTTTAGTCCGACTAAGCCAGCGACTGGCAACCGGCAGCGGTTTTAACATAATAGACAGGTGAGGTATTGGTATGGCAGCATTAACACCAATGATGCAGCAGTATATGGAAATTAAGGAGCAATACAAGGACTGTATATTGTTTTTTCGATTGGGGGACTTTTACGAAATGTTTTTCAAGGATGCGGAGACCGCATCCCGGGAGTTGGAAATAACCCTAACAGGCAGGGATTGTGGAATGGAAGAAAGAGCTCCCATGTGTGGAGTACCCTTTCACTCTGCCGAAAACTATATAGCCAGGTTAATTAACAAGGGGTATAAGGTAGCGATTTGTGAACAGGTGGAAGATCCTGCACTAGCCAAGGGGATTGTTAAAAGAGATGTTATAAAAGTGGTAACTCCGGGAACTGTAACGGATGCCTCCATGCTGGACGAGAGGAAAAATAACTATCTCATGAGCATTTACAGGAGCCGGAGTTACTTCGGACTCGCCCTGGTAGATGTATCCACCGGTGAATTTACAGCCACCAGCATCGGTTTTGGGAATACTGTTCAAAAGCTCATGGACGAAATCGCTAAATTTTCACCTTCGGAAATCCTGGTAAACCACGAGTTCTATGAGGATTGCCAGCTTGTATCCGGAATCCGCAAGCGATTTAATGCCTATATATCCAGCTTTGATGACAACTTTTTCGAAATCGGGTTTGCACAGGATAAGATCGCAGAAAGGTTTACAGATTTTCAATTCAAGGACAAGCAGTATGATCTTTCGCTGAATGCTGTAGGTGCCCTTCTTGAGTATCTGGAGCAGACGCAGAAGGTGAATCTGAATCATATTCAGAACCTGGCACTCTACAAAATCGAGGAGTTTATGGTTTTAGACATATCCACCCGGAGAAACCTGGAGCTGACGGAAACCATGCGGGATAAATCAAGAAAGGGGACCCTGCTGTGGGTATTGGACCGAACCCTGACTTCCATGGGAGGGAGAACCCTTCGTCGTTGGATTGAGCAGCCCCTGATCCAGAGGGAGGATATCAATGAACGGTTGTATGCGGTAAGCGAAATGAAGGAAAAATTCATGGTCCGCATGGAAATACGGGAGCTATTAAAACGAGTTTATGATATCGAGCGATTAATGGGAAAAATTGTCCTGGGAAATGCAAACTGCAGGGATATGGTTTCGCTAAAAAACTCCATCGGGCAAATTCCCTATATAAAGGAATTGTTGAAGGATTGCAGTGCTGCTTTAATTAGCCGGGATTATACGCAAATGGATACCCTGGAGGATATTTTTCAGTTAATCGATGATTCCATTCTGGATGAACCGCCTGTTTCCATAAAGGAAGGAAATATTATTAAAACAGGCTACCATGAAGAGGTAGACCGGTATAGGAAAGCCATGGTAGAAGGGAAAGGGTGGCTCGCGGCTTTAGAAAATACCGAAAGGGAGAAGACAGGAATCAAAAGCTTGAAGGTAGGATTTAACAAGGTATTCGGGTACTATATTGAAATTACAAAGTCCTACTACCACCTGGTTCCGGATTACTATGTAAGAAAGCAAACATTGGCGAACTGTGAAAGGTACATCACACAGGATTTAAAGGAGATGGAGGAGTCCATCCTTGGCGCGGAGGAAAAGGTCATTGACCTTGAATACCAGCTGTTTGTGGAAATTAGAAACAAGATCGCCTCGCAGGTGGGCAGGGTGAAAGACACTGCCAGAAGTCTTGCAGAAATGGATGTAATATGTGCTTTGGCCGAGGTTGCCGACAGAGATGGCTACTGCATGCCTGAAATCACTGTTGATGGGGAAATAGAAATCCTGGATGGACGTCATCCTGTGGTGGAAAGAATGATCGACACGAATTCCTTTGTACCCAATGATACTGTTCTGGATACGGAAGAAAACCGTCTGGCCATTATAACAGGCCCAAACATGGCGGGTAAATCCACTTACATGCGACAGGTAGCACTGATTGTGCTAATGGCGCAGATCGGAAGCTTTGTTCCGGCGCAGCAGGCCAGGATCGGGTTGGTGGACAGGATTTTTACCCGGGTAGGAGCTTCGGATGATTTGGCCGCGGGACAAAGTACATTCATGGTAGAAATGTCCGAGGTGGCTACCATACTTGACAATGCGACGCGGAAAAGTCTTCTGATTTTGGATGAAATCGGACGAGGGACAAGCACTTTTGACGGATTAAGTATTGCCTGGGCTGTCATAGAATTCATTAATGATATAAAAAAGGTGGGAGCCCGTACGCTGTTTGCTACGCATTACCACGAACTTACAGAATTGGAAGGCAAATTCCAGGGAATAAAAAACTATTGTATTGCAGTGAAGGAAAAGGGAGAGGATATTATTTTCCTCCGAAAGATTATCCGGGGTGGTGCCGATGACAGCTACGGTATACAGGTTGCTCGATTGGCCGGAGTACCCCAGGCGGTTATCGACAGGGCAAAGGAAATACTGAAGGAATTGGAAGATGCAGACATCAGCAAAAAGGCGGCGCGACTGCGTAAAAGCGGTAAACCCATCGAGGGACAGCTGGATTTCTATGCCTTTGCCGATGTGAACAAGGATAGGGACGGTATTCTGGAAAGCTTAAAAAATCTGGATGTCACGACCCTTACTCCGCTGGATGCTTTAAACCTGCTGTATGAATTACAGCAAAAGGCAAGGAAGGTGTAACATGGGTAAGATTGTCATACTGGATGAGATTACGTCCAACCAGATTGCTGCGGGAGAAGTTGTGGAAAGACCTGCCTCGGTTATCAAGGAGATGGTGGAGAATTCCATCGATGCGGGAGCCTCCAGTATATCTGTCGAGATTAAAAATGGTGGCATCACCTTTATGAAAGTGACCGATAATGGATCGGGCCTGGATGAAGATGATGTAGAGATTGCCTTTGAACGGCATGCAACCAGTAAAATCCGGAGTGCGAACGATCTGGAATCCATAAGTACCATGGGCTTCCGTGGAGAAGCCTTGGCCAGTATTGCATCGGTGTCGACGGTGGAACTGACGACACGCATGCAGGACAAGCCTCATGGAACCTATATTAATATTGAAGGGGGAACGACTAAAGAAGTACGCCAGGTCGGGTGCCCTGTCGGCACAACCTTTGTTGTACGGAATTTGTTTTATAATACTCCTGCCAGGTTTAAGTTTTTGAAAAAGGACAGTACTGAAGCCGGATACATCTCGGACATCATGGGGCGTATTGCTCTTGCAAAGCCGGAAATATCCTTCCGGCTTATCAGCAATAACGCAACAGTACTTCATACACCGGGGAATGACGATTTGCTGAGCGCTATCTATAGCGTCTATGGAAAGGAAACCGCGCGGCAGGTTTGTGAGATCAGCCATGAGGACGGGCGGATAAAGATTTCAGGTTATGCGGGGAAGCCGGAAATTGCCAGGGCTAACAGGAACCAACAATCTATTTTCATTAACGGAAGGTATGTGAAGAGTAAGATCATCTCATCTGCCATCGATGAAGCGTACAAGACTTTCCTGATGAAAAACAAGTTTCCCTTTATCATACTTCATATCACGGTAAACCCGGTGCTCATCGACGTAAACGTACATCCTACAAAAATGGAAGTACGGTTTTCCGAAGAACAGGAGATTTTCCGCAGTGTTTATCATGCAGTAGCCAATGCTATACTGGGAAATAAGGAGGTGAAATCTGTCCAATTGGGGGAGCGGGACCGAAGCGTTTTCAAATTTGAAAGCAGCCAAATGCCAAAGAGTTCTTACTCCCAGCAAAATATAAGCATACATGAACCTTTTACTCAAGTGAAGGAAAATAGGCTTCCTCCGGAGAAAAATTTATTTAACGAAGTTCCCATGAAGGAGAAAGGCATAGAAGCTGCACGAAGTGCTTTGCGAGAAGAACCCAGGCTGGAAACCCGGGATATGGTTTCAGATTCCGTGCAGAAAACGGAGGTGCCAAAACCGGATATTGCCTCTGAAATAATGGAAGGAACAAAAAAGGAAGCAGAGAGTTTGCCGGAAACACCCTTGAAAGCCGATGTTGTAAAATATGATGAAAAGCCGGTTGAAGATGTGCCCGTCGTTATGGAGGCATATGGTAATAAAGCGGGGGAATTGGTTGAAGAAAAAAACGATATCCCACAGGTACAACGCCCGGAGAATATATTGACTAACAGCCGGCTCATCGGACAGATTTTTTCTACCTACATCCTGCTTCAGCATGAGAATGAAATGATTCTCATTGATCAGCACGCTGCCCACGAAAGGGTGATGTTTGAAAAGCTTCGGGAGAAATACCGCAATAAGGAGTCCCTTGCGCAAATGCTTCTGGCTCCGATGGTGATAGAACTGACGAACAAGGAAATAAAGTTTTTGGAGACTGAAAGTGAATTTTTTACAAAATTAGGGTTTATTTATGAGGACTTTGGTAACAATTGTATAATAGTTAGGGCTGTACCCTCCATCATGGACAGCAGTACGGTAAAGCAGAGCTTTCTGGACATTGTAGACACAGTCATGAATGCAGGCACCGCAGATTTCAGGACCATAGCAGACGAGACACTCTATACGATTGCATGCAAAGCAGCAGTAAAAGCCAATAAAAAACTGGGAGACCTGGAGATACAAAACCTTTTGACGGAGCTTACTGCAATGGAAAATCCGTACACCTGTCCCCATGGCCGTCCAACCATACTGAAAATAACAAAATACGAAATCGAAAAAATGTTTAAACGAATTGTGTGAGGGAGAGTACTGTGGACAACGTAATTATCATTGTAGGGCCTACAGCTTCCGGAAAAACAAAGCTTTCCATCGAGTTGGCCAAGGAAATAGACGGAGAAATTATTTCTGCCGACTCCATGCAAATATATAAATATATGGATATCGGTACAGCAAAGGCTGATGCTGAAGAAATGCAAGGCATTCAGCACTACCTGGTGGATGAGGTGACTCCGGATGAAGAATTCAGTGTTGCACGATTTCAGGAGAAAGCCTACCAATATATCGAGGAAATACTTCAAAGAGGTAAAGTTCCCATCGTAGCAGGCGGTACAGGACTTTATGTTAATTCACTAATCCATAATATAAATTTTACCGAAACAACAAGTGATTGGGAACTTCGGGAACGATTGAAAAAGGAGGCTGAGGAGAAAGGAAACCAATATCTTCATGACAAACTTAGGGAGGTAGATCCCGAAGCAGCAGAAAAACTGCATGTGAATGATGTAAAGAGGGTGATACGGGCACTGGAAGTATATGAATACACAAAAATGCCGATTTCCTATCATCAGGAAATATCCAGACAAAATCCTCCGAGGTTTAACTATATACTTATCGGTTTGAAAATGGACAGACAAAAGCTATACGATAGAATTAATCGAAGAGTGGATATTATGCTGGAAAAGGGACTTGTTGAGGAGGTCAGGAAGCTCGTTCAAAGAGGCTATGACAGAAATGCAGTAGCCATGCAGGGACTGGGGTATAAGGAAATACTCGCGTACTTTAGGGGCGAAATGACTTTGGAAGAGGCCGCGGAGATTATTAAAATGGACTCCCGCCGGTATGCAAAAAGGCAGATTACGTGGTTCAAAAGGTATGAAAACATACACTGGGTTGATCTGGATGAGTGCGGTGATTTTGATGAAGCCCTAAAAAATATCAAAAATTATATTGCAACATCTGGAATTTTCTTGTAAAATATGAGATATACTAATAGTATTGTGTGACAAACGGCAGATACAAATGGTTTAGAGCACATTGAATTTAATTAAATAATATAAAAGGATTCTAGAGGAGGATTTCACGTGGTTAACAAAGGAAATATCAATTTGCAGGACGTATTTTTAAATCAAGTGAGGAAGGAACACATCGGTGTAATTATATATCTCACTAACGGTTTTCAGCTTAAAGGGATTGTAAAGGGATTTGACAACTTTACAGTAGTTCTGGACAGTGAAGGTAGACAGCAGCTTGTTTACAAACATGCGATCTCTACCATCAGCCCAATGAAGATGGTTAACCTTATCTTTAACGATAACAATAGAAATGACTAAGTACAGTACATAAAAAAATCAGATATGCTCAAGCATATCTGATTTTTTGCGCGTACCAGTTTTTCCTCATGCTTCGGAAAGGCACATGCGCAAACAAAAGTGGCAAAGCCACTTTTGTTCTTGTCTTTTATTACAGCTTTCTGAAAACTCCGATTACCTTACCCAAAATAGAGACATTATCCTTGACAAGGATGGGCTCGTAATACTGATTTCTGGGTTGCAGCCTGACACAATCCCTTTCCTTGAAAAAGGTCTTTACAGTGGCTTCGTCTTCCAAAAGTGCGACAACGATATCTCCGTTATTAGCGGTAGCCTGCTGCTTGACCAGAACAAAATCCTTGTCAAAAATACCGGCCTCAATCATACTGTCTCCCTGTACCTTTAACATGAAAGCGTTGGAGTTCTGAACGAAATCCACCGGTAAAGGGAATGTATCTTCGATATTTTCAACAGCCAGAATCGGTTGGCCGGCAGTCACTCTCCCAATAATGGGCACATCCACCATTTCCTTTCTGGAGATATAAGTTTCACGAGAAAAGGTGGGGGTGCTTTTCTTTTTCTCTCCTACCACTTTCAAAGCCCGGGGTTTTGTTGGGTCCTTATGTATGAACCCGCCCTTTTCCAGCTTTTCCAGGTAGGCGTGTACAGTGGAAGTTGACTTCAAGCCAACGGCTTTGCAAATCTCCCGAACAGAGGGGGGATAGCCTTTTTCTTCAACTTCCTTATTCAGAAAATTCAATATCAACTGTTCTTTTTCATTAAGATCCTTTTGCATCCAATACACCTCGCGAAATTAATAAAATATGCTGCAAATGCCCACCCATCCCCTTACCCCTTTCCTCGAAGGGAAGGGAATCTGATTTTCGCGGCTAGGGCCCCGAGCAAAGGGGCTTTCGCCCCCTGCACCTCCAAAAGGTAATAGAAGTTCCAGGGGGTACAGGGGGACGTAGTCCACCCTGTTGGCCGCTTTAGCGGACAAATAATGCTGCCCCTTCCGGGAGGGGTTAGGGGTGGGAACACGTTTTTTCTTACATTTATCATCATTGTAACACATATTTCAAAAAAATCAAACTAGTGTTCGAAAAAAATATTGACAAGGAACGTATGTTTGGATATAATTTCTTGTATCAGAACGTTTGTTCCGTATGAGGTGGATTTTATGAAAAGAAGATATGTGTTGAAAAACAAAAAAAGGTTTGCTGCTTTTATGGGGACTCTTATTGTTATTTTAATCATTACGGCCTTTGCTTATACTGCATATGGCTATAAAGAACCATCTGGAAAAATTGTCATGATCCAAAAAGGGGACACCTTATGGGATCTGGCGAAAGCGAACTGCGACGACGGCGACATACGAATTTACTTACATAAAATCAAAGAGGTAAACCATCTAAAAAATAGTGATATATACGAAGGTGCTATGCTTGTACTGCCAGCCAGATGATCACCTTCTGCTTGTTTTTACGATACCTCCAATTAAAATACCTATGGCAATACGACTGGAAATATGTAATAATATAGAGGGAACTGTAAGTTTTTCTTGGGGGAGATGAAAACCATGGCAGAGGAGTGCATGCTATACGACAGAGAATGCGTGAACTGCGGTGAATGCGACATGTGCGATTTGGAAGAGGACAAGCGGTGCGATGACTGCGGAAAGTGCATTGACAGCCCGGAAGAATTCCGGTCTGTGGATATAAATGAGTTCTTTAAAAAGCTGGAAAAAAAGAAATAGCTGCACTCAGGCAGCTATTTCTTTTTTATAGAAGCGGGCAGTCAATCTTTTTGCATACTCTGACGATACTTTGACAGACGGGAAGCTGAATTTATAGAATGCTTGCTTTAATCTTACCTTGATTTGATCTCTTCCAGCTTCTTTCGAACTTCTTCGTTATCCGAGTAAATATTATACTTCAGAAACTCTTCGAAATAGAAAGCCGCGTTTTTATTATCGCCTATCTCGTAGTAAGTATATCCAAGGCTTTTTAGTATAAAAGTACACTTGTTGTCCAGTCTGTACCCGGAGAGGAAGGCTTCAATAGCATCCTTGTTTTTTCCGAGTTCCTTATAGCCGAGTCCCAAGTTATGATATGCATAGGTTGAGCTTGCCATGCGAAGGGTCTTTTGGGCTTCCTCGATACATTGCTCATAATCTTTTTTGAGATAATATACCTTTGAGAGGTTGCAGTGGGCTGTATCGTTATACTCATTTAGCTCTATGGCCCTTTTTAACTCTTCTTCCGCCCTTTGGAGATCTTTTTCATCCTTTATCTTATCACTTTCATAGGCATCCAGATAGTTCGTACCCAGGATGCAGTGGGCTCTATCGCTTTTTGGTGCTTTTTTTGCTACATCGGACCATAAGCGGATGCCGTCGCTGAATACATAGTTGCGATACAGCGTAAGAGTAGAGTAAAAAGGAATTAAAAGGCTCGCAATAAAAATAAAACATAACACGGGCTTTTTGAATATAAAAGTTTTTTTCTCTCTGCCTTTCTCCATAAATACGAGCCCCAAAAGAAACAAGATATATCCTACTACGGGAAAGTATAGCCGATGCTCAAAATAAACGTCTTTGATGGAAATAAAGGAGGACTCCACAGCTAATCCCATAAAAAACCACAGGATTCCCAGTGCCATCAGTTTGTTCCTTCGAAGGTTTGCCAGGCCGAAAAGGCCAATGGTACACAGTAGGAGGAATGAACGGAAAGAACCGTTTTCCCAGAGCGTTTTGGAGATAGGAAAATCATTGCTGTAGTCAAAGTTTTGGCCTATGGGAACAAACAGAAGTTTTATATATTTAACAATTACATTTTGCTGTGTGTAAAAATAATGAAATCGATCCATGGCAGTGCTGGCTTTGAAACTGACACCCGGATCGCTTTGACTGTGGCCCTTAAGAAAAAGGTTGGTTCCCGGAATAATAGGAACTGTCAGCAACAGTATGAAGAGGAAAAAGAGCCTCTTTTTCCATGTAGTTTTACCATCACCCAGGAAAAATATAAATTCCAGCAGGATGAGCATAAAAGGAATGGTAATGGTATTTTCCTTAGTAAACATAGCCATCAGCATAAAAAGTAAAGTAAATATGAAATGCCCCATTTTGTCGGATAAGCGATATTTAATGAAAAACAGAATGGAGAGGAAATAAAAGGTTGCTGCCAAAGCAGCGGTTCTTTGGACGATATAGGTTACTGCATTCACCTGCAGCGGATGGCATACGAAAATAAGGGCTGATAGCAGTGAAAGGATATTTCTGTATCGTCCCGGTATTTTTGAAGAAGAAGGGGTTAAGCCCAGTATGCGATATAATATCAGAAATACCAGCATACCGTTCACGATGTGGATCGCTACATTCGTAATGTGATAACCCAGTTCTGCCGTATCATGAATAAAATAATTAATGGACAAGGTGTAGTAAAGGATAAACCGATTTGAATAAAAGTTCCAAATGGCTCCTGGATGAAAGGGATTACGAATCGCATAATTGTTTGATATGGAACTGAAATCATCCAGTGTAAAAGGAGCTAAAAAGCTATTGCAATATACCAGCAAAGTCAATAGTGCGATAGAACCAAAAACAATCCGCCGATTATTCAACCTTCTTTCAAATCTTTTTATCCAAAACATTGTAGCCTCACGCAATCTGCATCTCTCCTGTTACATTATATGAATCCAAATAGGATGAATAGTATTTTGTATATATTACCCTTAGATACTACCATAAATATGAGAAGGTGAAAAGGCAGAGAATGAATGCGGGAGGCGGTAGAAGAATTATACGCCCTATAAGGTTATAAAAGGAAAAACAGCAGTTTTTATGGTTAAAAATGTGATAATATGTTAGAATAACTAATGTCAAATATATTGTGGGTCGGTGAAAATATAACTTCATCTATAAATTTTGCTACACCCTTCATGGATTCCATGGCGGGCCCGCAAAAAAGATGAAGTAATATTTTCACTCTCCCTATAGAAAAGAGAGGTTGGGAATGTACAAAGAGATTTACCTGGATAACAGCGCAACAACCAGGCCTTTTGACGAGGTCATTGAATATATAGGTGAAATCAGCAAAAATATATATGGAAACCCATCATCCCTCCATACAAAGGGGATTGAGGCGGAAAAACTGGTGCGGAAGGCTAGGGAGTCCATAGCAGGTACCCTTGGTGCGGACAGCAAGGAGATTTACTTCACCTCCGGCGGTACAGAGTCTAACAATCTGGCGATCCGAGGGTTTCTGGAGGCCAATCCCAGGAAGGGAAATCATGTCATCACCACAACGATTGAGCATCCATCGGTACTGGAGGTATTCAAATACCTGGCAGCCAAAGGATACAAGGTTGATTATATCGATGTGGATGCAAAGGGCGTAATAAATCTGGAACAGCTTAGGGCCAAGATTAGCAGGGAAACAGCATTAATCAGCATGATTTATGTAAACAATGAAATTGGTGCGGTCCAGCCCATGGAAGAGGTTGTACGGATTAAAAATTCCATTAACAGGGATACTGCCATCCATATGGATGCTGTACAGGCTTATGGAAAGTTACTGATTACTCCCCAAAAGATGGGTGTCGACATGATGTCCGTGAGTTCACACAAGATACATGGTCCTAAAGGCATAGGCGCTCTCTACGTGGGCAAGCCGGTGAAGATAAAGCCCATCGTTTTCGGCGGAGGGCAGGAGACTCTTCTCCGATCCGGGACAGAGAATGTTCCGGGAATTTGCGGCTTTGGGCTGGCGGCTGAGACTATTTTTAAAAGCCTTACCCAAAACCATGAAAAGGTTGCAGGGCTCCGGCAGCTTTTTATTAAGAAGCTGGAAGAGGAAATGGAAGATTACAGGGTGCTCTCTTCAGAGGGATCATTACCCTATATTCTTAATATCTCCTTTGCAAATCTGAAATCGGAGGTACTGCTGCATCATCTGGAAGAGAAGAATATATTCGTTTCTACCGGATCGGCTTGTTCTTCCAGAAAGAACATTCACAGTCACGTACTAAGGGCTATCGGTCTTGATGGTAAATATATCGACGGAGCTATACGCTTTAGTTTTTCTGCATGGAACACGGAAAATGATATTGAAAAAACTGTAGAAGCATTAAAGGAAATTGTTCCTAAAATACAGATAAAACGCGGAGGTAAAAGATGAAAAAGGTTATACTGGTAAGATATGGGGAAATCGCACTCAAAGGATTGAATCGGCCGGTGTTTGAAGATAAGCTGATTAAAAATATCCGAAGGGCATTAAACGGAATGGGGAAGATCGCTGTAATCAAATCCCAATCCAGAATATATGTTGAACCCGAAACAGAAGAGTATGAGTTTGAAGCGGCTCTGGAAAAGCTGACCAAAGTATTTGGGATTGTATCCGTCAGCCCTGTTTGGAAGATTGATACTGATTTTGAAGTGATAAAGGACCATGCGCTTATTCTGGTGAAGGAATTGGTAGAAAGAAGGGGGTATTCCACTTTCAAGGTAGAAACAAAAAGAGGAAATAAAAAGTTTCCTATGGAATCTCCTGAAATCAGCAGAGAACTGGGGGCTCACATCCTAACATCCATTCCTGCGCTGAATGTAGATGTAAACAAACCAGAATTCACTCTCTATGTGGAAGTAAGAGAAAATACATATATCTATTCTGAAATTATCCCTTCCAATGGCGGTATGCCGGTTGGAAGTAACGGTAAGGCCACACTGCTGCTGTCAGGGGGGATCGACAGTCCGGTGGCTGGGTGGATGATCGCCAAACGGGGAGTGGAAGTAGATGCTGTTCACTTCTATAGCTATCCCTATACCAGCGAAAGAGCCAAGGAAAAGGTCATTGATCTGGCGAAAATTTTGGCAAGCTATTGCGGAAGGGTTAATCTTCATGTAGTGCCTTTTACGGATATACAGCTGGAGATCAATGATAAATGCCCGGAAGAGCAGCTGACTATCATTATGCGAAGAGTCATGATGATTATTGCCGAGAAAATTGCAGAGAAAACAGGCTCTCTGGCGCTGATCACGGGAGAAAGCGTTGGACAGGTGGCCAGCCAAACATTACAAAGCCTTGCGGTGACTAATGCGGCAGTAAAAATGCCGGTTTTACGTCCCCTGATCGGTATGGATAAAAATGAAGTCATTGAGATTGCCAGAAAAATCAATACCTTTGAAACTTCCATCTTACCCTATGAGGATTGTTGTACTGTTTTTGTGGCAAAGCATCCAAATACCAAGCCCAAAATGGATAAGATTCTTGAATCGGAAGAGGCGCTGGAACTGGATGCGCTTATTGCGTCGGCGATCGAAAATACAGAACTGATTTGTCTGGAAAACAGGTAGGGTGCTGAGAAAAAGAAATTTTTATTAATTTCAATGTAAACAACCTGTAAATGAATGTAATATAAATACTTAGCAACAATATCTATATAGTATAGGGTTTTGTATACTGTGATAGAAGAGGGTATAAATATGTTGCAAAAAGTATTTAAGGATAATCCGTTTTGGATGAAAAAGAGGATATGGATCCCGGCCGGGATTACACTGGTATTTTTTCTTGTGCTTTCGGTTTGGATAGGCGCTTTGCTGTCCAGCCAGAAGCTCTACAGGGGGATATTTGTTGAAAACCTGAATGTATCGGGTCTAACAACGCAGCAGGCAGCCGTGATGGTTGAAAACCATTTGAAATCGTTGTATGGCAATGGTATCATAACCGTTAGATATGCGGATAATACCTGGTCCATTCCTATGGACGATATATCAGTAGAATTTTCTACGGCATCTGCTATAAAAAAAGCTTATACACTAGGGAGAAGCGGTAATATATTTCAAAGAGTCTATAGTATCATTGATCTTGGCATCAGAGAAGCTAATATTTCTTTGGAGCCTGTGTATGATCAGGAAAAGCTGCGTGCGATCCTTGAAAGTATAAAAACCAAAGTGGATAAAAAAGCACAAGATGCCGGAGTATTGTACAAAAGCGGAAAAGTAAGCATAAATAAAGAGGACATGGGCCAGTTTATGGACGTTGACAGATGCATGCAGGTAATAGAAAATGAAATGGCTATGAAAAATTTCAATAATATAGTACTTGTTGTAGAAAGTATAAGGCCTACCGTAGTTTATGACGATATAAAAGACGTTGATAGTGTTCTTTCATCGACGGTGACAAACTTTAATCAGCAGGATGTAAACCGTACGGCAAATATAAAGCTTGCTTGTGAAAGAATTAATGGTTTGGTTCTTAGACCGGGTGAAATATTTTCAATGAACAAAGCTCTGGGGCCGAGGACGATAGAAAACGGATATAAGGATGCGAAGGTGATTTTTAAAAATGAGTTTATCGAAGGGCCGGGAGGAGGCGTATGCCAGGTCTCCACTACCCTGTATGTCTCTGTATTGAAAGCCAAAGCACAGATAGTGGAAAGAATGCATCATTCGCTCCCGCTTGGATACGTTGAGCCAGGGCAGGATGCAACCATAGCAGAGGACTATATTGACTTTAAGTTTAAAAATAGCTATGACTATCCTGTTGTTATCAGTGCAGAGGTGGTTAATAGCAACCTTTACATAAGAATTTTGGGTAGAAAAGGGGCGGATGACTATACTGTTCGGCTAAAATCAACAGTAGTAGAGGAATTCGTTCCTGAAGAGGAAGAGGTTGTTATCGATAACACAATCCCTGATTATGAAAAGCGGGTAACACGAGAAGCCAAAAAGGGGATGCGGGTTCTTGTGTACAGGGAGACGTATAATAAGAGCGGACAGCTTCTGGATAAGGAGAAAATCTCCGAAGATGTTTATAAACCAGTTAAACCCTTGGTTAAGGTAAACCAAAACTATTATAACACTTATTATCAAAATATACGGTAATATGAGGTAAAGACCGATTACCAAAAGACGAAATAAACTATGTAGATAGAAACGAGGGTTAAATGTATGGATAGCAGATTATACCAGAAAAGCATTACATGCCCGGTTTGCTCGAAACCATTCGAAATAACCAAGGTAAAATCAAACGGGTCAAAGATCGAATCTGTCGATTCGGATTTTTGTGTGTATTATGAAGGAATCAATCCTATTCTTTATGATGTGTGGATTTGTGAGCACTGTGGATATGCTGCACAGGCAGATAAATTTGAAAGCATCACCTTCAAAGATTCAAAACTTATACTTGAAAACATCACACCCCGATGGACCAAAAGAAGTTTTGCCGGAGAACGGACTGTTGAAAATGCCATTGAAACTTTTAAACTGGCGCTATATACCCTACACGTCCGAAATGCGAAGAATAGCGAACTGGCAAAGGTTTGCATTCGAATTGCCTGGCTCTATCGAATCCTGCAAAGCCCTAAGGAAAGGGAGTTTCTCGAATTTGCGCTTCGAAGCTATACCAATGCCTTTGAGACGGAGCGGTTTCCTGTTGATAAACTGGATGAATTTACGTGTATGTTTATGATCGGAGAGCTAAACAGGAGAGTCGGTAATACCGAGGAGGCTGTCAAATGGTTTAGCAGAATCATTTCCTCGCCGGATGCCCGCTCCAATAGAAAACTCCTGGAGAAAACACGGGAGCAATATGAGGTAGTGAAAGGGCAGCTTGGAAATGAAACGGCGAACTAAGCGGGCTTAGAAATAATAATGTACCTGAGGAGAATGCAATGGAAATTGGAAAAGTACCGAATGATGTCCTCAAGGAAATCATATTGGACAAGATAAAATATAACCGACCGGAAGTGCTTATACGCCCGAAAATCGGAGAAGACTGCTGCGCCATTGATTTTGGAGAGCATGTTTGCGTGATGTCCTCGGACCCCATAACAGGAGCTGTCAATGAAATCGGTCGATTGGCGGTTCACATCAACTGCAATGACATCGCATCCAGTGGAGTTGAGCCTCTGGGACTTATGGTTACGATATTGGCACCTCCCGAAACTACCAAGGAGGATTTGGCTTCCATCATGGGGCAAATCTGCGAGACGGCGAACTTTTTAAATATTGACATTCTTGGAGGGCATACGGAGATAACCGCGGCTGTGAACCGGGTAGTCATCATGAGTACCGCCGTAGGGAAGGTGCTGAAGGAAAAGCTTGTAACTACTTCAGGAGCCAGACCGGGGGATTCCATAATTCTTACAAAATCAGCCGGTATCGAAGGAACTGCCATTATCGCTCATGATAAGGAAGAAGAACTAATGAAGTGCTTAAGCAGTGAACAACTGGTACGGGCCAAAGGATTTGTCAATTCTATCAGTGTAATACAGGAAGGCCGGATCGCTGGAGAATTTGGAGTTGCTTCCATGCACGATGTTACGGAAGGTGGAGTCCTTGGAGCACTTTGGGAGGTAGCAGAGGCTTCGGAGGTAGGGGTTGAAATTTACCGTGATAAGATTCCTGTAGAGAGGGAAACGCTTGAAATCTGTGAAAGATTCGAAATTGATCCCTTACGATTGATTTCAAGTGGATGCATGCTTATCACCTGCAGTAATGGTGAAGAGTTGGTGAAGGTTTTACAAGCGGAGGGAGTTAAAGCCACCATTATTGGCATTGTGACTTCCGGAGCAGAAAAGATATTGGTTTCCGATGGGACAAAGGTAAGGATTGATCCGCCGGGCACCGATGAACTTTATAAAGTAATTGGATAGAAGATGCTATAAAATTTCAGTACTGTTAAAACTATTTCGAAGAAGGAAATAGATGTCGGAAAAATGTAATGACTCAACATTGACATATTTTGCTTAAATTATTATAATGAATATAACTTTAGAGTAGCACTTGTTTTTCGAAGGTCAAATCCTTTTCGGTTTGGCTTTTTTTATACAAATTTTCAAAGGAGGCTAGCTACTATGTATAGCATCAAGAATGTATCCAAAGTAGATCCGGAAATAGCACAGGCTATAGAAGCGGAGGCAAACCGTCAAAGAAACAAAATCGAGCTTATCGCTTCTGAGAACTTCGTGAGTGAAGCAGTGATGGAGGCAATGGGTACGCCATTGACCAATAAATATGCGGAAGGGTATCCGGGAAAAAGGTATTATGGCGGCTGTGAGCATGTAGACGTAGTGGAACAGTTGGCCATCGACAGGGCGAAACAGATATTTGGTGCGGAGCATGCCAATGTACAGCCGCATTCGGGAGCTCAGGCCAACATGGCAGTCTTTTTTGCAATGCTGGAACCGGGAGATTCTTTCCTGGGTATGAATCTGTCCCACGGTGGACATCTTACGCATGGAATGGCCCTGAACATGTCCGGCAGATATTATAAAGCCTCTTCCTATGGGGTACGGAAAGAAGATTCCCTCATTGACTATGATGAGCTCAGAAAAACAGCCAGAGAGACCAAGCCGAAGCTAATCGTGGCAGGCGCCAGCGCGTATCCGAGAACCATTGATTTTGCAGCTTTTAGGGAAGTTGCCGATGAAGTTGGGGCTTACTTGATGGTAGACATGGCTCATATCGCAGGTCTTGTTGCTGCGGGACTTCATCCGAATCCGGTTCCCCATGCACACTTTGTAACAACAACTACACACAAGACATTGCGTGGGCCTAGAGGGGGATTGATTCTCTGCAAGGAAGAGTTTGCAAAGAAAATCGACAGTGCAGTATTCCCGGGAATCCAGGGTGGGCCTTTGATGCATGTGATTGCGGCAAAGGCAGTTAGCTTTAAGGAAGCTTTGACAGACGAGTTCAAGACTTACCAGCAGCAAATCGTTAAAAATGCACAGGCGATGGCAGCGGGGCTGATGAACAGAGGATTCAATCTGGTGTCCGGTGGAACCGACAACCACTTGATGCTCGTAGACGTGACCAATAAAGGAGTTACAGGGAAAGAAGCCCAACATATGCTGGATGAAAGAAATATTACCTGCAATAAGAACGGAATTCCCTTTGATACGCAAAAGCCTTTCATTACCAGTGGTATCCGGCTGGGTACACCGGCGGTTACATCGCGCGGTATGAAAGAGGAAGATATGGTAGAAATTGCTGATCTTATACATCTGACGATCTCAGACTTCGAGGGATCCAAAGAGGAAGTAGAAAATAGAGTTAAGAAATTGTGTGATAAATATCCCTTGTATGCATAAAAGTTAGCTTGGAGGCAGATGGCAGCGATGCATCTGCCTTTTGTATGTGCAGGAAAAGTTGAATTATATTGTAAAATGTCAGATTCTGCTTGCAATTTATTGGTTTATTTGTTAAAATCCTATCATATCTATAGTGTAGATAGTATGATAAAAACAGTGGAGAGGATTGGTTGAATGTATAGGAACTATGCAAGGTCGCCAGTGGCAGTTTTAATTTTTTCTTTGATTACCTGTGGGATTTATCATTTTTACTGGATTTATAAGGTTTCGCAAGAAACACAGGAGTATACGGCAAGGACAACGGTAAGCCCGGGCGCTGAGCTCCTGTTATGCATATTCACCTGTGGAATTTACTATATTTACTGGAATTACAAATACGGGAAAGTAATAGCAGAATGCCAATCCATTGCTGGTTTATATCCTGAAGATAATTCTATTCTTTATCTTATTCTTTCCATTGTTGGACTGGGTATGATCAGCGCACTGATTATGCAGTCAAGTCTCAATAAAGTATGGGAAAGAGCGTAGATATACGACTCACAGATAGAAATACAATAGCGTTATGATAAAAATAAAAAAACGAGAAAAACTTCCTGGTAAGAGATTGTTTGTGGATGCATTAATGATTGCACTTGTGTTGGCAGGTGTGTTTTTGCTAGACGGCAATCTCTGTATTTATAAGAGAACGTTGGGGATTCCCTGTCCTGGATGTGGTATGACACGTGCTTTTATCAGTCTGGCTAAACTGGACATTAGAAGTGCTTTTTACTACCATCCGTTGTTTATTTTGCCCGTGTTGCCGGCACTTTTGTTTTTATTCAAGAAAAAACAGTTTGTAGTACAGCTGTATAAAAGCAATAGGTTTTGGCTGGCTATACTATTTATTGTTCTCTCTGTATACCTATACAGAATGATAGCACTGTTTCCCGACCAGGCACCTATGGATTTTAACAGCAAGGCAGTATTGCCTTCATTGCTTATCGACAGTAATTAAAAGCCTCTACAATGGTTCATTGTTTTAGAGGCTTTTTTACGGGCAGATTTTTACATTAAGAAAATATTGCAAAATGACCTTGCATTAACACTAGGGCGTTTAAGTGGATTTGTTTTGTTGATCATGTCTGTATTTTTTATATTCACATCTTGTTCAGGATAAAATGAAAGGAGTAGATCAATGATACGATTGCAATTGATAGAAAAGGAAGATTTGAAAAATATTGTAGCATGGAATAAAGATACATCGCCGGAATTTCTAATGCAATGGGCAGGTCCTTATATGCAATACCCGCTCACCATCAACCAGATGGAGCAATACATGGAGAATTCCAATGTAAACG
Source organism: Bacillota bacterium (assembly GCA_023419605.1). Lineage (GTDB taxonomy): Bacteria > Bacillota > Clostridia > Acetivibrionales > JAEZXR01 > JAEZXR01. Next base: position 2,157 of record JAEZXR010000053.1, on the reverse strand, counting down.
GTGAAAATACAGATACTTATTTTTATAAAATGGTAGATACTGAAACGGGAAAAATGGTAGGCAGCATCGAACTTGGCAAAATTGATAGGATCAATAATTCTGCTCGCATTGGAAAGGTATTGATAGGTACGGAAGAAACACGGGGAAAGGGATTTGGAAGGCAAGCGATAACGCAAATAGTAAGGGTTGGATTTGAAGACCTGAAGCTTCATCGCATTACCCTTGGAGTTTTCGATTTTAACGAGAGTGCCCTACGGTGCTACAAAAGTGCTGGATTCCGGATTGAAGGAAATATGAAGAAATCTAGGAGAATCGGAAACGAGTATTGGAATCTGCTGGAAATGGCCATACTGGAGAAAGAATGGAGAGCGCTCCAGATGAGTGGGAAATCCGAAAGGACAATCAGGATAGGGAGCAGATACAGGCATTATAAGGGGAAGGAGTACCTGGTGATTAATGTAGCCCGGCATAGTGAGACCCTGGAGGAGATGGTAGTATACCAGAAGCAGTATGATGATTTTGGCATCTGGGTGCGGCCAGCGGATATGTTCCTGGATAGGGTTCTTGTTGATGGAAATCTAATAAGTCGATTTCAGGAGATAGAAGCATAGAATTGAACTATGGAGCGGCTTTGCTCCAAATGGTTTATTTTTCATTTGAATATGGAGCTAGCGTTAGTATAATTTAGCATAGTATAGATATAACCATATTCTGAGAGGTAATTTATATATACTGACCTATATTTGTTGAGATAACTTGTCAAAATATATTGACATCCGTAAAAAGCTATTGTATACTATAAAAGCGCTGTAGGGGAGTAGTTCAATGGTAGAGCAACGGTCTCCAAAACCGTAAGTTGCGGGTTCGAGTCCTGTCTCCCCTGCCAGACCTTGAAAATTAACGTTTTCAAGGTTTTTTTATTCTCTAAAATCACCTTATAAACCAACGGTTTTTCATAAAAAAATTGAAGGGTACGGTGGTCTATTATATGGCAAGAATTATGATGGATAAATGTCAGTCTTACATTTCATTGCAAGAAGCTTTTGAAGCTTTTATCAAAAAGTGCAAACTTAAAAACTTATCTAAGCATTCCATACACTACTATGAGGAATCATTTAATTACTTATGTAAAGTAACTGATAAAACTGGTTCAGTATCACAGTTAAATGCTGATTCTTTGCAGTCCTTAGTAAGATTGTTAAAGCCAACTATGAAAGATATATCCATCAATACAAGATTAAAAGGTATTAGAATCTTTGTAAATTATTGTATTGAGATGGGATATATAAAACAATTTAAAGTACAGTTAATTAAAGCAGATACAACAGTAAAAACAACCTATTCTGAACTTGAATTGAAAACTTTACTTGAAAAGCCCAACGTCAAAGAATGTCAATTCACAACATTAAGGACCTGGACCGCAATTAATATTTTAATTGGTACTGGCTGCAGAATTGGAAGCTTGCAAGCGCTTAAAATCAAAGATATCAACTTTGAGGAATCAATGATTAAGTTCACAAAAACTAAGGGGCGAAAACAGTTACTTATACCAATTAGCAAACATCTTAACGATGTACTAAAACTGTATTTACAATATAGAAATGGTCAACCAGATGATTTTTTAATTTGCAATCAATATGGGGAAGAAATCGAGCGTAACGGTTTAATACATGCAATAGCAAAGTATAACCGTTCTAAGGGTGTTTTAAAAACAAGTTGCCATCTATTCCGTCATACATTTGCAAAGCATTGGATAATTAACAATGGTGATATTTTTAGATTGCAAAAAATTTTAGGGCATGAAGATATAAAAGTAACACAACAGTATCTAAAAGATTTTGGTAGTTATAATTTGCAAGATTCTTTCGACAAATATAACATATTAGAATCCGTACTTAGCAGAGATGGAAAAAAGCGTATTTATATGAAGAATAGTTTATAATAGACTATAGATAATATATATGCCTTGCATGGCAGTATTAATAAATTTATTGCAAGGCATATATATTTTTATGTGAAATAGAATATTAGAGGATGTAAAAAATCTTGTGTATGACAGTCTGAAAATACTCCTTCTTGGCAAGAATTAGAAATAATTAGTGTTGAGGAGGAGATTTTTATGTCAACATTGACAAAAGAGCAAGTTAAGGACCTGGT
>JAEZXR010000104.1 GCA_023419605.1 Bacillota bacterium | reverse complement strand
ATACTTGGTCAGTATTGCCAAGTTTGCATATACCTGTGCAGCAAAAGGGGTAAATCTCGATGCCGTTATTACCAAATTAGGGATAACTGCATAAACTTTTACATTTTACTGCACAACACTAATTAATACACTTAAAAATGCGGATAATGACAAACAGAATTATTGTTTTTCAAAGCCAAGTAGACTTACTTTTGATTCAAGTATGTTTTCGTTGGTTTATGGCAAATAAGAAGCTTTGATTATACCCAAATTTCTTTCAAGCTAAATATTTGATTGGGCCAACATTGGAAAAGCTCAAAAATGTTTGATAAATCCTCCGGAACCTCTGAAAAACCTCCATCTGTTAAAACCAACACTTTCCGATATTCTGGATTTTTTATATGTAACATCCTTAAGGCTTTTTCAAGATCTGTTCCACCGCGTATATTTTTATTAATATTGTTTAGGAGGTCCTTACCCACAGATAGTTCAGAACATAAATCATTGTTAAAACAGAACAATTTCATGTCCGGATTTTGATTTTTTAACTTTTCTAGATCAAACAGAATTCTACCGTCAGAGTAATGACCGCTCATACTCCCACTGACATCCATCAAAACAACATTTATTTTCTTTCCTTGTGGAGGCATGATCTTATTACTGATTAATAAGTTCTTAATACTATTTTCAAATTTCTTTACACCTGTTATATTCCTAGGTTGAAATTCTGAAATCACCTCTGTTCTTTTAAATTTTGCTGAGAGTTTTGGGAAAATATCATAATTCACGAAAATGTTTTTTAAACTTTTTGGTGCACCATGCTCATAAAGAAATATGTTCCTTTGTAAATCGGACACCTGCATACTTCGTCTTTGTTTACATTCTATGATTAGGTACGTGTTTTGAGGTTCTTTATATGGATATTTTACAATTCTGAGATCTGGCATGATTTCTTTTCTTCCTGGTATTCCTAATATCGTAGTTCTGGCTTGTGCAAGTATTGTAAACTCTTCACTTTTATCATCTTTAAATTTAGCCACTTTAGATTCCTTACCTCTAATTAACGGTAGTACTCCATCAGTTCCCGCACACAATTTTAGGTTATATCCATCTAGCGAACCAATTACAATGCAAGTAGTCCATATTTCATATACATACCACCTATATTTCCAAAAAGGCAGATTTAAGACTTTTTCAAATATTTCTATCATAACATTATTATCCTTCGTTATAGTAGAAACCTTTTTTAATAGCTCCTCAAAATAATCAAGAGCCTCCTCTACAAGAAGTTCCGTAAGTTCAACTTTGATTATTTGACCCATTAAGCTATTATAATGAGCCACTAAGGATGGAAAAATTTCAAACGTAAATGTGGGATCGCTTAATATAAATCCTGGATGATAGATTCTCTTAAATGAGCATCCAAATTCATCTAGGCTCATATCCGTATCGAAATCACTCAAAGGTTTGTTAACTTCTTTAATGGCCTTCGCAGTCTCATCAAATAGACTATAAACAATCTCCAAGGCATTATCTAACCTTTCAATACCTGAATGTACCGGTGGAATAATCATGAATGATTCATTAAGTACGTGTCTGAATTCTATTTCTTCGGGTAAATTAATTCTCAATTTGTTAAAGAATTCATGTAGACAACGAAAATCATCTCTCGACCAATTCCTTATTCTGATTATTTGGTAAAGAGTGGCATAGGTTTTGCTAAAGTCTTCAAAATCAGAAAAATCTATCTCACACTCTTTGCCTATAGAATCTTCAAATTTTATTTTTATTGATTCACTCCCTTGAGAAGTGTGGTGCTTATGCATCGTTTTATAAATATATTTATACATTTCTGAGAATGGTTCTGATACTCTAAAGAAGGCAGTAATGAATTCAGCTGCTGAAACTTTTCTCAACTTTAAAAAGCTATCCATACCTTTATTGATTGGACAATTAATTTCCTTCTTAAGTTTTAAGTAAAACTTGTTGTCCCTTCCAAATTTTCTTCTCGGATCGAATCCAGACTCTAGTATTTTTTTATACAAAATATATGCATCTTCAATCACGTTTTCATATGTCATATGTTTTTCCTCACAGTTCTAAATATCTTAAAAAGTATATAAACAATTTTCTTATTTCTCAAACTTACACAAATAGCCAGATAATAAAATTTGCTTCCCACGATAGTACCTTTCTATGTGTGTCCCGCAAATCTACTATAATTCAACTTGACAATTTAAGTCTATATAACTACAGTCGATGTTATTGCTTCATTCCACTCTTTAATAAACTGTTGTATGGATTTTTGCCGATGATTACGCTCATCACTGACAGCTCTCAGTGCAACCTTATAGAGAGCCTCACTAAGTTGCCAGTTTCCGAGTCTTCTGTCGTAATCACTAAACAGTGCAAATGCTGTTGCTCCCATGAGATATACATTCGTTATCTCATCAATGGTTGCGCCAAGTTCAAATTCTTCCGGCGACATAAAGCGGGAACTGCCCCACATTCTGCCCATATTGTTGGTGTAAGGCATCCTTAAATATAAATCAATATCGCAAATAGTGGTTTTCTTTGCAGCAAAGTCGTACATAATGCTGCCATCATAAAAGTCAATTGCAACATAACCTTTATCGATAACGTGGGCGTGGAATGATAATATATCATCAAACACATCAAGTCTTGTACTATAAGGCATTTGCAGGAATTTATGTCTTGATAGCGGGTACATTCTTCCCATGCATTCACCGTCAGCCCACTCAAAGATAACTGTAAAACCGCCGCCGAGTTCTTCAGCTTTGATAAATTTTATCAAATTGGGATGAGCCAAATCCTGATACACAGGTATAGTAGTTTTCAATCTTGTTATAGCAGATTCGGGCATTCCGGGATACTGCTCTGTCGGCGCTCCGGCAAACTTAATGAAATATCTGTTTCCGCCATTTTGCACACCAAAGCAGATATTACCGGAATCCTGGTCATCATAAATCTTGAAAACCTTACCGTACTGTTGGATGAAGGACATATCAAAAGGTGTTTTCAGCTTGTATGGCACATTATCTATATATTGAACATAAAAGTTTTCTAAATACCAAGTTGGTATAGGATTGTTCATATTATCAAACCAAGAAAGAACATCCCTTGCCTGATTTTTCATTGTTATGATTTCCTTTTCGCCAAACGGAATTGCCCAATAAATTGATGAGAGAGTGTTACACGAAATGTAAAATGCCAACAACTTGAAAAACTCAATTGGTGGTCTACCACCAAAATAACCATTGAGTTGCCCTGTTGCAAAATGTGGACTGATAGTGGCACTCCATACAATGCGGTTGAATTCTTCCCATGGATCACCAAAATCAAAGCGGTTGAAATCAATAATGGAAAGTGTATTATCTGATGAGATAATCATATTGCCCACATGATAATCACCATGTTGATAGCACTGAGGTCTGCCGGAGAGTAGATAGCGGTTATTTTCAATGTAGTCAATAATTTTATCATCACTATCAAATTTAATACCACAAGCTTTATATTTTTCGACCTTATTGCTTGCTTTACGGTTGAAGCGGCTGCTCCATTCTTCCTGCTCTTTCGGAGCTGGGATTGAATGAATCAGTCTTAGTATTTCACCAGTTTTTATTCCAAGCACATATTGCTCGGTTTCTGTCAAACGAGTAAGGACAACCTCTGCATCTTCTCCATCACACCATGTAAGCAGTGAATAAACGCTTTTCCCGTTATCACATGTACCAAAATCCATAGGCTGTGATATAGGTACGCCCAAAGCCGCAACCTGTTTCATCATTTCAAATTCGGTCTTTTTTCTATTGTATTCAGATATGTATGCAACACGTAGAAGCAGCTTCCTTCCATCTACGGTTTCAATGTAATACTTTTTATCACTTGACCAACCTTTGTTAACAGGCTCGATTTTTGTGAACGTATAATTACTTTTTATGTCCTGCATATCCTTGCCATCCTAATCATAAGTTTATTTCCTGAAAAACCTCACTATCAAAAGCCTTGTGTCTCAGTAGACTCACTGCCAATGCCTGCAGCATGTATTTTATTTATCTTCAAAATTGTCAACTTAAGAAATCTCGTGACCGTCACGATCATTGAGTTTCCATTTTGGATACTATATTTAATATTCAATTTCTATTAGCCGCTTCCCCCTACCGCTCTAAAGCAACAAATCCAGTATACTCAAAGGGACTGACGATATTATAGCTTTTTGCTTTTCCCTATATATATTTATATTGCATTTGAGTATACACATTTTTTCAGCAATCCGCTCGCACTACTTTGCGTATCCTTCAAACAATTGATATCTCCAAACACAAAAAAGTTATCCTTCGCCCGAGAGACAGCAACATTCATCAAGCTCTTGTTTGCATCAATGAAAAAACATCCATCCTGCTTCCCATACACTGTGGACAGTATAATAATTTTCCTTTCTGCCCCTTGAAAAGTATGTACCGTTCCAACGCTTATTTTCGAATAATTTGTTGGCATCTGCTTCTTCAATTCCGTCTCAATGCATTTGACCTGCGCTTTGAACGGTGTGATAATTCCTACAAGATTTTCCTTTGCTTCCTTAGGATAAGCATTAACAATGTGCTTGAAGTTGTTTTTCAACCATTCCACGATTTGTTCCGCTTCCAATCGATTTAATCTGCTGCTGCCTTTCCTGCTTGAATACTCCGTATCAATTTGCTTGAAGCCCATCTGCGGCCATTGCTTGTTTGCAAGCTTTTCATCATCTTTACCCTTCCCTCTCATCGGCTGAAGGTTATCTTTATACACAAGCTTATTGCAATAATCAATTATTTCATCATAACAGCGGCGATGCTCACTTAAGAACAGGCCTTTTTCATCGAATTTTTCATATTTGCAGCACTTAGCAGCAACTTTCATTACACTGGAGCAAGAGCTGTTTAGTCCGGTCTGTTCCAGTAATTCAAATTCATCTAAGGATTGTATAGACCCATTTGTAAGCGCCAGCGCTTTATCAAGCGCCCGGTTCACACTCCATACAGGTTCTATCTGATAAACATCACCAACAACTACAGACCTTTTGGCAAGAGAAAATGCACCTGCCGCAATTTCCGGCGAGACCTGTCCCGCTTCATCCACAATGAGTAGATCAATGTAATTGTACAGAAAAAAGCTTTTTTGCTCTCCGAATGCAAGGAACTGTCTTGGAAGCATATAGAATGTCATGACCAAGCATGGAGTTATCATACTGAGCCTGTTATAAAACTTGTCCAAAACATTTACAAAGTTAGTACCCTTCTGCTTTTCAGATAATTCATCCTCTCCGCTGACCCACCTGCACTCAAAATAATGTACTGCCAGCCAAAACTCCACATACCTGTGCTTTTTATCCACCAAGCTATTTATATAGTCCAGTTCAAGCTTGTACTTCTCATCCTTTTCTCCATGCAAATCAATATTGTGCTGCTTTAACTGCTCCAATTCGTTATCATACCGGCTTTTGATTTTTTCAATCACAGCTTTTTTCTTCTTAAGCTCAGAAATTGCATTATTGCATTCGGAATACAGCTGGCTGTATTTTTCTTTAATCTCATCAAAGCTCATATACTCATTTAGGAAGCTTTGCTCTTCGTCGTTTATAAACAGCCTGAATTCCGTTTGAATTTTCCTTGAAAAGTTCTTTATAAATTTCAACAGCTTATAGAAAAATGGAATCCTTTTATAGCAGCTTTCCCAATCACAAACTCTTTGGCGGATATTAGAGATCGCCACTTGTTTTTCTTCAATTTGCAAAACCAAATTTTCCAGACACTTGTCAATCGTTTCACCGTTCAAATCATATTCAGAAGCTTCCTGAGCCAATGAAAGCAAAGCAATTTTGCTCTTCTCAATAAACAATAGCTCCTCATGCAATTTATCCTGGCAAGCCGTTATGTCTTTGTACTGGCTTCCAAAATACTTATTACAGCTTTCTAGCAGTTTGACCTTCGATTTTTCGATATTCTCTTTATCCTCAACATCAGAAACAAAAAATTCACCTTTTTGATTGGTATACTGATACCCTTTACTTTTTGCTTCCTTTACCTTTGAAGAGGACGGAAAATAGGCAGCGAAACTATTTACTCCCTCAATCCATCTCTCTTCCAGATTCGATATTCCTATTTTCTTAATGTTGCCGAAGGAGGCAATAATATTTGTTACCGCTTGATTGTTTGTTGAAGAAGCCACAATAAGCGGAGCCTTATCCTTTTTTATCGCGCTTTTAACATACATGTCTGCAACTACCGTTTGCAGCAAGGTAGTTTTTCCTGTACCCGGAGGGCCATTCACTGCCAAAATCTCACCATCATTCATGCAATTAAAATGATTGACAGCTTCCCTTTGGGATGGCGACAAAGGATATTCCCCACCCATTTGTCCGCAATGCACCTGCATTTTTGATAGATTGTTTTCTTCAAGCGGGTTTGCCTTTGTTATTTGCAGCGATATAAAATTGTCATAAAGCACTTTTGGCTGATCATCTTCCTGCAGATGATTATATAAATTCATAATATGATATGTCGAATTAACAGTTTTGTCTATGAAAACATACACGTTGTTTTCCAACTCGAAAAAGGGTTCTTTGGCATCCAGATTCCTGATCGTGTTTTGCTCAAATTCAGATTCTGCAACAGCCTCATAGAGTTCTTTAAAAAACACAGTATAATCAGTCCATGCTTTAATTTTCTCAATCCGGTCTACATGGTTGCTCATAAAATTGTCAACCGCTTCTGCATCCCCAATTGCTAATTTGGGTTCAACCATCGGCCTCAAATATTCTCTTGGAAACCATGGGAGTTTCTTATCGCCCTCATCAAACAGAAGCATACCTTCTCGGTTAAGAATTGCGGGGATATAGTACACTCCAGTTAATTCCTCAATTTCATCCTGCACCTTTTCATTTGCCTCAAAGATTGTTTTAATCGTTTTTGCACAGATGATGACATTGACGAGCGATTTTTTCTTTGATTCAGTCTCATCATCAAAGGTACTTTTCTTCGCCTCATCAAAAATACTTTTGCATGCTGTGGGGTTAATTTTGCCTTGCACCACTTCTTTAGGGTCAAGTATGTAATATGTATCAACCTTGAAATCAATACCCATATTGGCCTGGGCAGCTACGGCGCTTCTAAAGTATTTTGTTATCTCTTTTGTTTTGCAATCCATTTTGTCTTCCTTTCACACATTGATGCCATGCCATTTGCATAAATAATGAGAAGAATATAGCCATATGTTCAGCATTACAAATTTTAACTTTATGGATAATTATATCATAATTCCTGGTAAAATAGTATTTTCTGGCAAATTTTAACGAACTGATACTATTGCACTATCAAGTATGATACTTGAATGCTCATACGTATAGTAAATAGAGATCGAAGCTTAGAGTACCATCAAATGCTATAAACGGCACCCACAAGAAAAAGCACCTTGAGTATCTATCAGTAGATGAGCAAGGTGCTTTTTTATAAGATGAATTATATCGTTTTTTGATCCCAAATTATTCTATTCCTCAGTAAAGCTTACACGTCTTAAAACCAATTTGCCGTAGCTTTCTGCTATAATCATCTTCTTTCCGGCTTTAAAGCCCAACTTCTCCAGCCAAAGGCCCTGTATCCTTATTTGGGGTACTTCCTTGTTATTAGATGTTACACTTGTTATCGTTAATACTCTTACCTTCAATAAAATAACCTCCTTCATTTTAGCCTTGTAAGGAAGTTCCAGCTTCTGATATAATAATAGGGAAGCCTGTCCTTTAACAAGGCGGTTTCGATTGGCAGCGGAAGCCTGTGAGTGTGCAACTTTACAAGGTTTCCGTTGCTTTTTAATAATTACTTTGTGCACGCTGTGTTTTCATCCAGAAAACCTTTTAGCTGTTTGTCAGTTACTCTCCAGTGCTTTCCTATTTTCGCCCCCTTCAGCCTTCCTGTCCTTAAATATTTCCTTACGGTTTGAACAGGCAGTTTAATCTTCTTGGAAAGTTCTTCCGGTGTATATATTTCCAACCTATCACCTCCAACGGACATTATGCTTTATATGCTGTTGGAAGTCTATACAATTCGTTGCATTATTTCTCCGAATCGTTGTATTAACCGGATTTGTCATCCCGTGCCTCTTAGCCTTTCTAAACACGTCTGTTTTCCCGTCTCAATATAAGTCAGAAGCTCATATTTTATTTCTTTTCTGATGTTAGGTTATTTCTTAGAGTGAGAGGTTCGCTGCATGGCTCACTGAGAACCGTACCATAGCTCAACTTGAAGTCAGACCTCCCTCTTGGCGGGAAGCGTAAATTTTCTATATGATCAGCTGGTATCCCCTTGCGTCAGATAGAACATGTTGCTGCTTTTGCCGCCGTTTTCCCGCCACCGCTGTTCCTTCCTGAGACATCCGCTCTTTTCCAGATCAGCAAGCGCACGTTTAACCGTACTGCGAGACAGCTTCAGCTCTTTGGCGATGGTACCAATCGCCGGGTAGCATTTGCCATCCTTATCACAGCGGTCATGAAGGTACATGTATACCGCTACCGCCCTGTGAGGCAGCTCCGAGGCATACAGAGAGGTAAAGTAGCCCATAGCTCCACCCCCTACTCAATCCGAACAGGCGCTTTTGTCCGAACGGATGGCTCCGGCTCCTGTGCTGATGTATGCAGGATGCCTCCAGACAGCAGTGTCTCTGCATCCTCCTGCATTTCTTCACAGGCAGCATGGCGCCGTATGATTTCCTCCTCCAGCTCATGCCGGTTGGCGTACTCCACCTGTCTGGCAGACTGTTCGGCAATTTCATAGGGCTTGCCGAAGGTGATGCCCCAATCAAGAAACAGCTTCAAACGGGTGCGCATAGGATAGGCTCCTGTCTTGGTAACAATGAAATACCCCTTAGGCATGGATTTTAGCTCGTCAGGTGTCATCAGCGGCCGCTCGATCATCTGCAGGGATTGGCTGGGATCGTTTTTCCCATGGCTGACGGAGCCGCTCATGACGGTCTTGCTACCCAAGGCCTTCGACAGAATTTGTGCCGATTCGCTGTTTGGAGCAAAGCCCCCGAACACCGTGTCCTGGCAGTTGTCGATGATAATGGCAGAACCCTCCCGTCCATAGTTTTTCTCCAACTGTGAAAAGCTCTGGATGATGGCAACAATGGACACACGGCGGGAACGGGACGCGGAAAACATCATCTCCGCCGACTCAATCTTGGGGATGGTACCGATTTCATCAAGAAACATCATCACCCGGTTTGGCAGCTTGCCGCCGTGCTCGTCAGCCACCGAGAGAATTTCCCGGTAGAGCTGCTGGACAATCAGGCTGATGATGAAATACTTCGTATTATCTTCCTCCGGCATGACCAGAAAGACAGCACTTTTTTTCGTGCAAAACTTCTCCGCGTCAATGGCCGTATCAAAGCACAGGACCTGCTCCAGCTCGGAATCCAGAAAAGCATTTAGCCTGGAGAGCGCCGTGGAGAGAACACTCTGCATGGCCTGTTCCGCTGAATTAAGTGCCGCACCTGCGAACCACTTGGTTTTATGCTCATCCGGCAGATGGGCAAGAAGCAGCTGGAACAGGGTCCGGCCCTTGACGCCGCTGGGCGCCAGCAGATCCTGAATGAGCTTGAACACTGACACGATGTGCCGCTGCTTTGGCTCACAGTATTCCGCAATCAGCAGAATGACTGAGGTCAAAAGCCCTTCAGCTGCATCGTAAAAGAAGGCGTTCTGTCCCGCAGACGCAACATCAAACCCTCCGGAGTTGATGATGGTCTTGGCGGTGATCTTGGCGTATTTTTCTGCTCTGGCCTTATACGCCAGATTTTGCGGATTGGCGAGATACATATCCATGTAACGGTTGACCAAGTGGAGCAGATTGTTGCCGTCTGAGCGGGTGGGATTTCTTAAGTCGATAACGGCCACATCGTAGCCGTAGTAATCTTTAGCGATGCCGGCATAATTACGGTGGAGATCCCCCTTGGTATCGGTGGTGACGAAGCTCATCCCGGACGCACAGGCATATTCAAGGTTGGGATAGAGAAAATTGGCCGTCTTGCCGACACCGGCCGCCCCGATCATCAGGCAGTGGATGTCATCATCGTCTATCAGCGCATAACCGTGGGGAGCGGTATGATCAAAAAGGGATGCTTTGCGCCAGCCGACAATCAACCCCTGTACTTCAGGAAGATTTTCTTCCTTGCGCCATTTCTCCGGTTCATAAGGAATTTCTGTATAGGTCCTTTTTATTTCATTTTTCGTTGCCCAGCGTGCCGAACCATGCTGGCCGTCGCCTACCGTTTTGGACTTGATGCCGTTCAGGGTGTAATAGTGAGCAAGAAGCGACAGCAGGCCAATGACGCTGAACATGGTCAGTGCTGAGACAATCAGTATGATGATTTGGGATGCTTTCAAGTAAATCCCTCCTTTACATGGTCATGATAAAATTTGCATTCTGCTCCTGAACCGGAAGCAACGACGGCATTTCCAGTTCGACAAAGAGCCGAGCCTTGACACAGTCAAGGGCCAGACGCTGATAAGAGGATAGAAGCTTTTTCACATCCTCCCGGGTACGAATGCCGGGTGTATTTACTTGACGGTCAATGTCCGTCAGATCCCGCCGGATGTCCTCCACTCTGCTTCGCAGCCAGCCCCGGTCCTCATGAGGCCGGTAGCTGCTTTGAAGCCTTCGGGTGAGCTGCTCTGCGGTCACGGGACACTCTATCTGGCGGTACTGCTTCTGAAGAGCCAACAGGGAACCTGCTGCCATGCATTGCAGGCCCTCTTTGACCGCCTCCACATTTTCCGCTGCTGCCTTTCTGGAGGTCATAAAAGAATCCAGATTTGCGGCACATTCCTCAAGGAAGCAGTTGATATCCTTGTAAACCGAAAGGGCCTCGCACAAACCAGGTAGTTCGGCGCACACCTGCGGCAGTAGCTCCAGCTTCGGATGCTCCCTCGCCGGGATGGGCGTGAGACCGTGTTTGGCTTTCAAATCCTCGTTCCAGTCCTTGTACTGTGACTGAAGAATGGCCGCCTCCGCATATCCTTTCCCGGTCAGAATATCCTTCAGCCGTCCGAGAGCTTCAATTCCTGCCTCATCACGGTCCAGGCACAGCATGATACTGTTCAGGCAGGGATTCAGCTCCAGCTGACGGAGCATGGCATGCTCCGCTACTCCGTCCAGCGTGATATAGCTGTGATCCTTCCAATCCTTTGGGTACAGAGTAATGAAGGACAGCATATCCACAGGAGCTTCAAACACATAGAGGATGTTGCTTTTTCCGATCCAGTGAAAGCTGTATTTGGGATCGCTGCCTTCTACATTGCCCTTGTAAGGATTACCCTGGGTATAAGTGCCGCGTTTGTGAGCATGCTTTGGAACGCCGTTTTCATCTAACCCCACGAACACCGTGTTGTGATATTGCTTATCTTCATAAATCAGTTTTTCATGAGCGAAATACGACAACACTTCCCGGTCAATGAAGCGCTGTTTGATGAGGTATGCAAATACCCGGCGCATATCGGGATTAGCTTCCGGAAGCTCAAAATCTTTTCTCTGCGGCGGCGTACTCTTGGCAGTCTGGTTCCATTCCACACCGGTCTCACCACCCAGGAGCAGCTGTACTGCTTCGGGAAAGCTTAAATTGTAAAACTGCTGGACAAAATCAATAGCGTGACCCCCTTCCTTTCTGGAGTGCCGGAACCACCGGCTGCCGCGGATGGTCACGCTGTCGTGCCGTTTCCAGCGCCATTCCCGTCCTGCGCGGATGAGCTGCTCTCCCTGCCGCTGGAGGAAATCCACCAGGTCAACGGTGTTGGCACGCTGTTTTTGTTCTTCTGTAAAATGAACATAGGGCATATTCCACGACCTCCTTCATCAGCGTTTGCGCTTCCCGCAACGGCGAAAAAAAACCACCCGCTGGTGAACGGATGGCTTGAATGGTATCTGATTGAATTTTACGGGAAGCAGTTCTTTTTTCTGAAGCTGTTTTGGATATTGCTTTTGCATGAAAGTCCTCCTTTGCTTTAATAGACTTGTTTAAGCCCGTGATCGTCCGGGGCATGACCCTGTGCGATCTTTTTCTGACGGAGCTTGCGGCGCAGTTTGCTGTCAACTTCCGTAACAGGACCTTTAGGAAGCTTCTTTTCTTCCTCCTGAAAGATCCGGCTTAGATGATTCAGAAGCCTTGTAGCTGCAAGGAAGAGAGACGGATCACGGAAGGAGTCCAAATGGTCGAGGAAAAACTGTGCATAGATGTTTCCCTGGCCGGCGGAGAGGGTAAGCCACCGTACCGCAGCCTCCCGGTCCCTTGCCACTTCATGTCCCATCAGATAGAGTTTGCCAAGCATATATTGGGCATACTGATTGCCCTGCTCCGCAGAAGCCGTCAGCCACTTAATGGCATTATCCATATCTTTTGGAACATCCTCTCCCAATAAGTAAAGTTTCCCAAGCTTATACTGGGCATATTGATTTTCCTGTTCAGCAGATAGAGTCAACCATTTGACAGCTGCTTCCACATCTTTGGAAACATCCTCTCCCAATAAATAGAGCTTTCCAAGCTGATACTGAGCAAATGAGTTATTCTGCTCTGCCGATTTCGTGAACAGTTCCACTGCTTTGGAAATGTTTTTAGGAATATCCTTGCCGGCCAGATAAAGCTTTGCAAGTGCATATTGTGCGAACTGATTCCCAAGGTCTGCAGAAACCGTCAGCCATTTAACGGCAGCATCCACATCCATAGGGATATCCCCATCGGCTAAATACAGCCTGCCAAGAGCATATGCCGCATATTGATTGTCCTGCTCTGCCGACAGTGTAAACAGTGAAATGGCTTTTTCTATATCCTTTTCTGCATGGTTCCCATCACGGTACAATTTTCCCAGCGCATATTGCGCAAGGTCATTGCCGTTGTCGGCCGCTTTTGTCAGCCATAAGACGGCTTTCTCAACGTTTTCATGACCGCCGTCCGCGTCCAGGTAGATCTTTCCGAGCATATATTGAGCATGAACATTGCCAAGCCGGGCGGCCTTTTCAAAGTAACCAATAGCTGCCGGCACATCTTTCTCTGTCCCGGTTCCGGTATAGAGCATCTGCCCCAGGCGATACTGAAGCTTATCATCATGGCTTTGCTCCTCCAATCTTTGAAACCCGAAGAAGGCTTCCTCAAAATGCAGCTCCGCCTTTTCAGCATTCTTTTCGGTGCCAACACCGTCCCGGTACATTTTCGCCAGCTCATAGGAGGCGTAGGGAACACGCTGTCCGGCAGATCTGCGGTAGAGGTCAAATGCCATACCAAAGTCCTGCTCCACACCCTGTCCCCGGTAGTACAGACCGGCAAGGGAGTATTGGGCATATTTGTGGTTTTTAGAAACCGCCAGTTCCAACCATCCAGCCGCTTCCTCATAATCCTGTTCTGTTCCAAGTCCAGCCGCATACATTTTACCGATGCGGTATTCCACATACCGGTTTTCCTTTTCTGCTTCAATGTTCAAAAATGAAGAGAGAGCCTTTTCATACCAGGAGAAAGAGAGAGCTTTGTCTATTTCCACGCCAAGCCCGTCCGCATACATACGGCCGAGATCATGCATGGCAAGAGCATTGCCGGCTTCAGCTTCCTCATGAAACAGCTTGAGAGCCTGATCGAAGTCCGGCTCCATGTCATCATTGCCATAGAGAAACATGCGGGCCTCTTTATAGCGGTCATTCCATTCGATATACGGTTTTCCAGAATTACTGTCGGAGTCGGAGCGGGACGAACCTCCCGAAGCAGAGGACGGCATATTTCCGCCATCCTCCAACTGCTCATTTAAGACCAGCGACTGTTCTTCCGTCAGAAGTGCGAAGTTAGATTCTTCTGCCACTGATACTGCTTCTTCATCTATTAATTTGTCAGCATTCTGATCACCTTCAAAAGTAAGATGGTGACTGCTGATATTCATGGCTTCGGCAATCACCATATTTTTTATGCTCTTGAATTCATTTTGCTGAGAGAGCGTAAGAGGATCAGGAAGTTTATCCTTATAGGTCCGCAACACCTCATTACGCAGTTCGTACCATTTTGCATAGGCTTCCGCCACACGCTGATCCTTTGCCAGCACATCTACGACCTGATTGACAAGCTCCTTCAATGGTGCTTTGAGATAGCCGTATTGTTTTTTTCCGGTGGTATGCTTCAGGCGTTCTGCAAGTTGGGACAGCAGAGCCTCAATGACAGGACTGCCGCAAGCTCCCGACCTCATCTGTTTCAGGATATCCTGCAGTGCATCCTGGCTCTGCTGAGCGAGGTTGTTTCTCTGTATGGTCTGCTCGGAATAAATTTGAATAAGATCCTGCTGAAATACTTCCCTTGCCAGGCTGCTTCGCATTTTTTCAATCGCAGGCCTGGTGACATACCCCTCACGCCGATTAACCGAATACACCAGCATATGACAGTGGGGATGATGACCCTCGTTATGAAAGGCTGCATACCAGCGTAGGTTTTCCGGAGCAATTTTCATCTGCTCCGCAAACTCATTCCGCTGTTTGCGCAAAAGGGCCATCCATGCAGCAGCGTTATCATAGCCAAGCCGTGCAGCATCTTCCCGCCGCAGAGAAATGACAGGCGTCCAGACGTTTCCGGTATGTTTTGATACTTCCTCCGCCACTTTGGATAGTACCAGAGGAGTATCCCCGTCGGAAAACAGTCCGTGAGTTCCCAGCTTTTCCGCACGGGGACGGGTGGCAATGTAATTGACATAGACCTCCTGATGGGACAGATGATCCAGGTTCTGATCCAGCGCTGCTGTAATGAATTCCGAAGCATTTTCCACGTTCGGATGCTTCAGGTAATCCTCATATTCAAACAAATTTGCTGCATCAGGAAACTGTGCAAGGATGTCCTTCATGAGCTGCTTTTGCTTTTTAGTAGCAGGCAGTGTACGGTTGCCAGGAGGAATTTTCTCTACCCCCTCCCGTGTTGCAATGTATATCACCAGATTTTCCAGATGCTCCGCAGCATTTTTTAAGTACCGGCATTTGAAAATAATCCGAGGCATGGTTATTCACCCTTTTGGAACTTCGTCACATCCTCGAAGGTAACAGAACCGATGGACTTTTTCACATCTCCCACACACTTACCACGCAAGCGTCGCAGGGTGTTCTCATCCACATCTGCGGTGGAAGCGAGGATGTTCATCATCATGGACATCTCCACTGCCAGCTTGAACATTACACGTGCAATGCGGTTTTCTGATGTACTGACGATGCCTGACATTGCCGAGGTAATGGCAGTCGGCAAAAACTTCATGCTGTCCTCCGCCGAGATATATCCGCTGTAAAACCGGATTGCCTTTTCAATAAATTCACTCTGGCTCTTGCAGTTGTCTTTTTCATAGAGTTCCTGTACCTTCTGCTGTGTTGATGGATAGATCCACAAAGGGAATCTTTTTTTGTTTTCCTCTGGCATAATGCTTTGCCTCCATTTGTTGAATTATATAAAAAAGCACTCTCTAAAATTGTTAGTCCAATTTTTGAGAGTGCTTTTTATACACTTTCCATAGTGAGCCCACATAAATTATATATTGCATAGGACACAATTTGAACATCTCCTTTCTGGGGTAAGTTTGGTGCTAATCATCAGCTTCACATCTCGACCACCATGCGGAAACTTCCGTTGGCCTCCTTTCAGATATACTATTGTGGCAAAAACCAAGGGCAGTGCTGCATGGTATCCCCTGTACAACCATGCATGAAAAGTCTCCAACGTGAAGCATAAATGCACAACTTATTACTAAATCGCCGACGTTTTTATGATTTTGTCGGTAATTTAATGTTGACAATGCCATTAATATCTTGTTATAATAGCGCTAAAATACCGACTTTTTTATGATTTTGTCGGTAATTAAGTGGTGATATTAGTGGATATGACAGAACTAATAAAGGCTTTTGCAAACAACAATGGGGTTCTTAAGACCTCGCAGCTTTCTACATTCAAAATCGACTCTCGAGGCATTAAGCGCCTGATTGCAGACGGCGCGATTGAAAAGATAAAAACCGGTTACTATCGTCTTATATCTGATAATGATACAGGTGAAGCTGCAATAATAGCACGTCTCTTTCCTGACGGAGTCCTCTGGCTTAATACCGCTCTTTTTTATTACGGATACAGCGACAGAACACCTATGCAATGGGATATTATCATAAGCAAAAATGCATCCCGTTCCCGGTTTAAAATTGACTATCCCCATGTAAACCCATTTTTTGTAGCTTCGGAACGGCTCTCTTACGGTGTAACAACAATTGAATTAGAGGGATGCACTATAAACATTTTTGACCGTGATAGGCTTATCTGCGAGTGTCTCAAATATGAATCCGATATGGATAAGGAAACGTTTAATAAAGCGATTCAGGCATACCTTGCCGACCCAAAGAAAAATATTAAAAATCTGCTAGCTTATTCGAAACGCCGAAAAGCGATAAAACGCGTGCACGATGTGATAGGAGTGTGGCTATAATGGATATAGGTGCTTCAGTGATTACGAAGCTTAAAAATAAAGCGCAACGCTCCGGGATGTCCTTTCAGGTTCATCTGCGGTTGTTCTGTCAGGAAGAGTTTTTGCGGAGGCTTTCCCTTTCAAAATACGCCGACAATCTGGTTTTGAAAGGCGGACTTTTTCTTTTTGTGCTGACCGGCTTTGAAAGCCGAGCTACTATAGACGTCGATTTCCTTTTGCGTCAGACTCCCGGCAGCGTGGAGGATGCACGGCGGATTGTTTCGGAAATCATAAGCACGTCAAGCGGCAACGACTTCATTACATATGATATGAAAAGTTTTGAAGAAATCACGCCTCAAAGGAAATACAAGGGTGTCAGTTTTCAGTTGATAGGCAAAATAAAGAACACAAGAACGCCGTTCAATGTCGATTTCGGCATTGGAGATGTGATCGTTCCCAAAGCAGAAAAAAGGCTTATTCCTACCCAGCTCGATAACTTTACACCGCCAGAGGTTATTACTTATTCTCTGGAAAGTACCATAGCCGAGAAGTTCGATGCAATGCTGCAGCGGATGGAACTGACCAGTCGGATGAAAGATTATTATGATCTTTATTTTATAGCCCATACCTTTAACTTTGACGGTCGCAAGCTGCAGGAAGCCATCATACAAACGCTTCAAAATCGTGGTACTGATTATGACCGTAACAGCTTTGATGAGCTTATCAGTTTCTCTGAAAACGACGTCATGCTGCTGAAGTGGCGGCAATTCCTCAAGCGCACAAAACTGCCGGATATTGAATTTCGCGAGGTTATAGGTTTGTTGAATACATTTCTCGGCGGAGTTTGGAGCGCGATTGTGAATGAAGACGAATGGCATAAAACCTGGCATTACCAGACCACCTCGTGGTGATATACATTATTGAGTAAGCTGCTTTCGCAACGCTATGCACGAATTGCTATTTAGCTGATTTCTCTCAGGTTTAATAAACCCATTACTTTGTTCCTTTACCAAACACGAGCAATGCGATTTTCCGTTATCCCGATGATGCCTGATATAGCTGAGGTGATAGCAGTTGGTAAAAACTTTATGCTGTCCTCCGCCGAGATATATCCGTAGTAAAACCGGATTGCCTTTTCAATGAATTCGCTCTGGCTTCTGCAGTTGTCTTTTTCATAGAGTTCCTGCACCTTATGCTGTGTTGAAGGGCAGATCCATAATGGGAACCTTTTTTTGTTTTCCTCTGACATAATGCTTTTTATGCATTTTTTTATAGTCAATCCAATTAGATTTTAGATACCCCTTTTGAAGCATAAATCAACTTCAAAAGCAACAATAATATAGGCATTATGCATTTAACACTATATTTATTTACATTATATAGATAATAAGAAATTGATATTATGTTAAGTATAGTTTTTCAATTCAATTTCAATTTTTTTATCAATGAAAAATCCTATTCTATAGGTTCAAAAAAAAAATTAGAAAAAATTACTTTTTGATAAACCTATTGGCAATTTCTAAATTTGCATTAAAGCTATCTAAAATAAACTCAATACCTTGTGCATATTTCGGCTGCATCCGGACACTGATTCCGGCAACATCCGGACAGTGTTTCGGAATTATCCGGACAGCATAACGGCACACCCGGACACCTTGTCGAGGTAATAAACTAACTGGTACTCTTTAA
>JAEZXR010000021.1 GCA_023419605.1 Bacillota bacterium | reverse complement strand
GTTCTAAACCTGCCCTGGATCGCGGCATGAGACGGGCAGGTTTAGAACCTGCCCCTACCATTCCCTCTTCAAAAATTCTTTATATAATAGATCGCCAGTTGGGTCCTGTCCCTGAGCCTGGTTTTCTCCAGCATACCCGTAATATAATTCCTTACGGTTCCCTCACTGAGAAAAAGTTTTTCCGAGATCTCCCGGTTGGACATTCCCTCTCCCAACAGTCTCAATATTTCAAGCTCTCTTTCTGTCAATTCCAGCCCGCTCAAATCTGCTTTTTTCTCTTCCCGGAGCATGGATGAAAGAGCCCCAGCCACTTCTTTTTCAAAAACCGCATTTCCCTTGGCCACAGCCCGGAGACTTTCAATGATGCTGTCGGAGGACTGATTTTTTAAAATATACCCCTCTGCTCCACTCTTTACCGCTTCCTTAATGTACTCATCATCCTTAAACGTAGTAAGAATCACAATTTTCACATCTTTGAAATGGCTTTTGATCTGTTTTGTTCCAAGGACTCCATCCATTACAGGCATTCTAACGTCCATCAGCACAATATCCGGAACATCGCGCCGGCAAGCCTCAAAGGCTTCTTGTCCATTGGCAGCCACACCTGTGACCTCAAAATCCTCTTCCAGTTCCAACAATATCTTCAGGCTTTCTCTGATTAAGGCATCATCATCTACGATGAGAACTTTCAAACATGCCACCTCCTTCCCTTGAATTTGGAATAAGGCATACGATGAGGAAACCATCCTCCGAACTTACCGAGACAGTACCCCCAAGGTTTTGCACTCTTTCCTTCATGCCGCTGAGCCCCAAGCCTTCCTTGACCTTTGGGCACCCCACTCCATTATCCTTTATAAATAAACGAATATACCGCTGGTTACATTCTATGTTGATATCAACCCGGGCTGCTTTCGAATATTTCGCAGCATTGGTTAGGGCCTCCTTGACATTGGTACAGAGAATTTCCATTTTCTCCGGGGAAACGGAATTCAAATCCCCGGAATGTCTGAAATCAATCTCACAGAAAGTAAACTTTTCAATCAGGCTCTTGATATATTCCGCACCCAAGGTCTCTCTCGGTTTGATATTATGAACAGTATTTCTAAGCAGCGTAAGACTCTCGGAAAGTCCTTCAATGGAGTTCTTTAAAAGCACTGAAGCTTTTGCAGCATCTCTGTCGAAGAGTTTTTGGGAGGCTTGCAGCTGCATGAGAATTCCGGCGATGCTATGGCCTACATTATCATGAATCTCCCGGGCGATGCGGTTCCTTTCCTTTATCTCCGCCATATGGACCGCTTCCTTCGTAGAGTCCAGCAGCTTCTGCTTGGTTTCTTCCAACTGATACCGATACTGCCTTTCCCGATCATAGGTATTCAGGAATAATCTCTCCTTTTCCTCCAATTGGTGGCTTATATAACCATACACCACACAGAGAATCAGTATCAAAAGAAAATCCATTCTATCGCCTTCTCCTGCGAGGTAAATCCCCACCCCTATTATGGGTAAAAGTCCAAATAAAATCTTTTTACGTACCAGCTCGTATGCGATAATACCGAACAAAACCGTATAAACAGGGCTCAGCATGGCAGCGGCACCGATCAATATCCCTTCGATTCCGATCACCCAGAGTGCATTATTGTACTTAAACCCATATATATCCAGAGCAGTAATCAAAAGAAACAGCATAATCTCCTCAAAACGGACACTCCCTTTTGTGACTACCCCACTCACGATATAAAATGCAAAGGATAATTTGAAAATATAAATCATTAAACGCTCCGTGTCCACAAAATTGATTTGTATACTCATTATATACTGCATACAAAAATAAATAAACAAGGAAATAGAAGCGTGAATCGGGCCAGCGCGGGCACAGCGGCAGCTTGTAGAAATTCAAGGAAGCGTGGGCGGATTTCCCTGTTCCCACGCTTCCTCAAAGCTTATTTTCAATTGGCGACCTCTGTTTTCCTCCAGGAACCCAGAAGAAAAAATACTGCCGCAAAAGCCAGCATGATCAATATTTCGTTCATAGTCCCCCCAATCCCGGCACCATGAAGCACTTTATCATAGGATCGCATAATCCATGTAGTTGGAACGAAGTTGGCTATCCTTTGCAGTATGTCCGGCATAAAATCCAAGGGCCACCAGCAGCCACCCAGCATGCAAAGAGGTGACAGAACCAGCGAGGATATCAGCCCGGATTGACGCGCATCCCTGCTGATGGTATTAATGGCAACTCCCATGGATACGCATACCAGCGAGAATATCAGGGAAAGCACGATCATTTCAAATACGGTGGAGCCGAGCTCCGCTCTTACCACTTGGGTAAGGAAGAAAAATATAAGCAGTATTTGAATAATCGAAACGGTAAAGAAACTGGCAATGTTCGTCAGCATGTATTTCCGCATGGTAACGGGAGCGGAAATAACCCTGAAAAAGGTTCTATTTTCCTTATCTCTGATCATAATCATAGGAGCAAAGGAAGAAAGGAAAAGCATGCTCATAACGAGAAATCCTAAGGCAATGGATGTTTTTTCAAACAAAATCTCCTTATTCTTCACTGTTTCGTAGTCCGCAGCAAAACTCCCATTATTATACACCTCCATCCCCTGATAAAACTTTTCACTGCTGCCCCCTGAACTTACTGCTATATTCCTGGCAGAATTCAGGTAACTGTTGATATTGGTCATCAACGGAGCTGTTTGATTTGTTTCCTGCAAACTATAGCTTTTGATCCTTGTCTCTTCACCCCGGATCAGCTTTTCCGTGAAGCCCTTTTGAATCACAACGGCACAATCTATGGTTTGGTTCACAAGCTTCGCGTTGATTTCCCCTTCTGATATTTTTTTTACAACGCTTTGGGATTGAACAGACCGGATGAAATCCCGTGTGAATTCCGTATCATCCAGGTCAACCACTCCACAAACCAGGCTGCCTTTGCCGACTCCTGTTGACATGATAAAAAGTATAAGAACCACAGGAAGGATGATCATAAAAATAATATTTACCTTGCTTCTCAATATTCTCCTCAGGTTGTTCCAAAACAGACTGCTCATACAAATTTTCTCCTTCCTGCCAGTACAGTAATCATTCCAATCACCACTATCAAACCCCATAGTACTGCCAGACTGAAATAGGCCTGTGCTGCATTCTCTCCATAGATGGTGCTGAAGAATGCCGTCTGCCCGAGATTGCTGGGGAGAAGCAGCTTCACTGCATTATAGACCTTATCATCAGATGCGATTTTTACATAGCCTCCGGAAACAAAGGTCATGATGGGGATTACCGTTGATAAAGCAGCAGCACCTGCATTTCGGTCTTTTGCCACCATAGCGATCATCACCCCTAATGCAACGGCAAACACGCTGAGAGTTGCGGAAACAAATAGAATTGCCGGCAGATTGTTACCCCAATAAGCGCCAAATGCGTACTTTGCAAAGGCGATCAGTACAAGAGATTGTAAGAACACCATCACCATTAAGCCTAGTATCTTTCCCGTAAAATGACTGGTCATACTGACAGGCGTGCTTCCAAGGCGGATTCGCATGGTGTCGATATAGTCCCTGGCTATTCCATGAAGCCCGTCTTGCGCTCCATACATGATAATCATAACCAGCATGGTTACCGCATAATAGTCGATCGCTCTTGGAATTTTCCCTTTCGCTGAAATCGGAACTCTCTCCAGCATATCCCCGGTATTATATGCAGGATTGCTGTTTCCCAGTTTATAAGCCGCATAGGTCGCATTCGCTCCCGATACATAGCTGTCTACCAGGTTCTTTAGGATGGATGCTCTGAAACTGCTCTCATTATCGGAAAAAACCTTTATGGTTCCCTTTGTACCCTTTTGTATTTCTGCCGAATACCCGCTTTCCACCAGAATAAAGCCGGAAAGTTCACCTTTTTTTACCTTCTCTACTCCTTCTTCATAGGAAGAGACATTTATTACTTCCAAATAATCCTTTACCCCATCCATACTGAGAAAACCCTCAAACTGCTTGGAATACTGACCTTTATCCTGGTTTAAATACCCTATCATGGTTTTATCTATATCCTGTATCTTGAACGCATTCCCTAAGGCATTCCCCAATATCAGAATCAATACAATAGGCAGCAGCAGCGTGTTTATTAATGATTTTGTATCCCGGAGGCTTCTCAGAATTGTATAGTATGTGATTGTAAAAACCTTCAACTTCGTCATCCCCTTCCTGTGATCAATCCCGCAGCTTCCTGCCCGTGAGTATAAGGAAAACACTCTCCAGAGTCGGTTTATCAATATTCAACGATATGATTTCACATTCTGCGGCAGACACGGTGTCGATAATACTACTCAGGTTTTTGCTGTTCTTATGGGACAGGACGGTTAGCTTGTTGCCGTCAACGACCGCATTCTTCACACCACCTAGCTTTTTTATATTATCGAGGACGGTAAAATTTACGGTTGCAAGGTCAATATCTACTTTCTCCTCAAAGGATATCAGCGACTTTAAATCATCGCCGGTTCCACCGGCAATAATTCTTCCGTGGTCCATAATGGTAATTTGCGTACATATCTCCTCAATCTCCTCCATGTAATGTGAAGTATATATTACAGTGGAACCCATCCGGTTCAACTCCCTTACGGATTGAAGAATATGCTTTCTGGATTGAGGGTCAATCCCCACGGTGGGCTCATCCATGATGATCAGTTTGGGATGATGAACAATGGCACACGCAATATTTAACCGTCTTTTCATGCCTCCTGAATACTTTTTTGGAAAATCCTTCCTTCGGTCCCAGAGTCCCGTGAAGTTCAGCGCCTCTTCTACCCGTTCCTTCAAAAGACCATCCCGTAATCCATAAAGCTTTCCGAAGAAAGTAACGTTTTCCCACGCCGTAAGATCTTCAAATACGGCAATGTCCTGTGGAACAATACCGATTTCCTTTTTCACTTCATATTCATGGGTAGAGAAGTTTTTACCGAATACAAAAATCTCCCCTCCATCAATTTTTGTGATCCCGGTGATGGCATTGATTGTTGTTGTTTTGCCTGCACCGTTGGGCCCTAACAATCCATATATTTCACCTTCCTTGATCTGAAGGCTTACATTGTCTACCGCCAGCGTATCCCCGTAGCGCTTTATCAGATTCCGTATTTCCAGTATCATAAAAAGA
Organism: Bacillota bacterium; assembly: GCA_023419605.1. GTDB lineage: Bacteria > Bacillota > Clostridia > Acetivibrionales > JAEZXR01 > JAEZXR01. The sequence continues at coordinate 49,743 of JAEZXR010000021.1, read as the reverse complement.
CCTCCAATCCCTGTTTCAGTTTCTCTTGATGGTATCATGATACTACCGATCAAGCCTTAAAAACAGTGAGTGGAGGAATGATTTCACATGACATTTGTCATACGTATATGCCGATTCACCCATCTATACGCAACACTCAGAAGTTTTTATGCTGCTTTTTTTACTCCCGATCAAAGCCTCTCCAATACTATCCCTTGATTCCTGCCTTAATTCAGCATATAATTAGCATGTTATATTTTATCGAGGACGGTGCTTTATGGCTTACAAGGATTTACAGGAATTTATGCAGCTTCTTGAGGAAAAAAAACTGCTCAAACGAATCCGTACGGAAGTTGACAGTAACCTTGAGATTACCGAAGTTGTGGACAGGGTGTCCAAATCCTATGGCCCGGCTCTGCTTTTTGAGAAGGTGAAGGGTTCTCCCTATCCGGTTTTAATCAACACCTTCGGTACCTACGAAAGAATGAATCTAGCGCTGGAAGTAAACCATTTGGATAACATCGCCAAGCAAATCGGCAGTTTTATAGACATGTCCAGTTATTTCGGAATTATGGATAAAATCAAATCCGTTCCTAAACTGGCCCGGCTGGCAAAGATCCTTCCCCAAAAGGTAATGAACGCTCCCTGCCAGGAAGTAGTGGAAGAGCCGGATCTCACAAAGCTGCCGGTGCTGAAGTGCTGGCCGGAAGACGGTGGCCCCTTTATGACCCTTCCGCTGGTTATAACCAAAGACCCTGAAACCGGTATGCAGAACATGGGAATGTATCGGCTTCAAGTCTATGATGGGAAAACAACAGGGATGCATTGGCATTTACATAAAGACGGCAGGGAAATCTATGAAAAATATAAAAAGCAGGGCGGGAGAATGCCTGTCTCTGTGGCCCTGGGTGCCGATCCAGCCACCGTTTACGCTGCAACGGCTCCTCTTCCGAAGGAAATTGACGAAATGGTATTTGCCGGTTATTTGCGGAATAAGCCCTTGGAGATCGTAAAATGCAAAACCAACGACATTTATGTGCCTGCCAACGCAGAATTCATTCTGGAAGGCTATGTAGATATCGGCGAACTGCGGGAAGAGGGACCTTTTGGCAATCACACAGGCTACTATTCCCCGAAGGATTTGTATCCTGTTTTTCATGTAACTTGCGTTACCCGGAAGAAAAATCCGGTTTATCCCGCTACCGTCGTTGGAAAGCCTCCAATGGAAGATTGTTACCTGGGCAAGGCAACCGAAAGAATCTTTCTTCCTCTTTTAAAAATACAGCTTCCGGATATCATTGATATGAATTCTCCACTGGAAGGAGTCTTCAATAACTGCGTTATCGTATCCATTAAAAAGCGGTATCCGGGACAAGCCCGGAAGGTAATGCACGCCATGTGGGGTATCGGACGGATGATGTATACGAAAATGATTGTTGTAGTGGACGAGCATGTAAGTCCGCATGACCTGTCCACCGTTGCCTGGAAGGTGTTTAACAACATCGATGCTGCCAGAGACGTAGTTATTGTGGATGGTCCGCTGGATGCCCTGGATCATGCTTCTCCACTGCCGCATTTTGGGCATAAGATGGGAATTGATGCTACCAAGAAATGGCCCAGCGAAGGACATACCCGTGAGTGGCCCTCTGACATTGAAATGTCAGAAGAAATAAAGGAACAGGTTAACAGGAGATGGAATGAGTATGGTATCTGAAATGATTGGAAAATTAAAAACTTATGGGAATTTGGTTATGTTCTCTCATACCCTCTTCTCCCTCCCCTTTGCTATGGTAGCAATGTTATGGGCTGCCCAGGGAATTCCTTCCCTATGGACCTTTATCTGGATTCTCCTGGCACTGGTAGGTGCTCGAAACGGAGCCAATGCCATCAACCGGCTGGTAGACCGGAATATTGATGCCAAAAATCCGCGGACTGCCGGGAGGCACCTCCCCAGTGGCCAGGTAAATGTTCGGGAGGTTATAGGGCTGATCATCGCTTGTTTTGCCCTCTACCTCCTGGCAGCTTTTATGCTGAATCCCCTTTGTGTGGTATTGTCACCACTGCCTGTGATCATTTTCCTGCTTTATTCCTATACCAAGCGCTTCACCTGGGCCTGCCACCTGGTGCTGGGCATTGCCTGCGGGGGAGCTCCCGTAGGCGCCTGGATTGCCGTCAAAGGCAATATCGGCTGGGCATCTCTGGTATTGGGCGCTGTAGTTACGTTATGGATTGCCGGTTTTGATATTATTTATGCTGTACAGGATGTAAAATTTGACAGGGAAGAGGATTTATTCTCCATCCCCTCCATTTTCGGAGTAAAAAATGCATTGATGATCTCGACCCTGTTTCATATTGTTGCTGTCGGAATGCTGCTATATCTCTACTTCTACAGGGACCTGGGGTGGCTGTATCTCGCAGGGCTCGGTATCGTAGGGATTCTGCTGGCGATTGAGCATATCATGGTTTCACCCCATAACATGCGGAATGTCAAGATCGCATCCTACAGCATCAATCAAATCGTCAGTGTAGTGTTTTTTGTCTTTACAGCGCTGGATTTGTTTGTAAAATAAGGTGCAGGGAAAATATTACTTTCACTTTTTTGCGGGCCCTGCACGAGACCCATGAAGGGTGTAGCAAAACGATAGTGAAAGCTATATTTTCGCCAATCCCAGGTAAACGGAGGAAAAGGTATTGAAACGATATATAGTTGCCCTCACGGGCGCCAGCGGAAGTATCTACGCCGTCAGGCTGCTGGAGGAACTACTGAAAACAGAACAGGAAGTCCACTTTATTGCCAGCGATAATGGAAAAAGGGTCTTGGAATACGAACTGGAAACTGCCTTTGATTCCGTGTTGGAGCCTCTATATAGGCTTGGTGGAGTACTGAAACTGCATGAAAATGACAATCTCTTTGCCTCTGTCGCCAGCGGTTCCTTTAAAACCTCCGGCATGGCCGTTATCCCCTGCTCCATGTCGACCCTGGGAGAGATTGCTGCAGGAACTTCAAAGAGCCTTATGGGCCGGGCTGCCGATGTATGCTTGAAGGAAAAGAGAAAATTGGTACTGGTCCCCCGGGAAACGCCTTTCAGTCCCATACATTTGAAAAACATGCTGTACCTGAGTGAAATCGGAGTTACCATTCTCCCGGCCATGCCTGCTTTTTACAATAAGCCGAAAACGCTGGATGATGTGGTAAGTTTCGTTGTGGGGAGAACTTTGGATGCATTGGGCGTTGGGAATACGCTATATCGGGAGTGGGGAGAGGAAATAGTTGACGGTTGACAGAGGACAGTTGGCAGTGATAGGAATTGAAAATTGAGAATGGAAAATTGAAAATGTTGATACGTTATATTAAAAGTTTATTTGGAGGTATGAAATGAAAAGAGTTTTAACAGCTATGGTTGTAGCTTTTACTATGGTAGCAGCTTCGGGATGCGGGACTTCCGATAAGCAGGCTCCTCAGCCTACGGTTGCACCGGAAAGTAAACCGGCGCAAACTTTATCCATCGGTATTATGCCGGATGTGGACTCCATTCCTCTGGTCATTGCAAAGCAGCAGGGGTATTTCGAGAAGGAGGGTGTAACTGTCAATCTGGAAAGCTTTAAAAGCGCCATGGATAGGGACAGCGCTCTTCAAGCCGGTAAGATTGACGGTGCGATTTCCGATGTGTTGGCTGCAGCTTTTGCAAAAGAAGGCGGCTTCGATGTAAAAATCACTTCAAAGACCGACGGCAGCTATAAATTGCTGGTGAGCAAGGATGCTAAAATCAGCAATTTGTCAGACCTCAAAGGCAAAAGCATTGCGATTTCCAAGAATACTCTTATTGAATACACAACGGACCTCATGGTGCAGGAAGGGAAGTTAAAACCGGAAGATTTAAATAAACAAATCATTAAAGACATTCCGGCAAGGCTTGAAATGCTGCAGCAGGGTAAGGTAGACGCTGCAACCCTGCCGGAACCCATGGCTTCCGTCGCTATCAAAAACGGTGCCAAACTGCTGAACAGCTCTGATAAACTGGGTATTAGACCAGGCATTCTGCTGTTTACGGCAAAAGCCCTCCAGGGTAAGCCCACTGAAGTAAAGGCTTTCTACAAAGCCTATAACCAGGCTGTAGAATACTTGCAAAAGGAACCGGTAGACAAGTACATTGACATGCTCATAAAAGACAACGGTTTCCCGGAGGCTGTAAAGGGTACTATTACAGTGCCTTCCTATACGAAAGCAGCCATGATACAGGAAAAGGACTTTGATAATGTTATAAAATGGTTAAAGGAAAAACAGCTTATCAAAAACGATTATAAGTTCAAAGACCTGGCAGATGAACAATTTATAAAATAGCAGGCAAGGCACTGATCCAAAAGCTTCTTCGCTGCTGGGCCGGTGCCTGTACACTTGTACAAGGATGAGGAAATCAATGATTGAGATAAAAAATCTCTCGGTAAAATACTACAATTCAAAATCGCAGGTTCCAGCACTGGATCATATAACTCTCTCCCAAAAACAAGGTGAAATCTGTGCTCTTATCGGTCCGTCCGGTTGTGGCAAATCAACACTGCTCCACGTACTCTCCGGCATCGTAAAGGATTATTCCGGAGAAGTGCTTATTAACGGTGATCCGGTAAATCCGAAAAAGCAGCGGATTGGCCTCGTGCCTCAAAATTTCGGACTCCTGGAATGGGAAACTGTATATGAAAACGCAGTCATGGGCCTAAAGCTGAAGGGAGATTCCATAAAGCAGCACAAAGCCTCCATTGAAAAGATCCTTGAAAAGCTGAAGATTGCAGAGCTATATAAACGTTACCCCTCCCAGTTAAGCGGGGGCCAGCGTCAGCGGGTTTCCATCGCCCGCTCCTTTATTCTCCAGCCGGACATTTTACTAATGGATGAGCCCTTCTCCGCACTGGATGCCATAACGCGAGAGGAAACGCAGGATTTGTTCATGGAATTATGGAAATCCAGCAGGGTTACTACCTTCTTTGTAACCCACAGCATTGAAGAAGCCCTGTACATTGGGCAAAGAATCGCGATTTTTTCATCTGCTCCCGGCCGGATTCTCCGATTTATGGATAATCCTCTGTTTGGCGCTGAAGAACTGCGGTTTAAACAGGAATTCTATCATCTATCGGTAGAACTTAGAAAAATAGCGAAAGAGGAATGGTCGAAATGAACCGAGAAACAAGTACTGGAAAAAACAGTTTTACATACGGCGCTACCTTTTTTGTTCTTCTTCTGCTATGGCAGCTGCTGTCATCCATTGCACGCATTCCTTTTATTCCTTCTCCGCTGAAGGTCTTCAACAATCTTTATGATATCTTTCTGCCCAACATATATAAACATCTGCTTTATAGCTTATGGAGAATTATGGCAGGCATCCTGCTATCTGCTGTGGTGGGTATTCCCCTTGGTTTGAGCATGGGGTACTGGAAGCGCCTGGACAGCCTTCTATCTCCCGCGACATATTTTCTCTACCCCATTCCCAAGATCGCGCTTCTCCCCATTGCCATGCTGGTTTTAGGCCTGGGAGACACCTCCAAGATCGTTATGATCATGCTGATCGTAGTATTTCAGGTGTTGATCGCTTCCCGGGACGCAGTTCACGGTATTCCGAAGGAAACCTACCATGCCTTCGATTCCCTGGGAGCAGGATCTCTGAGCATCTTTCGAAGAATCATAATTCCCGCAGTCCTACCGGCTCTATTTTCCTCTGTCCGGGTCAGTTTGGGCACGGCACTTTCCGTGCTGTTTTTCACAGAAACCTTTGGAACGAATTTTGGAATGGGATACTTCATCATGGATGCCTGGATGCGGGTGAATTATATAGAAATGTATTCCGGCATTTTGGTTTTAAGCGTTACAGGATTGCTGCTTTTTATGGTGATCGATGTACTGGAAGCTGTTTTGTGCCCATGGAGAAACCCGTTACCCAAATAATCATAATTATTCCCTGTAAAATTTTTCTGTTTAATTCCTGGATTATGAGGTAAAAATAGTTAAAGGCAATATGCAATTATGTTTTGGAGGGAAATAATATATGAGTACTGAATTTTATACTGCAATAAAAAATAGACGTTCTATCTATGGAATCAGCAAGGAATCCGTAATCTCGGATGATAGAATCAAAGAGGTTCTTTATGAAGCCGTAAAACATGCTCCTACCTCTTTTAATTCCCAAAGTGGAAGAACAGTCCTCTTACTGGGAGAACAGCACAATAAGTTATGGGATATTACAAAGGAAACCCTGAGAAAAATAGTTCCCTCGGAGAGCTTTTCTCAGACGGAAGAAAAAATAAATGCATTCCGTAATGGATACGGTACAGTTTTATTTTTCGAGGACCAAAGTATTATCAAGAGCCTGCAGGAACAGTTCTTCCTTTATAAGGATAACTTCCCCGTATGGTCGCAGCATTCCTCCGGCATGCTCCAGTACATTGTTTGGACGTCATTGGAAATCGAGGGATTCGGAGCTTCGCTGCAACATTATAATCCACTCATTGACGATGAAGTGAGGAAGGAATGGAACATACCGGAAAGCTGGAAGCTCATCGCGCAACTTCCTTTTGGAAAACCTATCGCTCCGGCGTCCGAAAAAGGCTTTATTCCCGTGGAAGACCGTGTAAAGATTTTTAAATAGCAATTAAAAAAGCCTCGTACAATGAACTGTACGAGGCTTTCTATTAGATCAGCGTCATTTGATCCAGCCGGCCCTCTTCCTTTAGATAATAGCCTGTAGCCGGAATATTCTTCGTCCTATAATAATCCAAATTTTTAAATTCTACTTCTTCAATCCGTTTCACCTGGGTCATGGTACTCCCTTTTTTGGAATTCAATACCTGAACCCCCTGGGAGTCCCTTGTGGTTTTGGGGCTAATATTAGAAGTATTGAAGATCAGTACCTTGTTAATGCTGCTGTAGGCAACCAACTCCATATCTTCCGTGGTAAACAGGATATAAACCAACGGAGCCGTATCCGAGTATGCATTAGCCAGCTTTTTACGGTTGGTCTTCGTTGCATAGCTGCTCAGGTCGATCTTCGCCATTTTCCCGTTATCAAAGGCAAAGAGCATGTAGCCGCTGTAATTGTCGGTAGCCACAATATACAGGATCTTCTCATCCGGCTCCAGCTGCAGCAGGTTTGCAAGGTAGTCCCCCAGACTGCTGGCTTTGCAGTCTTCGATTTCGTATATCTTCAATTTGTATACCGTATGCTTGTTGGAGAACAGAAGTAAGTCCGCCTTATTATGCGTTTCAATCTCCTGCACAATCTCGTCGTCGTCCTTCAGCTTATGTTCGGGATTTGAACGTAAGGAAACCAGCGGAATTTTCTTCAGGTAGTTGTGCTGTGTAAGGAAAATCTTCAGATTATAGTCTTCAATCAGGTGTTCCTCCGTAATCACTTCAATGACTTCTTCGTGAATAATCTCCGTCCGCCTGGGCTTTCCGTACTTTTTGGAGACATCATTCAGCTGCTTGATAATGATTCTCTTTACCTTCTTCTCATCTGCCAATATTCCCTTCAGGTCCTCGATCTCCTTCTGAAGGTTTTCCAACTCGCTGATTCGCTTTAGGATGTACTCCTTGTTCAGGCTGCGCAGCCGGATTTCCGCAATAAATTCCGCCTGAATCTGATCAATGCCGAAGCCTTTCATCAGGTTTGGCACAACATCCGCATCCTTTTCCGTATCCCTAACAATCTTAATCGCTTTGTCGATGTCCAGCAGAATCTCTTTAAGACCCAGCAGAAGATGAAGTTTCTCCTCCTTACGGGCAATATCGAAGGCTGTCTGCCTTTTTATACATCCGATCCGAAATGTGAGCCATTCAGTCAGTAAAGCCTTAATCCCCATGACTTTTGGACTTCCATTTACCAGAACATTGAAGTTGCAACTGAAACTGTCCTGCAGCGGAGTCAGCTTGAACAGCTTGTTCATCAGGCTTTCTGCATCCTCCTGGTTGTTCGACCCTCTTTTCAGATCAATGGTGATCTTCAACCCACTCAGATCCGTTTCGTCACGAACATCTACAATGTCCTTTATTTTCCCATCCTTCACCAGATCAATGATGGCATCCATAATAGCCTCTGAAGTGGTGGTATAAGGGATTTCATAGATCTCAATGCAATTATTCTTTTTATCATAACGGTATTTTGCCCGCAGCTTGAAGCTTCCTCTTCCGGAGTTATAGATATCATTAATTTCCTTTTCCTTGTAGATCAGCTGCCCACCGGAGGATAAATCAGGCGCTTTCAGGTACTGTTTGATATCTACGTTCTCATTTTTAATAAATTCCACTGTAGCCTCGCAGACCTCTGCCAGATTAAAGCTGCACATGCTGTTTGCCATACCCACTGCAATCCCCTGGTTGGCATTGACCAATATGCTGGGGAATGTGGTAGGCAGCAAAGTCGGCTCCTTCATCGTACCATCATAGTTATCGATAAAGTCGACAGTGTCTTTGTCCATGTCCCTGAAAATCTCGGCACAAATCTCGTCCAGCTTCACCTCCGTATAACGGGGTGCTGCAAAAGCCATATCCCGGGAATAGCGCTTTCCGAAGTTTCCTTTGGAGTCGATGAAAGGATGCAGCAATGCATCATTTCCACGGGTCAGACGTACTAATGTTTCATAAATCGCCATGTCCCCGTGAGGATTCAGCTTCATGGTCTGCCCAACCACATTGGCCGATTTGGTCTTGTTTCCGGTCAACAGCCCCATCTTGTACATCGTATACAAAAGCTTCCTGTGGGAGGGCTTAAATCCGTCGATTTCCGGGATTGCCCTGGAAATAATCACACTCATGGCATAAGGCATGTAGTTTTTTTCCAGGGTATCGCATATTTTTTGTTCTTGTATATTTTTCATTCTTCCACCTCAGTTTACTAACTCACCCCTAACCCCTCTCTTTCAAAAAAGAGGGGGATAATTGAGGCCAGTTAGAGGTATTGTTTTAACTTTTCAATCACAGAACTTGCATTTGTTAATTCTTCATTTTTAAATCTAACAACTCGAATTCCTAGCTTATTAATGATAAATGTTCTTTCCAAATCATACAGTTCTTGACTCTCATGTATTTTCTCATCAATCTCGACTACCAGCTTCAACTCAGCACAATAAAAGTCAGCAACAAAGAATCTCTTTTTCCCCAAATATGGATACTTGATAGCATACTGCCTCAAGAATTTTTTCCCCTCTAACCTTCTATCACGCACTAAGTTCCAAAAAACTTTTTCACTTGCAGTCTGCTCTTTTCGTAACACTCTCACGGCTTGCTTTATAGGTGTACTCATATCAACCTCCCAGGGTGCCAAGTCTCCCCTCTTTTTTGAAAGAGAGGGGCCGGGGGTGAGTTAGTCAGTGAAAATATTACTTCTACTCTCCCTTAGCTTACGTCCACCATATCCATATACCGGTGCCCGTTTTCCTCAATGAAATCCTTTCTTCCCTGCAGGTTCTCCCCTAACAGCAGGTCGAACATCCGCTGGGTTCTCTCCACATCATCCGGAAGCACCTGGATCAATCTTCTTGATTCCGGATTCATGGTGGTCTTCCACATCATATCCGGCTCATTTTCACCCAGTCCTTTTGAACGCTGAATAGAGTATTTGCCTTTTATTTTGGATAGAATAGAAACCTTTTCCTTTTCGCTGTAAGCGAAATAAGTATTTTTGCCGGCATTGATTTCAAACAATGGAGATTCGGCGATAAATACTTTTCCTACTTCAATCAAAGTGGGTACGAGGCTGTACAGCATGGTAAGAATCAGAGTTCGAATCTGAAACCCGTCCACATCGGCATCGGTACATATGATGACCTTGCTCCATTTCAGGTTCTCCAAGTCAAAGGTATGCAGCTCCTTATTATGCTTGGACTTGATCTCAACTCCACAGCCGAGGACTTTTAGCAGGTCTACAATGATCTCATTTTTAAAGATCTTGTCAAAGTCTGCCTTCAGGCAGTTGAGAATCTTACCACGAACGGGCATAATCGCCTGGAATTCAGCGTCTCTGGCCAGCTTACAGGCTCCCAGCGCGGAATCACCTTCCACGATATAAATCTCCCTTTTGTTTAAGTCCTTGGTACGGCAATCCACGAATTTTTTCACCCTGTTGGTAATGTCAATATTCCCTGCCAGTTTTTTCTTTATGTTAACCCTGGCCTTCTCTGCTTGTTCCCTGCTTCGCTTGTTCACCAGGATTTGTTCGCATATTTTTTCACTTTCCAGCATGTTTTCTATAAAATAGATCTCCAGCTGCTGCTTCAGGAAATCCGTCATGGCTTCCTGAATAAATCGGTTGGTAATGGCCTTTTTGGTCTGATTTTCATAACTGGTTACAGTAGAAAAAGAGTTTGTAACCAAAATCAGACTATCCTGAATATCGGCAAATGTGATTTTGCTTTCATCCTTGTTATATTTTCCCCTGGACTTCAAAACCTTGTCAATTTCAGCGATAAATGCGTTTTTGACAGCTTTATCCGGAGAACCTCCGTACTCCAGGAAACTGGAGTTATGGTAATACTCCAAAAGATTTATTTCATTATTGAAGCAGAAGGCAATCTGCATCTTCACTTTATACTCCGGCTTGTCTTCCCGGTCCCGTCCCTGTGTCTGGGTTTCATAGAACCGAACCTCGCTAAAGCCTTTTTCCTGGCTGATTTCCTTTACATAATCCGTGATTCCGTTTTCATAAATGTATTCCCAGGTTTCACCGGATTCCTCATCAAAAAGAATAAATTTCAGACCCGCGTTAACCACTGCCTGCTTTTTCAAGACACTCTGGTAGTATTCCAGCGGAATGGCAATATCCGTAAACACCTGCAAATCCGGTCTCCACCTGATGCTGGTTCCCGTATGCTGATAATTGCACTTCTGCTTTGTCAGACCGCCGATATTTTCGCCTTTTTCAAAATGCAAATCATATTTGAACCCATCCCGATAGACGGTTACATCCATATATTCCGAGCTGTACTGTGTAGCACAGCTGCCCAAACCGTTGAGTCCAAGGCTGAATTCATAGTTTTCTCCTGAATTGTTTTTGTATTTCCCTCCGGCATAAAGCTCACAAAAAACCAATTCCCAGTTATATCGCTCCTCTTTGGGGTTAAAATCCAGCGGTATGCCCCTTCCGTAATCCTTTATCAACACAGATTTGTCGGCAAATCTTGTAACCTCGATAGCAGTCCCGTAGCCTTCCCGGGCTTCATCAATGGAGTTTGAAAGAATTTCAAATACTGAGTGCTGGCACCCTTCCAATCCATCCGATCCGAAGATAACCCCCGGACGCAGCCGGACCCTGTCAGCTCCCTTCAATGAAGATATGCTCTCGTTCCCATATTCCCCACCATTGACCTGTTTTGTCATTTGTGCACCTTCCCATCTAAATTAGTAATGAACAAATTTTTGATTTTACTATTCACCACTCATCCTTCGTTCGTTATTCTATTATACACCAAACATATGTTCGAGTAAATAGTTAGTATAATCGCCTGCCAGCAATATCATACATAATTCTCGGAAATATTTCAATCACTTGTGGAAACTCGTTTTAAAATGTATAATAGAAACGTATAACGTGATTATCATTAAAGAAAGAGGCTTTGATAGAATGAGTTTTTCCACTGGATTATGTAAAAGTTTAAATAGATTGTTTCCCTTACCGGTTCATCCTTTCAATCTGCAGAACGATGGTGTCAAAACGTACGCGCAGTGGCAGTTTGAAAAGGCTGAGAATACCATTAAGTTCTATCTGGAAAGGGTATCCATCCAAGACATGTTTAAGGATAAGGTCGTTCTGGATGTAGGCTGCGGCGCCGGAGGCAAAACCCTCTACTATGCTGCGCAAGGCGTAAAGAAGGTATACGGACTGGATGTCGTTGAGCATTATAGGGAAGAATCCAATTCCCTCGCAAGGGAGAAAGGGCTGTCGCACCTTTTCAAATTTGTTTTGGGAGACGCTGCTGCTCTTGACTTTGAAGAAGGCTATTTTGATACCATCATTATGAATGATGCCATGGAACATGTCGACGATCCTGCGGCTGTTCTTGCAGAATGCTATCGGGTGCTGAAACCCGGCGGAAGATTGTATGTTAACTTTCCACCCTACTATCATCCGCATGGGGCGCATTTGAGTGATGCTATGGGCTTTCCCTGGGTACATATGTTTTTTTCAGACAAGACCCTGATTCAGGTCTATAAGGACCTTTTAAAAGATACACCCGACGGAGCAAACAGGATCAATTTCAGAATTTCAAAGGATAAAAACGGGCAAGAGTACTTCTCCTATATCAATCGAATGACCATCAAATGGTTTAATCGGCTACTAAAAAACTCTGGATTTGCAGCCAGCTATTATAAGGAAGTTCCTTTAAGAGGATTTTTATCTCCTTTGTGTAAAATTCCTTTTGTGAGGGAATGCTTTGTAAAAATGGTTGTGTGTATTTTGGAAAAACCAAAAATATAGGCTTTGCCGACAATGTATCCAGGATGCTTATCATGCGAGCACCCGCGGGTACCCATGCACTTTCAACTATAAACTTTGAAGGGATATGATTAGGGTGAGAGTACTTATTTTATCAGTAGGCACAGGCCATGGGCATCATCAGGTTGGCAGTGCCATCATGAAAAACCTTGAAGAGTATGATAATGTTCAATGTACGAAGATTGACACTTTTAAATATATTAACCGTATTTTAGGCAGCTCTCTTTCGGAAGGCTACCTAATGGCCACCAAGTATACGCCCAAATTTTACGGAACGTTTTACAGAATGGCTGAAAAAAGAAAGCCCAGCGAGAATCTATCGGTTTTCAGGGCTTTTAATACGCTTTTGTCCAGAAAGCTTACCTACATTCTGGAGGACTACAGGCCGGACGTAACTGTATGTACCCATGTTTTTGCCGCTCAGATTGTTACGGTGCTGAAAAAGAAAAAGCTGGCGGGCATAACCATGGGAATTGTTACTGACTTTACTATTCATCCCTATTGGGAAGAAACAGATTTGAATTACTACATAACCCCCAGCGAGTTGCTGAATGACCAGGCAATCCATAAGGGCATCCCCCTCGAAAAGATCCGGCCTTTGGGGATTCCGATTTTTGAAAAGTTCAGTCAGAAAACCTCGAAAACCGAAGCAAGAAAAATGGCCGAAATCGAAGACCGGCCCACAGTACTTGTTATCGGAGGCAGCATGGGCTATGGGAATATAACGGAAATCATTCAGCAGCTGGACTTCTGCACCGTCGATTTCCAGATTCTCTGTGTCTGCGGCAATAATGCTGCTCTGAAGCAGAAAATCGATACGATGAAAATCAAAAAGAAGCTCTATAGTTTCGGTTTTGTAAATAACATCGATACACTTATGGACGCTTCCGATTGCATCATCACCAAACCGGGAGGTCTTACTGTCTCGGAAAGCCTCGCCAAGGGCCTTCCCTTAATACTTACAGACCCTATACCCGGCCAGGAAGAGCGAAACGCGGACTTTTTAAAGGATGCCGGTGCATCCATCACTGTAGATGCCCATTTCACAGCGGACAGAGCAGTACATATTCTTTTATCCGATCCATGGAAACGCTATGCGATGCTGGAAGCCGTCCATCGAATTTCCAGACCCCATGCATCACAAAATGTGTGTGATTTGATATTACAACAAGTTCCACGATAAAAAACAGTCGGGCCAGCGGCCCGACTGTTTTTTATCGGAATAATGCTTTATGCAGCCAGTGTCTTTTTATTTCAATGGCTTTTTTAGGACACACCTCGTGGCAACAGAAGCAAGCTATGCATTTATTCAAATTCGGTACGGGTTTCCCGCCCTTCATGTCAATAATTCCCGGAGGGCAGCTTCTCTCACAATGACCGCAGGAAATACAGCTATTATAATCAAAATGCGGTTTCGCTCGCAAAGTGTTTACAAGAAACTTTTCTACCGGTTTGGGAATTCTACCGCCTACAAAATTAACATTCACAGAGTCAGGCAATTTAAACGGTGCTACATTGATTTCGCTAAGCTGCACTCCTTTAATTTGAAAATTTTCCACTATAGTACTTCCAAGACCATTTTCCGCCGCCACTTTTACTGTGGGTACCCTTTCCGGCTTAATACCTATGACCCAGGATGCAACCGTATCCAGTGCATAGGGGTCTGCAGAGGCCATTATAAGGCCTACGTGCCGCTTATCTCCCCCCGAGGGCCCATTGCCTTCCATTCCCTCAATACCATCGATGACGGAAAAAACAGGTCGTACATACTCACAAATATCAACCAGATGCTGGGCAAAATTCGCTTCATCATTCATTTTTAGATGATATTCCGCCTTAATCAAGCCGGGGATAACGCCAAAAAGGTTTTTTACAGCCCCTGTGAAGGTCATCATTCCATGAGTTTTCAGTTTTGCAGCAGAGATGACAAAATCAACATCCTCTACCACTTTGATGATTTGCATGCTTTTCAGCATTTTTGCCCTGTCATTGGTTACCTCAACCACCGAGGTATCATAGTTCAGCTCACAACCTGTCCTCTCCGCTACCTCTGTGAATCCGCAGGCCTTATAAATACCCTCGAGGGATTTCCGGGTAAAAGGTCCCGCAGGACTGTCTCCCAATACAACGTTGCATCCTGCTTTTTGCAGATACCGGACAATGGCTTCAACTACTGCCGGATGAGTAGTTACAGCATCCTCCGGGCGGTTTTTCTTCAAAATATTTACTTTTATCAAGCCTCTGGCTCCCGGCACTATTTTTTCATTTAACGCTTTTATATTTTCCAGGCACTTAAAAACAGCTTCTTCGACCTGCTTACGCTCATAACTGTCACACTTGACGATTCCAACTGTACTCAATTCTCTACACCTCACACAGGAACAAAACCGTAACACACCTTGTTCTTCGCCAGGGAACCCTATGATCCCCTTTGCGCTCCTTACGTACAGGAAGTTAAAAGCATAATTCCCTATACATAAATAAAATGGTAGAATAGTACTATTCTACCACTTTATATTTTGAATAACAATGTTTATTGAATATTGCATGCTACAATTACTTTTCGTCTGTCTCCACCATTTTTACGATCATCTTCGCCAAAGCTCTTCTGTCCTCGTCATCACCGACCCGCCACAGTTCCTGCAGCACTCTTTGCTCTCTGTTTTCCGGATCAACGGACGCAGAAAGAACATTTCCTACCCTGTAGCCGATCCGGTCAATGGTATTTTCTGAAAATCCCATGGTCTGTCCGATGGTAACTGCCTTTCCCAACGTATGTTTCCATTTGTTCCATTCACCCAACATTTCCGAATTCCTAAAATCCACACATCCACCTCCAATTTCTTTATTGTTATTATTTTCAAAAACCAAAAATATATAAAAAAAACCGGTGTTAAATTTTAACACCGGTTTTTTACTCTTATTTTTTTGCATCCTTTAAGGCATTATTTACAGCTTCCAAAACACCCTTACTGGAGTTTGATGCACTGGTTATTACATCAACGCCTTCCGTCTTCTGCTTCTTGATAATTTCGGGAATCAGATTCGATTCTACTGCATTAATAAGTTCTTTCGTTTCCTTCTGTTCAACGATTTTTATAGAATCAATTTTCCCCTTTTTTACTTCTACAGAAACCTTGATATCACTGGTAGCTCCCCTGCCGGTTCCGGAATAATTTCCATCCTTATAGATTCCCCTGCCAGAGCACGCTGTGACCCCGAAAGCAATTATGCATGCTGCGGCTATAGCTTTTATCCGTTTATTCATTCCCATTACCCCCTCTTATTTTGAAACTTTTGAGGCTTTTGCTGCGTTTTCACCGGCGATTCTTCCATAGGTTACGATGTCAGCCATGGCATTTCCTCCCAGCCTGTTTCCACCGTGGACTCCTCCGGTAATTTCTCCGGATGCAAAAAGCCCTGGAATTACTTTACCTGCTTCATTAATAACTTCTGCCTGTGTATTGATTTTTACACCCCCCATGGTGTGGTGAACCGCAGGCCCTACTTCAATGGCGTAGAATTTTGCTGTCTTTATGCTGCGGGGCATGTCCGTACGTTTGAATTCTCCGTCATTTTTGCTTTCCACGGCTTTATTATAATTCTCAATGGTTGCTTTTAGCGTATCTGCATTCATCTCGAGCTTGGACGCCATTTCTTCCAGCGTGCTGAACTCGCTTACCAGCTTCATCTGGAAGTACTCTTCCACTGCCGAAAGGCTCTTACGAATTCCCTCATCGAATACCAGGTAGGCCGTCTTCCCCTTCTGCTCCAGAATAGCTGCGGATACTACATCACGGGTTTGCAGCTCATTAATGAAGCGCTTTGCATCACGGTTTATCAGGATAGCGCCATTTCCGCGGACAGCCTCCGTTACCATGACAGCTTTTCCGGGAACTACTGTTGGATGTGTCTGAATCTGATCCATATCCACCAATGCTGCTCCAACTTTTGTCGCCATAATAATTCCATCCCCTGTTGCTCCTGCATGGTTAGTGGTGGCGAAGCCCTTAAGCTTCGGATCATATTTGACAACCATTTCCTGGTTTGCGCTAAATCCACCGGCAGCAAGGATTACATTCTTTGCATTGATTTTGTATTCTTTTCCTTCCTTGTTCTGTGCTTTAACTCCAATGACCTTTCCGTCCTTATCGGTCAGAATCTCCGCAGCCTTATTCCAGAGGCGGATATCAATCTTTCTGCTCTCCGCTGCCCTTTTCAAAACATCTACTACATGAGCTCCAACAGCCGCTCCGCCTTTTGGACGATGTGTTCTATCTACACTGGCGCCAGCCATTCTTCCAACATCGCTGAGGTCGGCTCCCAATCCGGTCAACCAGTCGACAGTTCCTGCTGATTTCTCTGCGAGATTTCGAACCAACTCAGGATTATTTTTGTTGTATCCGCCTTTCATGGCGTCGTTGTAAAAGAGCTCTACGCTGTCCTGAATGCCTTTTTCCTTTTGGAATTTAGTTCCGGCGGCATTCAAACCGCCTGTAGCCCGAGTTGTATTTCCACCGACCATAGGCATTTTTTCAAGAACCACCACTTTGGCACCTTGATCGTGTGCTTCTACGGCAGCTGCAAGACCACCACCACCGGCTCCGATAACGACAACATCCGCAGAGTTTTTACTTCCCTTTATTGCGGAGCATCCCATAAGTCCGGACATTCCCATGGTGAGAACCAAAACAAGTGCTGATAATTTTTTCATGATAACTCCCCCTTTAAAGTGATCTCCCTGGTCCAACAAAAAACTTTACCTCTCTTTGCCCTTTGTGAACATTTTGTAAATATTTTATGAACATCTATAGTATATTTGTTAAATAAATAACATTCAATAATATGGTCATAATGTTCATTTTGGTCTTTATGGTCCTGACTACCAAACCTTTAATCAGCAAAAAAGACGCACCTCTGTGCGCCTTATATTCTTCCTCTATATTTATGCTGCGGGCGGCCGATCTTTCCGTATTCCTGCAGTCGCTCCAGCTTTTCCTCCCCGTAAAGGAATTCCAGATAACGTCTTACCGTGACTCTGGCCATACCTAGCTTTTCTGCCATTTCCTCTGCTGTAAACCATTGATCGGTCTGTTTTACTGCGTGAAGGATTTGCTTATACGTTTGCTCATTGAGGCCCTTCTCCAGCTTTTCCGTTTGAATACTCTTGGTTTTTTTGCTTTCACTTTTAACCCGGATCACCTCATCAATCATCTTCTGGTCCAGAAGCTGGCAGGCATCGAAATCCGCCTTTCTTTTCAGGTATTGACACAAAGCCTCCCTGAACCTTTCAAAAGTGAAAGGCTTCACCAGGTAGTCCACAGATCCGTACCGCAAAGCCTGTCGAATCGCATCGATGCTTCTGTCCGCAGTGATGAGAATCACATCACATTCAAGGCCTTCCTTTCGAATCCATTTCAGAAAATCCAACCCGTTCTCTCCTGGAAGGTAGATGTCCAGAAGGATTACTTGAGGTTTTTGAACCATGATCATTTGCTTTGCTTCCTTTATGGAACCGGCTGTACCGCTCAGGGTAAATCCCTCGATTCTGCTAAGAAAACGGGAATTGATCTCCTTTACCATGGGGTCATCTTCAACAATCATTACTTTTACCATATTTCTCCTCTCTCATGGGCAGTTCAACTCTCCATATCGTTCGATTTCCGCTTTCAAAGGAAATAGTTCCTCCTGTTTCATCAATAATGCTCTTTAGAATTGTCAGGCCATATCCCCTTTGCCCGGATTTGGTTGAAACTCCCGGTTCGAAGATTCGTTCCCGAATCCCAGGTGGAATACCAGGCCCGTTATCACTGACTACTATAAGGATTTGATGGCTGTCTTGGTAGATTTTAATTCCTATTTCAGCGTCTTCCTTTCCGAGGACTGCGTCAATGGCATTCTCAATCAAGTTCCCCAGGATAGAAGTCAAATGATTCTCCGTGATGCCCTCCGGAAGCTTTTCCAGTCTTGAACTGCCATCAATCTCCATATGGATTTTTGCTTCAGAGGCTTTGTTGTACTTGGCTAATAACAAACCGGCAATGGAAGGTTCCTTAATTTGATGGGTAAGAATCCCCATAATTCCCTGCCGGATTTCCACCGTTTTACATATATATTGCACTGCCTCGTCATGCTCACCGAGTTGAATCAGCCCCGAAATGGTATGGAGCTTGTTCATGAATTCATGATTTTGTGCCCGCAGGGCTCCTGTCATCTTTTTGATTCCCGTGAGTTCCTCCGCCATTCTCTTTATATCCGTCAAATCATGAAAACTGGCAGCCACCCCTACTGTATTCCCCTTGTGATCTTTCAACAGATGGCAGCCGATGAGAGCAATAATTCCCGGTCGAACCCGAATTTCCTTATTTAACAACGGTTGTCCCGATTCCAATACCACCTGCATGTCTCCCATATATTCGAATTCTCTGATATGTTTTCCCCTGGCGTCTTCCCCTAAACCCAGAAAGCGCTCAGCCCATTTATTATAAAAAATGATCTTACCATTTATATCTGCTGCTACGATTCCTTCCTTCAATCCCTGAAGCACAACCTCTCTCTCACTCAGCAATTGTGCAATCTCGCTGGGCTCTAGCCCAAAAATGGTTTTCTTTATACTGCCGGACAAGAGATAGGCTCCGGTCAGTCCCACCAACAGTCCTACCAGCAGAATCGGAATAAAGGTATAGGAGATGGAATAGATCTCCTGATATACATAATTGGTCAAGACTCCTACACAAACAGCTCCTACCTGCACGCCTCCCCTGTATATCGGTACGAAGGCTCTTAAGGAGGGGCCGAGACTGCCTGTGGCTTCCGATACATATTCTTCTCCCTTGGTCAATACCCGCTCTTCATCGCCTCCCTGAAATCTCTCTCCAATTCTCTCGGGTTTAGGATGGGAGTAGCGGATGCCGTCCATATTCATTACAACAATAAACTGAGCTCTGACTTTCAGGCGGATTTTTTCAATCAGCTCATTCACCTTCGCCTCTCCATTTGGAGTTCCAACGCTTTCCTTTATTAGTTCGACCTGAGAAACAGACCTGGCAATGTCCAAAGCACCTGCTGCCAGCTGGTTTTTAAGTGCATTGAAGATATGATTGAAAGATAAGAAAGCAATGCTTGTTATAACTAGGAGAAGAATTATTATATTGTACAAGGTAATTTTATATTGTAACTTCATAGGTCTCCTACTAAAATCTTGTTAATCCTTTACATAACTATTTTATCATACGGAGAAAGCCTTTTCCACCAACAAAACAATTCCTCCATACGTATGTGCAGTTGGCATTTTTAAACTCTCGTGAGGATTTGAACATAGTTTTTTCATCGGCGTTATTTTACTATAATTCTGTAGTAGTTATACTGTGCATTTTTAAAGTTTGTGGTAAAATAGTATTCAGTTTATATATATTGAATTTACATTCTCACTGGAGGAATTTTATGTCGCTATCCATGTTAAACATATTCTTTGTTTTATGCGGAGGTTTAGCCGTTTTTATATATGGAATGAATCTAATGGGAGAGGGGCTTCAAAAATCTGCGGGAGAGCGTACGCGGCGAATATTGGAAACCCTTACCTCCAACCCCGTTGTTGCAGTGTTGATCGGTGCTTTGATTGCATGCATTCTTCAAAGCAGCAGCGCTACCACCGTTATGGTTGTCGGATTCGTCAGCGCCCGATTAATGACCTTAACACAGGCTATCAGTGTCATCATGGGCGCCAACATCGGTACTACCGTCACAGCACAGTTAATCGCCTTTGACATCGGACGGTACGCTTATCCCATTGCCGCTCTGGGGTTTATATTTTTCTTTTTTAGCAGGAAGAAAACCATTAAATATATCGGCCAGACGGTATTCGGATTTGGTCTCCTATTTATAGGGCTTAATACAATGTCGGATGCTATGAAGTCCTTAGCGAATCATATCGATTTTCAAAATATGATTTCCGAACTAAATCATATGCCTGTACTGGGCCTTTTAATCGGAATTTTAACGACAGTGGTAGTTCAAAGCAGTAATGCCACCATCGCCATGCTGCAAAAACTGGCCTCACAACCCATAAACGAAAGCGGGCAGGCTCTAATTAGCATACAATCGGCACTACCGATTCTTTTCGGCGATAATATTGGAATTACCATTGCGGCAATCCTTGCATCCATTGGAGCCAGAATCAATGCAAAACGTGCAGCCTTCGCCCACGCTGTGTTCAATATTCTCGGTGTGCTGGTCTTTATCTGGCTTATACCTGTTTTTGCAGAATTTATCCGGTTCATATCACCGAAAGGACCGGAATATCAGGTGGTAGCACGGCAGATTGCAAATGCCCATACAGCATTTAATGTGTTGAACACGCTGATATGGTTTCCTTTTATATGGCTGCTGGAGAAAATCGTTACCTTTTTGGTACAGGGGGAAGAAGAAGTTATTGATCCGAGAGTTTTATACCTTGACGACCGGATGTTAGACAAACCTTCGATTGCAATGGACCTGGCAACCAAGGAATTAGCGAGAATGGCAACTTTTGCTCACCAGATGATGAAAAGTGCAAGAAACGCCTTTGCAAATTCCAATATGGAAGAAGCACAGCAAGTGGTGGAAACGGAGGATATGGTGGATATGCTGCAAAGGGAAATCATTCGCTATCTCTCTACCATGCTTTCCCAGTGTGAATTGACGGAACGCCAGTCCATCCGGCTTGTAGGGCTTATGCATACGGCCAGTGACATTGAAAGAATCGGAGATCACTGTAAAAACATCGCTGAATTTGCCCAACAGAAGGAAACTGAATTTGTTCCCTTTTCGGAGGATGCCCTAGCAGAAATCAAAGATGCCTTTGACCATCTGAATAAAATGGTGCATGACACCATCCGGGCTCTTCATGATGGCAATACGGAGCTGGCGAAGAAAGTGCTTTCGGAAGAAAATGAAGTGGACCAGTTGGAACATTACCTCCGTGCCCGCCATATCGACCGCCTGAACCAGGGACAATGCAATCCTCAGGCAACCATCACCTTCATCGAATTGATTCACAACCTGGAAAGGATCGCCGACCACTGTAATAACATTGCCGAAGCAGTCCTGGACGATTACAGCGTCGGCCCCTACGACCGGGGTGAATAGAATTCGAATCCGGACCAGGTAAGCATGCCCCTTGGCGCGGCTACAGCCTCGAAACTGTGCAACCCCTCCCAGGAGGGGTTGGCGTGGGAACCTATGTCTTCATTAATTTTAAAAAGCCGGAAGGCCTAAGGCTCTCCGGCTTTTTCATCTTCCTTCAAAGCATTTTTAAAGATAATTTCGTCCGATATATCCAGTTGTTTTTGCAGTTCGTATAATTCTTCCTTATAAGAATCCTCCGGCAGTAATTCACCATTATCCGGACGATAGGCTTCCCGCAGATTATTAAGATAAATAAAGTCATCGGTAATAACCGTCCCATTACGGAGCACTGCATATCCTTTGGAAGAATTCAGCATATCTTTACCCAGGGCATAGGGAGCTTCAATCCCCATGAGGTTGGCAACGGTAGGCAGCACATCGATTTGCCCTCCGATTTTATTAATAACCTGTCCCCCTTCCAGTCCGGGACCATGGATGATCAGCGGAACCTTCTGCAGCTGCGTCCAGGAAAGTTCACTAAATTCCGAACCTAAAAAGTTAAACAGTTCCTGGGACTGGTGTTTGGGTACAGCAGAGTGGTCACCGTAGAATACAAGCAATGTATTCTCATACAGTCCTCTCTTTTTTAGCTCCTCCAGCAAAAAGCCGATGCTCTTATCTGCATAATTTGCCGCCTTCAAATAATTCCCCAGATAGGTGTCCTGTAACTCTCCCACGTCGAAGTCGTAGTCCTTGAAGTATTCAAAAGGATGATGGCTGGATAAAGTAATGAGAAAACTGTAAAAAGGACTGTTTGTATCAATTTTGTCCAGTGTTTGCCGGAAAAAGGACATGTCACTCAGGGCAGAAGCCCCATCCCAGCCCGCAAAATCATCCATGACAAAATCATCCTGATTCAGGAATCTATCAAATCCCAACGTCTTGTGCATCTCGTTGCGGTTCCAAAAAGTAGGATAAAAGGCATGGGCGGAGTAAGTATTGTATCCCTTTTCCTTCAAAATATTCGCTGTGGATTGGTACGTATTTTCAGGAAAGCGGTGGTAAACAGCCCCTTCTTTTAACGGGTATAAGGATGTATTTGTCAGAAACTCCGCATCGGATGTATTTCCACCGGCTACCTGGTAATAAATATTATTGAAATATAAACTGTCCCTTAATAATTTATTTAAATTCGGAGTTATTTCTTTCCCATTAATTTCCCTGTTAATTACAAATCCCTGCATCGCCTCAATTTGAACGATCATGAGGTTTTTACCCGCAGCCGCATCCTGGTATTTGTCGTCAGTTCCCGTATCAAGTGCTTTTTCCTTTTCCTCATAAAAGGTTTTAATGGACCGCTTGTCCTCAGCAGATATTCCAATCTTTTCATCCATTTTTTCCTTTATAAAGCTTTGAGCATCATACAAATGGAAGTAGAAAACTCCCATACTTTTGACAACATAATTATTATCATGGGAAAAGCTTTTTCGGTCCGCCTTCAAATAAGCTCCCAGAAATCCGGTCAAAGCAACGGCTAAAACCAGAAGTCCTGCCGCACACCGCTTTTTAAAGGCTATAGGAACTGCAATGGATTTTTTACTGATATAGACCAGCAAAGCAATCATCACCGGCAAGTCAGCCAGGTATAATATGTCCTTCACTTTAAAAAGGCTCATGATACTTGAATCTACCGAACTCACCATAGTGACATCAAATTGGTAAAAAACCGGTATGCTGATGGCATTATAATAGTAGCGGTAAAAATTCGTATCGGCAACCAGTATGGTAATGAGCAGGAAATTAACGATGAAAAGTACAATATTTCTCTTTCTGTTGGAAAATATAAAAACAAGAGCAGTCACCATAAGTACAATCGAAAAGGACGACAGAAGCATTCGCAGGTTGTCTGACGTTATAAAAGGACGCATGTTGGCCTGTGTCGTAAACTGAAAATAAAAACACTTTGCGAGGATGGAAACTAAAAACCAACCCCAATAAAGCCATTCTGCATTTTTCTCCAGGTTTACATTTATATTCCGGTAATTTCTACCTATAACAGCTTCCTGCACAACAACAACTCCCTTTCTCTATATAATGCCCAAAAACTTTTACATCCTCTTTTTGTGCCTATACTTTCTCACTATTCGATCGCAGGAATTACCCTCATTATTAAAAAACCATTTCTGCAATTTAATATATGACATAGCAAAATGCCGGTGAAAACTATTATTCCGCTCCTCTGTAAGCACTTAGAAAATTATACTCTCGATAGATTTCCAGGTCAATACAATTCATAAATTGTTAAGAATTCATTAATAAATCTTTTACATTTTCCTGTGAATGAAAGCAGCTTTCCTTCAATCCGAACAAGCTGCTTTCATTTGCAGGCTTTAACTGCTATTTTCCTTGCAGCGGAAGCCATTCCAGAACCCGCTGTATTTTTTTATCCCAATAGCCCCAGTCATGTGTTCCAGGCTCTTCCTCATAAGTCAGGGAAATCGGCAGCTTTTTCGCCACATCCCTAAAAGCGGCATTATCCTGATACAGGAAATCCTCCGTACCGCAGCATTGATATAACAAAGGCTTCGCGTCCTCTGAACCTGCAACCTTTTCTACCAGATGAAAGAGATCGTTCTCACTTCCCTTTACTTTTTTCAAATCGCCAAAGATATTCTCAAATTCCCTCTTCATCATGAGGTCGGATACAACCGTCGCTGCAATATTTGTTACACCGGAGAGGCTCGCTGCTGCGGCAAACTTTTCAGGGCACCGGAGCCCCAACTTCAAAGCCCCATATCCTCCCATGGACAGTCCGGCAACAAAATTGTCCTCCCTGGCATCCGACAACGGGAAGAAAGACCTTGCAATCTCCGGCAATTCCTCACTGATGTATGTCCAATATTTATAGCCATGTGCCATGTCCGTGTAGAAACTTCTTCCTGCTGCCGGCATAACAACGGCCAACCCCAGGGGTGCTACATACCGTTCGATGGACGTTCTTCTCTGCCATATGGTGTGATCATCTGACAGACCGTGCAGCAGATATAGCGTAGGATGCTTCCTATTACTGGATTTGCCCTGCATCCCGATTTGAGCCTGTGTATTTTGTGGCAAGATAACACAGATGGATGTTGAAACGCCCAAGGCTTCCGAAAAAAAGTCGCAATGTAGTAAAGCCATAGTTTTACCTCCAAAACATTTACCAAAATGTACAAAAATAGTATACATCTTTTTCCTATAAAGGTCAAAATATCTGCAAGGCAAATAACAGCCCTCTTCCCACCGCTCTGCTTTGTGTAAGGTGAACAAAAACCACAGCGTAAATCGGTTAAAATTCTAATCAACACCCGCTTATGGATATGTTACAATTAGATTAATATCTGCAAAATAAAACAGGCTGTATTTCCCCACTGCAACCGGTAAAAATATGCTATGATGCATTGGAAGTAACAATTATACCTTATACAGAACTAGATAGGAGTTTTGCATGCAAGAATTGATGCCGCAGTTTACAAACCCGAATTTAATAAAAATCAAGCAGCACAGCAGTGATCCGGGCCTTTTAATGGACCTTGTTCCGGTGCATAGTACATTCTCGGATGATAATAAGGTCTCCTCCAAAATCCAGGAGTGCAGCCTCAATACTTCGGGGGATTGGCTAAAACTCAGCATACTGGCCGGTGAATTGATGAAATCCGGAAAAATCGATAAGCTGTCCACTCTTGATCTGCTGGAAGGTCGGCTGGAACCCTATCCCTATCAGCTGAAGGTTGCACTGAATGTGTTGAAGGAAAAGTCCAGTATCGCCTTAATGGCTGACGAAGTAGGTCTTGGTAAAACCATTGAAATTGGACTTATTTTAAAAGAACACGTTGTCAGAGAAAATATTCACTCTGTCTTGATTATAACTCCAAAGGCCCTTCTGCTCCAGTGGAAAGATGAAATGAAGGAGAAATTCGATGAGGAATTTTCTACGACGGAGGATGAGGATTTTACTTATGACTCCAGCCGCATTATCACTTCCTTTAACAAGCTTTCCAGAAATGTAGACAAGTTTACCAACAGGCAATGGGATATGGTGATTGTAGATGAAGCACACCTGCTCATCAATACAAACTCAAAAAGACGACAGGCTGTGAGCTCCATCGACCGGAGGTATATGCTTCTCAGTACGGCAACACCTTTATGCAATAAGCTTACAGACATCTATAGCCTGGCGGATTTATTATATCCCGGCTTATTCGGAACCGAGAAAAATTTCCGAAAAAAATACTTTCAGGATAAAGCCGGAAGAATATGCCGTCCTGAAATGAAGGACGAATTGAAAAAAATCATCTCCAATGTAATGGTACGAACCCTTAGAAAAGACAGCGGCATTCCTTTTACGGAACGCTATATTTATTCGCACCGGGTAAATACCACGGCGGAAGAGGATTTATTATATGAAGCAGTTATCCAGTATATGAAGAAAATGTTCTCGAACTTTTCAGAAGGCGGTTCCTTCCACAGTGACGACGACGAAGGCAGCACCAAAGGAAAGGGCGGCTATTTCCTGATGAAGGAACTCATCACACTGCAGCAGTCTCTTTCCAGCAGCCCCAGGGCACTCATAAAAAGCCTTCATGCCAGAAAACAGAAATATCCCGAGGAATCCCTCGACATCGATGGAATCCTGGATTTGGCAAATAGCGTAGGCAGCTACTCCAAGGAAGGCAAGCTGATTGAAACCTTGAACGGCCTCGCTGGAGAAAAGGCCATTATCTTTACCCTGCGCCTGGAAACAGCCCACATGCTTTGTGATAGCTTAAATGAGAACTATATGCCTGCCAGAGTTTATGAAGGAAGGCTTTCCGGCCACGAGCGGCAAGCTCTCATCGAGGAGTTCCGGTCCGGCAAGCTTCAGTATATCGTTGCTACCGATTCAGCGGCGGAAGGCCTTAACCTTCAGAACGCCTGCATCGTAGTAAACTATGACCTGCACTGGAATCCCATGAAGATCGAGCAAAGAATCGGCAGGGTCCATCGACGGGGCCAGGAAAAGGATGTTACCGTATTTAACCTGGTAATGAAGGATACCATCGATGATTATGTACTAAAGGTTTTATTCGAAAAAATAGAGCTTTTCAAAATGACCATCGGCGGGATTGAATCCATCCTATCCGAGATCAAGGATGGAGATTTTGATATTGAAGAAACCATTATGGACGTGATTATGCGTTCCACGAACAAACGCGATATTGAAAAAGAGTTGGAAAGACTCCGGGAGGATATGGAGTACAAAAAGCAGCAGAGCCAGCTGCGGGAAGAGTTTTCCCAGGGAGTGCTGGATTAAATGAGCGTTGAAAGGGGTGATAGGTATGAAAAATTTATATGATTCAGAATTGCATCAGTTTGTGGAAATGTATTTCAAAGCCACCGGAGCCACTATTACGGAAACGCACCCGGAGTATTTTGTAGTGGTACTGGCAAAAGGAGCAACAGCCCGATATACCTATCTTCCACGTATAGCAAGCGAAAACAAGGAGATAAAGCTTCTTGCCAAAGGCAGTAAGGAACTGCGTGCCATGGTGCAGGACTGCAGTTCTCGTGCCGCAGTCTCCGAAGTCAAAGCATCCTATTCTACAGAAAGTGTTATGTCTGTACTGAGCCGGAAAAAATGCTGCGACCTCTGCCCTTTCGTTACTATCTGCGACAGAGAAGATGGATGCTGCGACTTCTGCTATAACTATAAAAACTGTAATACCTCCATAGAAAATGCCGACTTTAAAAGCCTGAACGAGATAAAAAGCAGTCGTCCTCTAAATGCCATTGGCTTTATTTTTCACGTGGAGCTTTCCAACGACTATAGCCTGAGTCAGAAAATTCAAAAATCCCTGACCATCCTAATCGATCTGGAAACGGGAGAAACCATCAATAATATTCTGGCCAGGGACTTGACCCAGTTGAAGCTGGAACCTTGGAGCGACGGCTCCTGTCTGGATCCCCAGACCTATGCAGAGCATTTGAAAACTGCACGGGAAGGTGCAGAGGAAATGCTCAAGGAACAGCTGGATGTATTTAAAAGGGAAATCGAAGGCCCTCTACAGGATAAGATTATAGCTATTACTACCAAATTTGAAGAAGACTATGCCGAAAATTATGCAAAAAGCACCCTGGAGCAGTTGGAACAACTTCAGGTTGAAGCCGTAGCCCTTTGTGAGCGGGAAATCAGCGGGTATACGCTCAATTGCAGCTATCACTTAAAAAATGTAATCATCTTCCATACGACAGAAGATGTGAGGAAGATGACATTTGCACTGAAAACCACGGGCAAGGAAGTGGAAATCCCGGGAAATTTCTTTCTGGGACGAGTCGATATCCCCTGCAGTGAGTGCGGTTCGGAAATCGATACGGGAGTTTTATGCGATGCAGGTCATGTTCTTTGCAAAAATTGTATGGAAAGCTGTAATTCCTGCCATAAAATTATCTGTGACCAATGCGACCATGAATCCTTTGTATGCTCTACCTGCGGTGAGACGACCTGTACGGATTGTGTTCGAAAGTGTTCCTCCTGCGGTGCTGTGGTATGTCCTTCCCATGCATATGCATGCGTCACCTGTGGCAATATCTATTGTATCGACTGCTATGAGGTCTGCACTGTTTGTGGAGACAATATATGCAAAGAGCATGTTCAATATTGCAGTCAATGCAATGAACCCGTTTGTTCGCAGCACAGCCACAACTGCAGTACCTGCGGACAGCTATTTTGTGATGACCATATCGACCGGTGCTCCATCTGTGGAAGCCTGCTTTGCGAAGATCATTCCCACACCTCAGCCTATAGCGGGAATATCCTATGCCAGGACCACATTGCAACCTGTGCGGTATGCAGTGATACCTTTGCTGCCAACGAGATAAAAAGTTGTTCCAAATGTGAGGATGCCTTATGTCCCAGTCATTACAAGCAGTGCAGCAAGTGCCGCAGCATCTATTGCAGTAAGCACATCAATCATTGCAGAGGGTGTGGAAGTGAGATTTGTGATTGTACTCCTTTCCAGAAGTGCAGTCTCTGCGGTGAAGAGTTTTGTCCGGATTGTTTAAATGCAAAAGGCCATTGCAAGGCGTGTGCAAGCCTAACTCCCATCAGCAGCACCGATTCCCTCGTATCACGTGCAGCAGATGCATTGCCTGCTGTTTCGAAGTTTAAGTCCTTCTATATGGGTAAATCGGAAGAACTGCTGGTACTCTATTGTAAAGGATTACTGAATGGATATATTGTTACCTGCAGTTACAGTGGAGATGTCATCAGCGGCAGAGAGCTGGGCTTTATGGAAAACCTGAAAGCCAGAGGCAATACAACCAGGAAGGGAGGGTGATGGAATGAAGACCACAACCCTGCATGATAAGATATTGGAGCTTTATATCCGCAAGGAAAACCCGGATAAGGTCAGCCTTCACAGGACCGTGGAAAATTACCTGAAGCACAGGTACCCGGAAGGGAAAATCCAAAAAGTCGTTGATGATATGCTGGCAAAGTATAACTTTGAAGAGGAGGCACGGGAGGTCCGGCGCCGGAACAAGCTGAACAGTTATATTGATTCCATGGTGCTGAGCCGGATCAGGGATTCCTTCAAATCCTCCAATTCCTTTGATATGGATGACCTGGATGAAATGAAGTTCAAGGCTTTGGTAAAGCAGGTGATTTTGAATTTCGGGTATGAAGTTCTTTTCATTCCTAAAAATCATCTGAGCTCCCTGGACATCATCGTGCATCGGGGCGATGTAAAAGTGGCCATTTTAGCCGTAAAGTGCGCAACCAATTGCAATGTAGGCCTTCGTTCCGTACGGCAATTAAAATATATGGCCCATCACTATAACTGCGAACAGGCAATTTTGATTTCCAGCAGCTATTTTGAACCGGACGCTGCGGAAGAAGCAAGGAAGCTGGGGATCACACTGCTGGATCGAGAGAAGTTTCTTCCCCTGGTACAGGATCTTATTGATAACCGGCGGCAGGAAGAAAAACAGTTCCTGGTCAGTGGGCTGACAACCAGCAAGGATACGCTCTTCCTTGAAGGCCAAATAAAATCTCCCAAGACCAAGGTTCAGCTCTCCTTTATAAAATATTTCGTCGATCCCCAAAGCCAGCATCTTATCTTTGAAGGTGAATTATATAACAACGGTAAACGTCCGGTTTCAGGATTGACGGTATTTATCAAAATATTTAACCGGGAAGGCGAATGTATTTCCCAGCGAAATGCTGCGGCAGAAAATGAAGATTTGAATAGTAAGGAAACCACTCCATTCAAGCTGATATTCTGTGAAATCCTGCAAAGCGACTGGAAAAGTATATGCCGATATGAGTTAAAACTGGAATACAGCAACGTATATGTGGCTGACTAGTGAAAGAACGGGGAAATCCCCGTTTTTTTATTAAATAAACCTTTTCTATGGGCCGTTCTTACTATATAATAGGTTTAATAAATTATATTGCTTTGAGAGGAGTTTTTTGCCACATGAAAAACATACCTTTATATGAGGTTAGAACCATTAAGGATTTAAAGGACATGCTTACGTCCAGCGCTGCACTTTTTGGAGAGAAGGCGGCTTTTTTAGCCAAGCGCAAAGGTTCCGATGCGTATCAACCCATATCCTATAGACAATACAAATCTGATGTGGACGCTTTTGGAACGGCCCTGCTCCATCTTGGGTTGAAGGGTAAACGAATCGCCCTGATCGGTGAAAACAGATACGAGTGGTCTATCTCCTACCTCTCCGTTATAAATGGAACAGGAATCATTGTTCCCCTTGACAGGGAGCTTCCTGCCAACGAAATTGAAAACCTTTTGATCCGTTCAAAGGTAAGTGCGATCGTGTTTTCAGGAAGTGTATCCGAGAAACTCCTCCCAGTCGTGCAATCCCTGGATTTTATAGATTATTACATAAATATGGACGGCAGTCAGTCCTCTGATAAAAACCTCTCTTTTCATCAAGTTCTTGAAAAGGGTCATGAATTAATGGCCGGTGGAAATACCGATTTTATAAATGCCGCTATCGACAACGAGGAGATGAGTGCCCTGCTTTTTACCTCAGGCACCACAGATCTTGCCAAAGCGGTTATGCTGTCCCATAAGAATATATGTGCCAACTTAATGGCCATGTGCTCCATGTTGTATATTGGGCAGGAGGATACCTTCTTATCGGTACTGCCCATTCATCATACCTATGAATGTACCTGTGGGTTCCTGTGTCCGATCTACAGAGGAGCCGCTATTGCCTACTGTGAGGGTCTGCGGCACATTCCAAAAAATTTAAAGGAATCCAAAACCACCGTTATGCTAGGTGTACCGCTTATTTTTGAATCCATGTACAATCGCATATGGGATCAGGCAGCCAAAAACCCGGCTCTCCTGAAAAAACTGAAGATGGGCTTGAAAGTAAGCAATCTGGCAAAAAAATTCGGTATAGATTTGACCAAGAAACTTTTTGCACCCATCCATGAAAACTTTGGAGGACATATACGCATATTCATCAGCGGAGCTGCGGGCATTGACCCTGTTGTTTCTGAAGGTCTCCGTTCTTTTGGAATCCACGCGGTTCAAGGGTATGGACTTACCGAGTGCGCTCCCATCGTGGCCCTCAACCGGGATGTAGATTATAAAGATGACGCTGCCGGCCTGCCACTCCCCGGACTTCAAGTTAAAATCGATGCTCCCAACAGTGAAGGTGTCGGTGAAATCATCGTCAGTGGCCCTAGCATGATGCTGGGATACTATGAAAACGAGGAAGCTACAGCCCAGGTTATGAAGGACGGTTGGTTCCACACCGGTGATCTGGGTTACATTGACGCGGACCAGTTTGTTCATATAACAGGCCGCAAAAAGAATGTTATCGTTACAAAAAACGGTAAAAATATTTACCCTGAAGAAATCGAGACATTATTGAACCGCAGCCCCTATATTAAGGAATGCCTTGTGACGGAGAAACGGGAGAAAAATTCCGACGAGACAGTTGTAGCTGCGATTATTGTTCCGGACATGGATAAAATCACGGAGGAGTTTAAAGACAAACCGCTTTCCTCCCAGGAGCTCTTTGACCTGATACAGAATGAGGTCAAGACCGTTAACAAGGGCCTTGTCACCTACAAATACGTCAAGGACATTACCCTCAGAGAAACTGAGTTTGCCAAGACTACCAAGAGAACCATCAAACGTTATCTGGAAGAGGATAAGAAGTAAAAAAGGAAAAACCTCCCTCCAAGAGGGAGGTGCCAGCACAGCTGGCGGAGGGAGCGTTCCCCGGACTCAAAAAACACTCCCCCTGTCACGCTGTGACGCCCCCTCTCGGAAGGAGACTTCCTTAAAAAGCTCCCTGTGGATCCTGGGATTCACAGGGAGCTTTTCTATTCTTCCTCTTATAAAGCAGCTTTTTCCAAAGCCTGACGCAGATCATCAATCAAATCATTTACATCCTCAATACCGATAGAGAGCCGGATCAATTCCGGTGCAACGCCTGCTGCAATCTGATCTTCTTCCGACAGCTGCTGGTGTGTTGTGCTGGCCGGATGTATAACCAGTGATTTTGCATCGGCTACATTCGCAAGAAGTGAGAACAACTCCAGACTGTTTATGAACTTCTTACCGGCCTCCAGTCCTCCCTTAATCCCAAAGGTAAAGATGGAGCCTGCACCTTTCGGCAAATATTTCTTCGCCAGAGCATTGTATTTATTGCCTTCCAGTTCAGGATAGTTTACCCAGGTTACACTGGGGTGGCTTGACAGGAATTCAACTACCTTTCGGGTGTTGGAAACATGTCTCTCCACACGAAGGGATAAAGTTTCCAATCCCTGCAGGAGCAGGAAGGAGTTAAATGGGCTCAAGCAGGCACCTGTATCTCGGAGAAGCTGGACTCTTGCTTTTATTATATAGGCAGGGGCACCTACATCATGTGCATATCTGACACCATGATAACTAGGATCTGGCTCTGTCAGCTCAGGGAATTTGCCGCTTCCTATCCAGTCGAATTTACCGGAGTCCACGATAACACCCCCAATGGATGTACCATGTCCACCGATAAACTTCGTTGCAGAATGAACTACAATATCCGCTCCGAACTCGATGGGACGAATCAGATAAGGTGTTCCGAAGGTATTATCGATGATCAGGGGAATTTTATTTTCATGGGCGATACGGGCTACCGCTTCAATATCAATAATGTTGATCCCGGGATTTCCAATGGTTTCAATGAACAATGCCCGGGTTCTTTCCGTAATGGCGTTTCTGAAGTTCTCCGGATCATCCGGGTTTACAAAGGTTGTATGAATCCCCAATCTCGGCAAAGTGACTGAAAACAGATTGTACGTACCGCCGTACAGCGTACTGGCCGAAACAATATTATCCCCTGCTCCGGCAATATTCAGTATGGCATACGTAATGGCGGCTGAACCGGAGGCCGTAGCCAGAGCTCCCACACCACCTTCCAGCAGTGCAATTCTCTGTTCAAAAACATCCGTAGTCGGATTCATAATCCGTGTATAAATGTTGCCGGGTACCTTTAGGGCGAACAGGTCTGCCGCATGATCCGCGTCATTAAAAACATAGGATGTAGTCTGGTAAATGGGCACAGCCCGGGACCCGGTGGTCGGGTCAGCCTTCTGTGCACCGTGAACCTGTAAAGTATCAAATCCCAATTTCTTCTCACTCATATTCAAAACCTCCCAAATGATTTGTAAAAGCGTTGTTGGCTCATGGTTATCAGTTGGCGGTAAATTTAGGGCTGAAAGCCCTATAAAGACAATAGCCAGGGACTAATAACCAGTAACGCTTTCCATATTTTAAATATAGAACATGTATGAATTAGCTCCATCCAATCTTCGGTACTCGTTAATAAGATCCTCCAATGTAATGGAATCTATGATTCCATTGATTTGCTTGTTCATTTCATCCCATACATGCCGCGTTATCACCTGATCAATCCGGCTGACAGGTTTCTTTTGCTCTTCACTGCCTTCAGCAACCTCGATCTTACCTTCAAGCGCCCGAATTACATCACCAACCCGTATATCCGCAGGAGCATACGCAAGTATATAACCTCCCTGGGATCCTTTAATGCTTTTTACAATTCCAGCTTTCCGCAAGGCCGAAAAAACCTGTTCCAGATAGTTCTCGGAAATTAACTGCCGCTCTGCTATACTTTTGATAGCAACCTGGTCACCATGAGAATGAACAGCCAAATCAATCAAACAACGTAAACCATACCTACCTTTTGTCGAAATCTTCATTATAAACCTCGTCCATTCTATTTCCAACTATTCCAATATGTTTAATATAAATATACCTGTTTTTACATTCTTTGTCAATATGCTTCTTTTTTAGAAAGCAGGAAGCCCACCCCATATTTGTGTTCTCTACACCACAACATAGATGGCACAGCATTCTTCCCATGCTTCGCCCGGTGCCAGCAGCTGAAAGCCTGTTACATGATCAGGCAGTTTTATATTAGGAGCATTGACCGCCCATGTTTGCGGCTCGGGACACACAAACCCCTGCTGTCCGTCACTATTCCAAAGCATCCAGTGACCGTATCCCTTTCCGCACTCGTAGACCAGCTTTATGGCTTTTGCACGATCTTCGATGATGGCCCCGTGGAACTCCCTGTCATTTATACGCAAAGGCTGCGCCGTAAAATGCTGCTTGTCTATCACCTGCCCCACAGGCTGAACCCCTTCCTGCCGGTAGCCTTTTTCCAGTTCTGTCGGTTCGATGAGTCTTCCGGTGGGAAGCATTCGATCGTTAAGCTCCCACTTGTCGCCGATAGAAGCAAGCATTCTATAATCCTCTTCCCTGCCTTCAGGATGGAAAGGAATCTTGAAAGCCGTGTGAAATCCAAGACCCATGGGCATGGGAAGGCTGCTCCGATTGATAATGGTTACTTTCTGCTCCAACCCCTTCTCTGAAAGAGTGTACAGCAGCTTGAATTCAAATTCATGAGGGAATTCTTTATAGAATTCACTGCTTGCATCTGCTTCAAAAACGGCTTCTACCTCAACCCGGTCTTCCGAAAGGATGTCCATTTTCGTCACCTTCCAGGGGCGTCGATGTAAAAAACCGTGGATATGATTGTTATTGGGAATTTCATTGATTGTAAATTGATAGTTTCTTCCGTCAGCCATGAAGGTTCCATCTTCGATTCGGTTAGGAGGAAATAAAACCGGTATTCCGTATACCTGAGGCCTTACTTTGAAAGCTTCCGGCGCCACACCCTCCGGTGCCCGCAATAACTCCAGCCCTTTTTCCACTTGTTTCAGTTCAATCACATTGGCTCCAACGCCTGGAATCATCAGTGCTTCATATCCCCCTGCAGCAAAACGTATGGCCGGCTCTCCCTGCCATGTAGTCTGTTCTACTTTTGCTCTACAGCAGTTCGTCTCTCTCATTTCCATCATCTCCATGTAATATTTTGGCTTGATGTGCACTATCTTTATACCATATTTAGCCTAAAACTTCAATAAAAATAACGGTTAGCACTGCTTTATACTCAATCGTCAGAGTAAAATTGACATCCTTGGGCAACTATGATACTGTAGGTTTAATTATGATAGTTAATTTTTAATGTACATAAAGGAGTGAATCGCATGCGTATTGTGATGCTTGAGCCACTGGGTGTGAGTCAGGAAAACATGGCGTCCCTTTCTGCTGCCCTTACATCTCAAGGGCACGAATTTATAGCCTATGATAGCAGAGTGGAAGACACTCAGGAGCTCGCCCGAAGATCGGAAGGTGCCGATGTCCTTCTGCTGGCAAATCTCCCCCTCAAGGGTGAAGTAATCCGGTCTGTTCCGAACTTGAAAATGATCTCTGTTGCTTTTACGGGAATCGACCATATCGATCTCGAAGCTTGCCGGGAAAAAGGAATCAGGATTTGCAATGCAGCGGGGTATAGTACCCATTCCGTTGCAGAATTGGCCTTTGGCCTGATGATTGCCGTTTACAGGCATATCGTCCCTTGTAATACCGTAACACGGGAAGGTAAAACAAAAACAGGTCTTATTGGAAATGAGCTCTACGGAAAAACCCTCGGCGTCATAGGTACCGGCGCCATCGGTATGCGGGTTGCTGAAATCGGCAAAGCCTTCGGCTGTAAAATCCTTGCCTATAGCAGAAGCCAAAAACAGGATGCCAGGGACCTGGGGATCACCTATGTGAGCCTGGAAGAACTGCTTTCCTCCAGCGATATTGTAACACTTCATACTCCCCTCAGCCCGGAGACAAAGCAGCTTATAAACAGAGAACGCATCGCACGGATGAAGTCATCCACCATTCTGATTAACACAGCCAGAGGTCCTGTTGTTGACAGCGAGGCCCTTGCAGAGGCTTTGAATGAAGGCAGGATTGCCGGAGCAGGTATTGACGTATTTGAGATGGAGCCGCCGCTCCCGACGGACCATGTTCTGCTCCACTCCAAAAACACGGTAGTGGCTCCGCACGTTGCTTTTGCTACACAGGAAGCCCTGATTCGTAGAGCCGGAATCGCCTTTGACAATATAACCGCCTGGATGGATGGAAATCCAAAAAATGTAATGCTATAACACACAAGAGGATGCCCTCGAAGCAGAAGTGCTCCGGGGGCATTCTCTTGTATATAAGTACAGAATGTAAGCTATACTAAGGAAAGTGAAAAAGTTTTGTTCAACAGTATAAGGAGGAAAACCCATGAAAATTTCAGATCATCTGACATGTCCTGCGTGTCGAGATAACCACCTTGTAGTTAAACATGTGGCCACCTATATTTATTCCTATTGGATTGATTCAGATGCTCCGGGTCATAAGAACAAGGAGGAATTTCTTCCTTTTCTATTCGATAACCGTGAAAAGGTGGACGGCCGGCAATATATCGAATGCAGCAGCTGCGGTGCTCAATACCCCTGCTCCTTTGATGTGGAAAACAAAGGAATTGACTTTACCATCGTACAGAAGGCCATTCGCTCGGATCACACAACAACACCGGAATTTTTAGGCTAGAAGTGAAAAGAGCAGCCACTAGGCCGTCATATAGACTTCATACTCAACACATTTTTTCATAAGAACTTCTCCATCCATGATCTCAATGGAGTATTGCTGTGGGAGGGATTGAATCTGCCTTCTAGCTTCTTTTGTAACCTTCCCTGTTGTTATGATAACACCTCGGGTAACCCCGTCCTGCGCCATCTCACCCATGAGTTTTTGAACAACGTCCACATCAATCCTAAAAGGCGTGGAAGTTTCAAAATAGTACCTTTTGCACTCTATATAGACGATACTGCCATCTTTCCGGCAAATGATATCTTTTCCGCCTTCAGGCCCTGAGGGCGCGATCTGAATATGCGTATAGCCGCTCTTTTGCAGAAACTCCGCGCACCATTCCTCAAACTCCTTGGGGGTCAGGCTTTTTAGGTCTTCCAGATCCACCCTCCCCTCCTTGAATCGATTGATATCATACTGTCTCTTTTTAAAAAGGAAAAGTACGCGAGTAAATTTTTCTACCAGCACTGCAACGGAAGGAAATAGGAATAAAAATAATAGAAAAGCCAATGTATCGCTCATTATCGCTCACCTTATCCCCTTCTATCATGCTACGAATTTTTCCCTTAGCTTTCGAACTGTCTTTGTTATTTCACATCCGTCAATGAGTTTAATACTGTATGGATCAGCTATTAATGCCGCGCATTCCTTTGCCTCTGAAGTAAAATCTCCGGTAGTAATGATGATTCCCTGGGTAACCCGATCCTTGACCATGGACCCCATCAGCTTTTGAATCTCGCCTCTGCCAAGCTTTGGCCAATAGTCTTCTTTTGCAGCAGGTGTACCATCTTCCAATTTTAAGAGCCTGCATTGAACATATACAGGTTCACCGTCTTTGGTGCAGGTGATCTCCTTTGCGGCTTTTAACTCATCGTATTCCATTTTTATATCCGTATAGCCTAAATCGGCCAGGAATTTTCTGCACCAGTGAAGGAATTCATCCTTTTCCTTTGACAGAGCGTCATCAAATACATATTTATAGGGTATGTACGGCATAAGGAGGGAGTTGCTGAAAGCCAGGTTATACAGCACTCTGTTTTTAATTTTTACCCAAGGCTTCACAGCCGCCAGATCTTTTCTTGAAATAACAGGTCCGTACCGCAGCTTGTTTTTTCGGATATCGATGACCAGCATTTTTTCAATATTATCCAGAATTTTACTTATGATCTTAGTTACAATTAAAATTAATACTGCATATAAAATGGTTTTAAAAAAGCCCATCCCATCACCTCCTGTCTAATTATTCCAAACAAATCCAAAAACTATACCCTGTAAATTAAAGGAGAGAGGTTCATCCCTCTCTCCTTCTCTGCGTCAGGAACTTCGTTTTTTCTTCCAGCCAGCGAAATGCGGTATCCATGGATAAGGCTGCCATCAACGTAAATACCGGTATCAAAAATGTAATATATCTGGAGCGGGTTTCCCAAAACAGGAGAAAGACCAGAATGCCGAGACACATGACTGCCATAACCCGATACAAGGGATGGATCCTTCTCCTGAAGGCAAAAAGACCACCTACAAAGATAAAGAGCATGATAATGGTGTGCACCACCTGCGCTAAAATAAGATAACCCTGACTGGTATTTTTAGTTTTATCCACGAGTATATAATCATGAATTTTGAACTTCTGTATAGGCTCTCGCCTCAGTTTTTCCGGCACATAATAGGTCCCGTCGGTCCAGGTCCATTCCAGCTTTTGGAGCAGAAACCGGCCATACCCCCTGACGCCAAAAGCAGTCAGACGATCTTTAATTCTCTGCATGGTGACAGCTTCCTTTTGCTGATAGGTAGGAACTTTTTTCAATTCAATAAGGTCGGGGCCGCTAAATCCACCATACCCATCGGAAGTCCCGCCTTCCGACCAGGGCTTGTTCATCCCCATGGCCAGCCAGTGTGTGTAGGGGAAGGTTTTTTCGCTGGGAATCCCCTGGCTGTAGCCCGTATAATCTACAACCCCTCTGAACAACTGGATGCCTGCCACAAATACGGCAATGGAAACAATTAATGCAGGGATTCCCCACTTCCAGCGGACTCTACCGTCCTCGTTTTCCATTGGTTCCCCTTTTACCCTGCCGGCAAATAAAACTTCCACGATAACAGCTGCCAATCCAATGGCTGCTACAGGCTTTAGGAGATATCCCGCTGCTGCTGAGGCCCCTATGCAGCCGAACAGGATAAAATATCTTCCTGTCCGCTTCTTTTTCGCAGCATCCCAGGCCAAAACCCAGCAATACAAGCTCAAGACCGGAAAGGGCATGGAAAGGGTATCCGTATACACAATGGGCGCATACAGGTACAGCGGTGTAGTAAAAAGACATAAAAGCATTACCATGGCAGCGATCCGTATGCCGAAAACTCTTTTGGAAAGAAGATAGGCCACGACCAGCGAGATATTGATGGCAATAACATTAAGGATATAGGGAGCCCAAAAATACCCGCCTGCCAGTCGCATCAAATACCCTACCAACATTGCCACTCCCAGGTTGTGCGGGTACAGTTCGAAGTACTCCCTGTAACCAAAGGGCTTACCTTTTGCTATGTCACCGGCACCTTGCATGATATCTCCAAAATCCCAGGTAGGCTTTACCCGTAAATAGGCAATAGCCATGACCTGTAACGCGAGAATCAGCATAAATACTGCAGCAACCACTACAATGATTGCTTCTTCACTAATCTTTCGAATCACATATTTATAAAGTATCCATATTACCATGATACTGACTGCTACATAACCGATGGCAGTATACCCCTTAACTGCAATCATACCTAGCTTTATGGACGGAAAAAACATTCGCAATCCAATGTATCCGAAGGCCTGAGCCAACAATCCGAAAACAATGACGTTGTATATACGTTCTACAAAGCGTGAAAGTCCTGAATCCGATAATTTCTCTATTTTATATCCCCCCGATAACGACATTTTCGTTACTATCTATAAAGAATATTTTACCCGATATTGGATAGGATAATCATTACAATTTTTTAACAACTGTTCCCCGGCAGTTGCAGCATAAGAAAAGACAGCCTTTCTTTTTTAGAAAAGCTGTCTTTCTTGAAGGTGTTTTATATTTCTTGCAACCATGCCGTAAGCCGGCTTACTTCAATGCCTACAAGCATAACAATTCCCGTACCGTATGTGTCATTGTTCTCCTGAGAAGCTCTTCCCCGGTTATATCTTTTATTTATCCGCACTCTTACCCAGATATGCGTTCTTCACTTCCTCATTCGCCAAAAGCTCTTTTCCCGTACCTTTTAAAGTAATCCTTCCCGTCTCCATAACGTAGCCCACATCTGCAATTTTCAGTGCTGCATTGGCATTCTGCTCAATCAACAGAATGGTAACTCCCTGCTTATGGATTTCCTGGATAATCCGAAAAATTTCCTTAACAATCAACGGGGCCAATCCCAGGGAAGGCTCATCCATCATCAGCAGTTTAGGCCGGGACATCAAGGCCCTTCCTACGGCAAGCATCTGCTGTTCTCCACCGGAAAGCGTACCTGAAAGCTGCCAGGTCCGTTCTTTGAGTCTCGGAAACAGTTCAAATACCCATTCCATATCCGCCTTGATTTCTTTCTCATCCGTACGTGTAAAGGCTCCAATCTTCAAATTCTCTAAAACCGTCAGGTTCGGAAAGACCCTTCTGCCTTCCGGAACCAGGGTGATGCCTTCCCTCACCATATTCTGCGTCTTTTGCTCCAGCAGGTTTTTCCCTTTATAGGTGATGATACCGCCCTGCGGCTTTAGAAGTCCGACAATGGACCGCAGCGTAGTGCTCTTACCGGCCCCATTGGCACCGACCAGCGTAACGATTTTCCCTTCTTCAACCTCCAGATTGATCCCTTTTAGTGCTTCAATTCCACCGTAGGATACAACCAGATTCTCTATTTTAAGCATCTTCACTCACCCCCAGGTATGCTTCGATTACTTTCTCATTGTTTTGAATCTCATAGGGGCTTCCCTTTGCGATGGTAATACCATAGTCCAAAACATAAATCCGGTTGGAAATACCCATGACCATATCCATGTGATGCTCAATCATAAAGACGGTTAAATCAAATTCATCCCGGATCTGGCGGATAAAATGAGTAAGATCTTCCGTTTCCTTGGGATTCATACCGGCAGCCGGCTCGTCCAGCAGCAATATCTGAGGGTTGGTTGCCAGTGCCCTGGCGATTTCCAGCCTCCGCTGCTTACCGTAAGGGAGGGATGTGGATTTTTCATGCATCAGCTCCGTAAGCCCTACCTTTTCAATAAGGTATTTGGATTTCTCCAGCATTGCCTTTTCTTCCCGCCAATACCTTGGCAATTTAAATACCGCTTCCAGGAAGTTGGACTTTATGTGCAGGTGGTTCGCAATCAATACATTAT
Organism: Bacillota bacterium; assembly: GCA_023419605.1. GTDB lineage: Bacteria > Bacillota > Clostridia > Acetivibrionales > JAEZXR01 > JAEZXR01. Next base: position 8,776 of record JAEZXR010000021.1, on the reverse strand, counting down.
CCAGCACACTCAGGTCTTTGAAGAGCCGTATATTCTGAAAGGTTCTGGCAATTCCCTTTTTTGTGATCTGATCCGGCCGTAAACCGGATATTTCAGCTTTATTCAAATAGATCTTTCCACTGGTGGGCTTATAAACACCGGTAATCATATTAAAAGCAGTGGTCTTACCCGCACCATTGGGTCCGATCAACGCAACGATTTCTCCCTTATTCAATTCAAGGCTGAATTCCTTTACTGCCGTTAATCCGCCAAACTGCATGGTTATAGCATCTGCATGCAATAAATTCATTATTTCGTTCCTCCTTTAGCCAGAGGTTTCCTGCTGAACCATTGGATCAGTTTATCCCAATTAAACTCATTGGAACCCATTAGGCCTTTTCTGTAGAAAAGCACCACCGCCATAAGCAGGGCTGAAAATACAACGGCCCTCATTCCAGGGATCGCCGGAGTTGTTACAAATACAAGATTAATGGGCTTATCAAGAACTGTAAGCAGTTCATTTCCGATAGTAACAATAAATGCTGCGATAACCGTGCCCGTGATGCTTCCCATTCCACCCAGGACAATGATCAGCATGATGTTAAAGGTAAGGGTAAAATTAAAAAACTGCGGATCAGTTGCCCCTTGCAGGTTACTCAGCATACCGCCTCCCACACCGGCGAAGAAAGCACCGATAGCAAAGGATAAAACCTTATGCCTGAAAAGGTTAACACCCATGCTTTCCGCTGCAATTTCATCTTCCCGGATGGCTTTAAATGCCCTTCCGTAACTGCTCTTGATCAGGGAAACCATAAAGAGAATCACAGCAGCGGCGATACCGAAACTCCACCACAGATTTACTTTGGTAGGAATTCCTTTTAATCCCAGCGCTCCATTGGTAATTCCCTGCGCATTAAGAATAACGATACGGATAATCTCTCCGAAGCCCAGTGTAGCAATGGCCAGATAATCCCCCTTCAATCGCAGGGCAGGCGCTCCGATAAGAAACGCCATGACAGCAGCTACAATTCCCGCTACCAGCAGTGCCACGGCAAAGGGCAGGACAATGGTATCCAGCGGTTTTACCAGCGGGGTCAAATAGAATATTTGCTGTTTAGTGGACACCGACATGGTAAGCAGAGCCGAAGTGTAGGCACCCACGGCCATAAATCCTGCCTGGCCCAGGGAGAATAGCCCTGTAAATCCATTTACCAGGTTCATGCTGAGCCCAAGGATCGTATAAATAGCACAAAGATTCATAAATCGCAACATATAACTGTCAAAAAAATGTTTTGCGTATAATAGGAACAAAACCAATATCCCGATGGATAATAAAGTCAGAATGATATTTCTTTTTTTCATAGGCTACACCTTCTCCGATATTTTTTCACCCATAATGCCTGTCGGCCGGAATAAAAGAATGACGATCAACAGGACAAAGGCAAAGGCATCCCGGTACCCGGTCAATTGGGGTAGAAAAGCAACCAGCATGATTTCCCCGATACCCAGAATAAACCCTCCGATCACAGCTCCCTTGACATTGCCGATACCGCCGATAACAGCCGCAATGAAGCATTTCAAGCCCGGAATTACACCCATCAGCGGCGCGATTTGCGGGAATTTCAGTCCCCACATGATCCCTCCGACAGCCGCCAGCATGGAGCCAATTCCAAAGGTCATGGATATGGTTTGATTCACATTGATCCCCATGATCCTCGCTGTTTCGTGATCCTTTGAAACTGCCCGCATGGCCATTCCGTTCTTGGTGTGGTTAATCAGGTATAGAAGCCCGAAAAGAAAAACAACCGTAACGACCGGAATAATAAAGGTCAGCTTTTGAATGGAGATATTACCGACTTGCACCATATCGGTAAAAAATCCAGGCGTAGGAAACGCTTTGGGCTTTCCGCCGAAGATAACGGTGGCCAGGTTTTCCAGCAGAAAGGAAGCACCGATGGCCGATATTAATATGGAGATTTTGGGTGCATCGCGAAGAGGCCTGTAAGCAGCAGCCTCCACCCCCATTCCAAGCAGCCCGGTTAAAAGAATGACGAGGATAAAAGCTATATACCACGGCATTCCAAACGTTACAATTCCAAAAAAGGCAAAATAGGTTGCCATCATGAAGATATCACCATGGGCAAAATTGATCAGCCTTAAAATTCCGTAGACCATTGTATATCCAATGGCGATGAGAGCGTATAAACTCCCCAGGGATATTCCGTTTGTTAGATGCTGCAAAAATGTATCCAGCGTCATCCCACCCTCGAAAATACTTTTCAGAAAATGAAAAAAGGCATCCATTGTAATTGTCACCACCAATATTTTCTAATAGATTGTAAATCTTTTCATACGAATACTTTATTTTCGATGCAACTTAACTGATCCAGGAATCAGCAGTTGCCATTCATATTATATAGAATTGAAAATACGCTCCCAACACCCAGGAGGGACATTTCTTCATTATGGGGAAAGTGCCTCCGGTCGGGGAAATCATCTTCCCGCCGAGGTGTATCCCCTACCTTTTCCGGTATGTCCCTTGCACTGGTTGAAGGAAGCGTACGCTGCTGTCAAGGCATGTTATTTCTTGGGTTCAACAACATCCATAAATGTAAACTTGCCGTCTTTAACCTGCTTGATAACTGCACTCTTGACCGCATTTCTGTCATTATCAAGGGTTATGGTTCCTGCGGCTCCCGGGAAGTCTTTTGTCTTTGCAATTTCATCTCTGATTTTGACTGTATCCGTAGTATTTGCTCTCTTAATAGCATCCAGAATCAGAATATATGCATCGTACCCGAGAGCGGTCACCGCTGCCGGCTCTTTGCCCGGGTTTGCTTTTCTATACTCTTCAAGGAATTTTTCCGATTCCTTCGTGATTGGCTTTTCCGAAGCGAAGAAAGTAGAGAAAACCGCTCCTTCCACATCCTTCTTACCGATATCGAGGAATTCCTGCGTTTCCCAAGTATCTCCACCGATAACGGGCGCCTTGATTCCCAATTGCTTTGCCTGTTTGATGATTAATGCCGATTCCGTAAAGTTACCCGGTGCGAAGATTACATCCGGGTTGGTAGACTTTATATTTGTCAACTGCGCTGTAAAGTCCTGGTCACCGGTATTATAGTTCGCTGTGGCCACGATCGCCTTTGTATCACCGGTTAATTTTTTGAATTCGTCGCTGTAAACTTTCGCAAGCCCTACCGCATAGTCATTGGAAACTTCCTGAATGATTGCGGTTTTCTTAGCTTTTAATTTATCAAAAGCATAGTTTGCCATAACAGTTCCCTGGAAGGGATCTATAAAGCACACTCTGAAATAATATTCGTTACCCTGTGTTACCAGAGGATTTGTACAGGATGCTCCAACCGTCGGAACCTTCCCCTTCTTAACGATATCACCGGCAGCCATGGATAGGGAGCTTCCCCAACTTCCGATAATCGCCGTTACTTTTTCCTTTTCTACCAGTCTCGAAGCTGCATTGGCTGCTTCTACCTTATCCGATTTATTGTCGGCAATAACAAGCTCAACTTTCTTTCCCAATACTTCCGGATAGAGTTTGTTTGCCAGTTTGACACCTTCTACTTCCAGAGCTCCCCCGGCAGCATTCGCTCCTGTCATCGGTTCAAACACTCCGATTTTGATTACATCACTGCTACCGCCTGCTGTAGTACCGGCAGCCTTCTGACCACACCCGGAAATCGCCATTGATGCGACTAAAATTGCAACCGCCCCGATTGAAATTTTTCGCTTCATTTCTATTCCCCCTCATAGAGTTTTTTATTCTTCAGGACCAATTTTGCATGCTTACACAAAATTTCCTTCATATCCTTGATACAGATTATACATTATGTTTATTGAAATAACAATATAAATTTTATAAAAACCTTAAAACACGTACATTTGACTGGTGATAAAATATTTTTACCAATATACGGATAATACACAGAAATGAAATTTAATATATTGAATATTTCAAACAATATATTGTCCACAGAAGAATTCCGAATGTAAAAATCCCGGTTTGATCTATTGAATGAATGTAGTTGAAGACAAAACATAAATTTTAGCGTACAATAGTAGTAGTAACTATTGAAATGGCGGGAGGATCAGCATGTTTACAGTTCTATATAATATATTTTTTAGAAAGCTTAATAAAAAGAGCAATCACCCAGTATCAGCTGCTGCCCTTTTCTCCGGTAATTCAATAAACTGTTCAAGCTGTGGTAAGCCAATAAGCGAGAAGCATGCATATTGCTCCTATTGCGGGGTCAAGCAGAATGCTGAAGCTGAAACAAATATACAAGAACCCGAGTAAGCCATTCTATAGTATACGCTTGCAACACATGCAGGATATGCAGGGCAAATGGACTTCCACCCGTGCTGTAAAAGCTTAGGATTTATTCAACGTCTTCAATATACTCCCCGCCATCCCTACAAAGTTTACACTGGTATTATATACGGCTTGTTTTATTCCGGGCATACCCAGAACAGATATGACCTTGTCGAAATCATCATTATCAAACTTATTCAAACTTTTTCTGAAGGCCGATATGCTTTCTATATGCGTCTGCAGGGGTTTTACCATGGAAGTATAATCTTCCTTCCAGGCGATTGCCCTGGCTGCCAGAGTACCACTTACCATGGCCTCCACTGCTCCAACTCCCAGCACTCGATCCACCAGTCCGGCAGCTGCTCCCGTCAATATAACGTTATCTTTTTGAAACTCCGTTACCTTCCCTGTAATAAATACCGGAGGAATATATCTAAATAAATATTCCAATTTATCCAGTTCCTCCATTTGAATAAATTTTTGAAACAACTCCAGTGCCTGTATTTCGGGCCTGCCAAAGATATACAATCCTATTGTGGCACATTGTTGATTCATAGGCGTTACCCTGCCATATCCTGTTCCTGCATATTCAGTATTAAAGTAGATGGTAGAAGAATTGATGTCAAAGGAACCCAGGGCTGTACCTCCAATGGTGGTAACTGCATCCTCATCCTGCCACACTCCCATATCGCGCGCTTCTATCTCTCTACCCGTAGCAACGACCACATAATCATATTGCTTCGCTAATTCGTCATAATGTCCTAAATAGTTATAATGAATCGGCGTCTTGTTTATTTGAAGTAACAGTTGGTTCTCTAAGGACTTATCCGCCTTTCCCCTGATAATTGAAAGCCCCAGTGTTCCTTTTACAACCGTTTGTTTTCGTGCTGACTTCATCACAAGGGTATCCGTATCATTCAAAGAAGTAAAATCTATTCTATATTCCTTTTTTATATGGTTTCTAACGTCACCGATATGGTTATAAAAAATATTCGGCCAGAAATTTACAGAAGGATATATCCAACCAACACTTGTACCTCTTTCAAAAATTTCTGCCTGGACTCCCAGTCTTTCACATTCTATCGCACATGCAAGTCCGGACAGACCTGCGCCAAGGATTGCAACTTTCATTCTGCTACCTCTTTTAAGGATTTACCTTCTCGATGCTTAGCATACACAATATTAAATTTTATATAATTGGTGTATTTTGGAAACGTAAATAAAAGACTGCATAATCTTCGTAGAGCTTCTTTTACATATTATGAGGGGCTACAAGCGCCAATTTATGAAAGGAGCTAATATAGGAAGGGATTTATTGATAAACGGAAAGGTACAGGATTATGTCTTCTCCAATGGAATCTCCAGTCTCTGTAAACCCATATTTTTTGTACAACTCATAGGCATTTTTATTCTCACGATGGACCGACAGTTTAATTTTATTACATTTTCCCTGTGTGCCTCTAATATATTTTATCATTTTCTCAAGCGCAGCATTTCCATATCCTTTTCCCTGATGTCCTTTATCAATAAGAAAACCATTAATCCAATACTGATCTTCCGTATCTTCTTCATAAGCATGCATGATAAATCCAACCATTTTATCGTTGTGATAAATGGCAAAGGGTATATAATTCACATTGTCACCATCCGGTTTTATATACACTTTAGCTAATGAAACAGCTACAGAAGGTGTAAATTGGGCTTGATCGTCATTTACACTCAACGCCAACGCTTCAAGCCAGTTTTCCCTGGTTACGGTTTTTAAAATAACACTCATTTTTAACACCTGTTTTCACATTATATGTAGAAAAGTACATACCCATTTTAAAATCAGTATATCCGAGCCTCAACCCAGGCCTTTGTTAAGATTTCATTCATGGTTTCCTCCGCGGTCTGCCCTGAAGAATCCAACCACATCCCGATTCTCGGTGTTTCATTTTGTAAAATGTTGTTGAGCTGCGGAATTGTCCATTCGCCATACCCTTTCTTGTGCCGGGAAGCTTCCCTTTTAGCCACGGTTTCAACACATGGTGCCAGTACGACCACAAACAAAGGCTTGCTCTGAATCAGCTTGATGAACTCTTTAAGCTGCGGACCTATAATGATATCTTGAATAACAACGGTAAAACCGGCTTCAAAATATGCATCCGCTGCTGCCGCCGCAATTCTATGACGAAGAGACAGTTGTGCAAGAGCTTCGGCAGAGGCGTCAGGCAGCATTTCCTCCCGACCGGATACAATCATTTTTCGAAACACGTCCCCCCGTATATGCACCCCTCTGTCAAACTGCTCCGCTAAAAGTTGGGCGACGGTTGACTTTCCGGATGCCATAATTCCGGAAATAATAAATATACCCTGTTCCTTCCGCGCAATATTTCTATATTCTTGTATCGTCATAGCTCCCCCTCCACCAAAAATGCACTTTTTCATAACAATAATAAATTAACTTTTTACAAATAGTATACCTTTTTTAGGGAGGCAATATAAAGATAATGAATAACTATAACTATTTTAGGTGATTCCTCTTACAAGGTATTTCGCATAATTTTGTCCGTATTTATTTATACATTGCAGTAAGAAAAATGTGCTGCAAATGGAGAGCAGTCTATTCATAGGCTACTAACTTATGCTCCATAAGCTTTCCATTTTCATAAACAAACTTGGCAGAAAACATTTTATATTCTTTCAGCCAATTCAGGAATAGCTTATCTCCCTCAGAAATATTAAGTTCAAAGATTCTTTCGGTAGGTATCCACTCCAGTATTCCCTCATTACATTCCTGCAGTTCACCTGTAAACTCCGTTGCTGTAAATAAAAAAACATACCAATCCTCATCGTCCTTAAACTTCGGAAAAGTCAATATGCCCCGTAATTGCGGGTTCAAAAGAAGCAATCCACTTTCCTCTTTTACTTCCCTTATTACACATTCTTCTGGAGTCTCTCCATTCTCAACTTTTCCGCCTAACCCGATCCATCTATCTTTATGGACATCATCTTCCTTTTTCGTCCGGTGAAGCATAAGGGTCTTATTATCCTTTTCTATATAGCAGCTCGTAGCAACTTTCATGAATAACACCTCAATTTAATTCTTATGTAAACAACGTCTATGGGGAATGCTGCTCCTCTGATTTAGATTGTTTTCTCATAATGGAATAGTCGGAACCCGTCTAATTCCTCTAACACTTCCTCTCCCGTTTTAACATACCCCATCTTCTCGTAGAAGTGATGATTCCTAAAACTTAAATAGGTCGTAGATAAAGTCCACCTCTTTACATATGGAAATTCTGTTTCCATAAACTCCAAGGTCCTTGTTCCCAAACCTATGTTATGCAAGTATGGATCTATATAAATAGAGCCGATTTCAAAGTGCTCTTCTCCATGACGATATAAACTAAATCCCCCAATGATACAGTTGTTCCGTAAAATCTTATAGTATAATGCTCTTTGTATGGAAGCTATCATATCTTCTATGGAATCATAATCCGGAGGCCCCATGCCATAGGTCTCAACATCCCATGCAAAGGCACGCACCTTTACTTCCAATAAAAGCTGAGCATCTTCCGTCGTTGCTCTTTGAAATGCGATCATTTCCTGACAGCCCTCCTATTTGAATTCAACTTCCTCCGTTGATATAATCTTTGCAAACCAGTTTCCCAGAATACGATGGTGATGCTGAATGATTTGAGGAGTTATTTGGTCCGTCATTGTATGTCTGTCCTTTTTGGTTATACAATTAATTCTGATAAATATCATTGTTACTATCACTCCGAAACACCTAGGTAGATAATACCATTTGCACAGTAAAATGTCTATATTGGAGTAAAACAAAAAGACTCGGATATTATTCACACATAACAAGAAGGAATAGGACATTCGCTCCCTATTCCTTCTTGTTCTTTTCCTTTACCACTTTTTCATATTCGTTTAACAAAGTATCAATCATTTTGCTGACAGTGATAATTTCCGGGTCAATCAAATCCCCTTTGGTAATCATAAGATCGTGCATATATCCTCGCAGTTGCTGAATTTTTTCAACTAGCTCTTTTAATTCCGACATTCTGCTCACCTCTCTACTGTTATTTTTGATTGCAGAATCAGAATTATTCGTGGTAACATACACCAAATAGCCTCATCGCCCGTTCTATATGCCTGAATTCCTTCCGTATTCACGTCCAGTCCAGGTTACACCGGTGGTGATATCCGACTTTATGAATAAATTGTCTTTTATCCGGCAAAACTAATAACCTACAGTTAAATGCATGTTCTGTATTGAGTTGTATAGTTATCGATAATTATACGGTTAAGGGAGGGTGTTTCGGCCCCTCTCTTTTCCATTTTATATATTAGTGTTGTGCATTGAAAAGTAAATAATTGTATTACCAATAAGATGGTAAAACAAAGGCATAAGTAGACCAAATGTGGTAGTTTTGAATTGTCAAGAAACAAAACCATATCCACGGGGGGTCA
>JAEZXR010000003.1 GCA_023419605.1 Bacillota bacterium | reverse complement strand
CGCCAAAAATCAAACAGCCATTGAAAATCAGGATATGGTTCAGGATTTTCAGTGGCTGTTTTCAATAGCCTTAACAAAAAGGGAGCTTCGCTCCCCACTAAAAAGTAGTTTTGCGACACCCCCTTTTCTTTTGATAAAGAGATTATCTCATGGTAAATTGGCTTTGAGCATTCCACTCAACCATTCTGGCCTTTTTGTACAAGATGAGGTATCTCCAACATTTCCGACAAAACCCACGCTAAGGAACTACTTTATAACATTTAAAGTCCTGTTATTATTTGGTGATAACATAAAATATAAAAATAGTATTTTGTGAAACCTAAACAAATGTTATAAAAAGTAAACGTATTGTAACTCCTATTCTTATAATGGGTTTTATAGGTTTCGTTGGCAGTACCCCTATTTCAAAATTTACAAATACAATAACAATACCCCCTAAAATAGGTAAAAAGACCATTCTATATTTTTCGAGTATTTCTACAATTTTCCTAATACATTGGATGTTATATTTTATTTTGATTTGCTATCTATAAAGATTTTAAAATCATTAAATTTATTTTTATTATTTTCTATCCAAGATTTAACATCAACATTCTTGTCAAATTTAATAGACTTGTCATCCATTAAAAGAGAATCTAAAGTTAAGACTATAACAGCTTGCTGTTCTGCTGAGCTACTATTAAACTTATCCATAATATATGGTATCGAAGGAGTCCCTAGTTTTTTTAATGCATTAATTTTTTCCGTTTGAGTTTTATTTGAACTCAATATAGTATTTACACTATTTGGTACACTTTTTAGATATTTGTTAAACTCCGGTACAAACCCTTTTGCAGTTTGCCATTTGTATTTATTCCCACTATCATCATTTTTAAGGTCAACTTTTGCAATTTTTTCCACAGCAATAGCAAGTAAATATTCAGCGAGCCCACTCTGAGGACTATTTTCAATATAATTTTCTATTAATGGTAGTGCAGCGTATCCCATATTGACTATTTTATCGAAATATTCATTATTTTTAGTAAAGTCATATGGATTAGAGCTAAATTTTAAGTTTGGGTTTGAAATTTCATTTTCATTAACCGCACTCATCATTTTAACTATATTATCATCAAGTGTTTTTGCTAGTGCTGGGTTTGTATTGATATTTAGATTTAATGTATCTGCTTGTGCGGAATTTTTTAAAATAAATGTTGTAGCTATAATTCCCACTAAAAGTAAAGATAAAGTTATTGCAGAAATTTTTTTAGGTATTTTCATTTTGGATTTTCCTCCTCAATATTTTATTTAGCAAACATGGCAAATAGACTACCGTATAAATTATTGGTGTATGGATTTAAATTTGAATGATCAAATATTTCAGCATGCCCCCACTTAGCTTGTGCAGTTCCACTGTTCCAAGAAGCTCCACCACTGGTAATCTTAGCAAAATGAGTAATGTTACTTTGCGACAGACCATAACATGCTATAGTACAAGTTTTATCAAATGTAGAATATGATCTATATGAGTTATAACCATATGTATTCTTCATATAATCAAAAGCTTGCTGGAGTGTTGGATTACTGTCACTCCAAGGCCAAACCCAGCCGTAAAGAATTCCAAGAGAATATGCAAGGCAGTTATTATCATAAAGACCTCTTTGATAATAAGTCCAATTATAGGCGATGCTGTTTCTCTCTGCTGTTGTAGTTTGTACTGATGGGTCATCCCATGCCGCGAAGCAACTAGAATATGACGCGATTGCAAATACTAAAACCAGGCATAAACAAGTGACTAATTTAAGGTTCCTTTTCATTTTTAGACAATCGCCTTTCCTTTTTCCTCTAATTAGTAAAACTCCCTAAATTTTTCAATTTGTAACATCTGTTTTAGGCTTCACAAAAATACTATTTTTTATTATTTTATGTTATCAAAAAATAATAAAAGGACTTTTTTATACTACGTAAACATAGTAACATCCTTAGTAAAAAGTTACAATATATTCCCATATATTGTAACTTTATTGTGATAGTTCCATTATGCAACATTTATTACTTCAAGAGAATAGTAAATTCACCTAAAAGCAGTTAGTACACTCACGCATGCACCCTTCCCTCCCCCTTAAAGGTTAACACTTTTACAAGAGTCACTATCAAGTAGTTATAAGCTTTATAAGAGAAACTAGAAGACGTCAGAGCATGTGGAAAGAGCCTGAGCAATTTGCATAAACCTACAAATATATTATTGTTCTTAAAAAATAGTTCATCGTCGAATTTTGTGATATAATAGAGGCAAGGAAATGTAAAAATCCTTGCACATCAGTAAATTCAAGGCGAACAGCAAATCAACTTGGCAAAAATTACATTGAAAATTTCAATAGCACATCCATTCGACATTGATAAAAAGATTTCCTGCTTCTCCCGTTTCACCACGCTCTATTAATTAAACTTAATGAAATTCCCAATATCCTTTACCCTGGCAATAATCTCATCCCTTTATAACTTTGCTTATCCATCCTAACCGCCTCGTCCGTAAGCCGAATTTTACTTCCCATCATCCGTCAACTCTCCACTTTTCCAGACCGGAATCGTCTCCCCAAGAAAAACCGGTTTTGGCTTGAGAATTGCTGACTGAACAAATGCCTTGAATCTGGCTCCAACCTCTCTACTCCTGTAATACTTCATACCCGGGTAAACATATGAATCCGATGCTACACCAAAGGCTTCAATACCCAGCTTGTTTGCAATGTACAAAGCCCTCACAACATGAAATTCCTGCGAGACCAGGATTGCTTTCTTAATAAGAAACACGTCCCTTGCCCTATACAGACTGTTGTAGGTATCAAAACCTGCATGGTCCATAAATATATCCTCTCTCGGAACACCTTTCGACTGGAGGTACTTCCGCATACCGTTTACTTCATCATACGTAGTTGTTCCATGGTCTCCGCTCACAACAATTTTTGGGGCTTTCCCTGCCTTATAGAGTTCATAACCGTAATTCAATCGGTCTGCAAGCATATCGGATACCCTGCCATCGGGAAAAACATAGGCTCCAAATACGATAATGGCATCGGCTTCAGGTATGTCTGCCGGCGTATAAAGCTGTTTCGCTCCCTCGCTCCCTACATGATAATCTATGTACAAAACGATAGAAGCCATAAGAAATAGAAGTACCCCTGCGTATATGAAAATCCGTTTTATCCTTCGTCTTATCAACATAACACCCCCCAAATATGAGAAATGGCACACTGCTCAACAGCTCGCCCGCAAAAATCTTACTCGGCATCAGGCATGCCATTATATCACAATTATACGCTATTCTCCCATCAGTTACAAATCACTTTTCCGTCGTCACCCACACACTGACAAGAGCCGTCCTTCAGCGACTGGATTCTATTTTAATTGCGTTAACAGCTTAATTTTAACATGAGCAAAAAAGCCCTTTCTTTTATCGAAAAGGCTTTTTAAACGCGGTATCAGGTACTTGACCGTCTCTTTATTCGTTTGGAACAACTATATGTATATCCACATCAGGCTTCATCATAAGCTTTGATTGCTATGGGTAATGATGAAATGACCGCGTTTCCGACTGCCGGCAATCCCACGAGTATTGTGCTTATTACTTCATCCCGGCTGGCCCCATAGCTTTTGGCCTGTTTGACATGAAAAGGAATTCCGCTTTCCAATCTGACTGCAGCAAGAACTGCGATATAAGCAAGCTCCTCCGTCTTCCTGTCAAGCTTACTTGCAGTCCCTAATTTCTGCACTGCTTCCGTCCAGATTTCTGCGTGCTCCGATGCTTCCTTTGCAAAGGTTTGAAATGCATTACTCACAGTCCGGTTATCCATAGAGTTCATCCTCTCTTCTTATTTTTCAATAAACTTCTTCAACTACCGTTTAGCTCTATTAAAATGCCTTCTTACACATTCCGTTTCTAAGCCAGAAGTGCGAGAACCGCCTCTACCTCCGAAGCATACTTTTTCGTCAGCCTTGATTTGCCCAGATTTGACTTAATAATTTTCTTCAATTCCGGATCGTCTATTTTGGCATACTTTTTCAACAAATCAAAGCCTTCGTCCGGCAGGTCCGCAACAAAAACACTTAAGGCATATTGAAGTCCCTTGGACAGAACTGTGAACTCTTCGGATTTCCGGTTCGCCTTATCTGCGGAAATAATCTCATTCAGGATATTCTCACTCATTTTGAGGCTGAACCTGGCGATTTCTTTATCCTTAAGAATGGGCGGGTGTGCCAGCGCAGCTATGAAGGCCCGTTTTTCAGCGTAGCCGGAGCTGCCGTACCACATCGAAAAGTATTTTTTTATGGGCTCAAAATCCCTTTCGGCAATTTTCTGGAATCCCATGGCGGCCCCTTCCTTTACGCGCCACCTTTTGTCGTTCATAGCGATCCTGAACTGATCCATGATGAGGTTTTTCGTATCCCCACCGGCATAGCAGTAATGCGCTCCTAGGGACAGGATACCGCAGAAAGGCAAATACTCCCTTGGATTATTGGTGGGTGCTTCCTCTGGGGAAATGTTTACCCACTGTACCAATAAATCCACCAGTTCCCTGCTGACGGATTCCTTTTCAAAGCTCTCTGCAAATTTGAAGGCCAGCGCCAGATTCCCTCTTGGGCCGGGCAGATTGGAATTCGCGGCCAGGTACTCTTCAATTTCCTTGAACCTTTCCGGGAACTCGAACAAAGGGATAATTTTTTCCATGACATCATAGCGCTCCATTCCATTAACCTCCCTTATTCATTCCTAAAAATAATTCTTCCAGGCAGGCATTTTTGCCATATCCTCCCTGGCGATCTTTTCTGCTACGCCTCGATCGATACTCATTCTCGAAACTATGAAATTTATTGCTTCATCCAGTTTTGTATGAAAATCCTTCAATTCTCCCTTTTCATTTGTGCAAAACCTGCAATATTTGTTTTCTACGTTTTTACCACCAAAATCAGCGATTTCCCTCATCGACATACCGCAGCTTTCACAAATCTTTTCCTTCATTTTATACACTCCCTTTCAAATAAAATTTCAAAAAGCTTTTTAATATCGGCACTTTTTGCCTTTATTACATTTTGATCCGGAGAATAGAGCTCCCGGAGGGATAAATAACGTATAACCGTCGAAAAGAAGGCTTCCATCCGAATCGTTATACCCTTTTCATCAATTTCCCCCTTTCCTTCTTCATGGAGTAAGAAGAAGAAGGAATTTCGAAGGATTACTTCCAAACATACCATATTCTTTTGAATTTCCTCCGGCAGGAAAGGCAATTCCCTATAAAGCATACTAAAAAAATCTTCCTCCTGAGATAGAACTTCAAGGTAGTTTTCAAGCAGCTTGTCCAAATTCAGAACAGAATCGCAGCAGCTTTCAATTTGTACTGTCAATCGCTTGATCTCATCCCCCAAAACGGTATTGATAAGGCCTTCCCTGCTCCCGAAGTGCTGAAAAACACTTCCATGTGCGATCCCACACTCCTTAGCAATTACAGCGGTTGTGAGGTTAAGAACTCCTATTTTAGCGATGAGCTCCTTTGTCTTTACGAGAATTAATTCCCTTGTTTTTATTTTCGATTCTTCACGTTTATTCATAATGACCGCCTACTCATTGAGTTTATAATCACAATACTACAAGCGTACAATTTTGTCAACAGGATTCATCGTTTTATATCACCGACTACAAAATATTACCTTATAAAAAGGAGTGAGAGCATCCTCCCTTGCTGCCTTTCTATTTCTCAAATCCTGCTTTTTTCTCAGGATTTCTTCGCCATATAAAGTTTTTCACTTTTTTCCTTGACCTCCCATTTTAAATCCAATATAATAAAACAGAAAACATCACCAGATATCGTAAGATAATTTAATATATCAAGAGATAAATATACACAATTACGTTATAAGCTTTATTTTATCCTTTAAACTATCTGATAATTTAAAATTTAAAATTTGACATTTTAATATATGGTGTTCTATTTTTCGTTCTATATATAATGGCCTTACATTTTATAGAATCGCCAGCACCGTTTGTAACAATAAAGTTTTCGGGGAATTGAAATAACACTGCTTTGTTTACTACTCCCCGCTTTACTACTCATACATTCAAGGAGGTGTTTTTATGAATGCAAAAGAAACTATACTTGAGGTTACCTATGCCATTTTGCCCATTACCCTCTTGATTACAGTACTGCAATTTACCGTCTGCAGGTTACCCATGGATGTATTTATGCAGTTTATTGGAGGCGTAATTCTGGTTATGCTGGGTCTCATCCTCTTTTTAATCGGGGTTAAGGTTGGATTCCTGCCTATGGGCGAGCTGATAGGTTCTACTCTCATGAGCAGGAGGAAGGTATCCATTATTCTTTTAGCCGGACTTCTTATTGGTTTTGTCGTGACAGTCGCAGAACCGGATGTCCAGGTTATGGCGCTTCAGGTGGATAATGTAGCCGGTGGAATCATGAACAAACAGTTTCTCGTTCTATTCGTAGCCCTGGGTGTTGGAATTTTTTCCGCCCTGGCTCTAATCCGAATGTTCCTCAACATTCCCATTGCTCATGTATTATGCGGCTGCTATGTAGTTGCCCTCCTACTGGCATTTTTCGCTCCACCGGAGTTTTTAGCCATCTCCTTTGATGCGGGAGGAGCAACAACAGGTCCTATTACCGTGCCCTTTATTCTCTCCCTGGGAGTGGGGATATCTGCGGTTACGGGAACCCGTAATAATTCCTCCGGCAGCTTCGGATTACTTGGGCTGGCTTCCATAGGTCCTATTCTGGCAGTCTTATTACTGGGGGTGTTTTACCGTTGATGATTTTTTTTGAAAGTTTTTTTACAACCCTAAAGGAAACAGCGCTGGCCCTTTCTCCCTTACTGCTTGTATTTTTCCTGTTCCAGGCTGTTTTTAAAAAATTGTCAAAAAAACAATTTATAAAAATGCTAAAGGGAATTTTACTGGCATTTGCAGGAATCTGCCTGTTTCTACAGGGAGTACAGGTAGGATTTTTGCCCATCGGTGAAAAAATGGGAATAAAACTCGGTTCCTCCGAGTTTCACTGGATTTTAATTCCTGTGGGACTTTTATTGGGATTTTGCGCCACCCTGGCCGAACCTGCCGTATACGTCCTGAATGAGGAAGTGGAAAAGGCCTCCAGCGGACATATAAACAAACGAGTCATGCTGTATACCCTGTCCATCGGAGTCGCATTTTCTGTAGCCTTGTCCATGCTTCGGGTCCTGACGGGCATTCCCTTATGGTATTTTATCCTTCCGGGCTATACATTGGCATTAATACTCGCACAATTCGTCGATCCTAAATTTGTAGGAATTGCTCTGGACTCGGGGGGCGTCGCTACCGGTCCCATGTCCACCTCTTTCATATTGTCCATGACGGTCGGAATTGCAAAAGAGCTTGAGCATAGATCCCCTCTGATGGATGGCTTCGGAACCGTGGCTCTTGTGGCCATGACTCCTATTCTTGCTGTTTTGATTTTAGGCTTTCTATATACCAGAAAGGAGCGCAGTCATGAGTATGGTGCAGAAATTGACTCATAATGAAAGCTGCCGGTTGATCGTAACCATCGTCAAAAAGGGGATGGCAACCAGGGTGATCGCCGCCTCAAAAAAAGCAGGTGCCCAGGGGGGGACGATTTTATTGGGAAGAAGTGCATTGCCGGAAGGTTCTCTAAATTTTTGGAATATAGAGGGCGATCCCGAAAGAGAAGTTGTTTTCACACTTATAGAGGCCTCCCAGGTAGGAGAGGTACTGCGTGCGATCGAAAAAGAAGGCCAATTAAACAAACCCGGTCAGGGAATTAGCTTCGTGCTTGGTCTTACAACGATTGCAGGCATTGTCCACGGTTTGAAATAAATGTTGTTACAGGAGGAATTTGCTATGGGAAATAAAACTATAAAATTTTCCTTAATTGTGGCCATCGTAAGCAAAGGAAATGCAGAAACTGTCATGGATGCCGCTAAAAAAGCCGGGGCCGAGGGGGGCACCATCATCAACGGGCGCGGTACAGGAATCCATGAGAACCTCAAACTTTTCGGTATCTCCATTGAGCCTGAAAAAGAAATTATATTCATCCTGATCGATACTCTCCAGTCCGAAAAGGTTCTGCATTCTGTTTCAAAAGCTGCCGAACTGCATCTTCCGGGCAAGGGAATTGCCTTTGTACTGGAGGTGGACCAAGTTGTGGGAATTTGCCATTTGCAGAATCCCTCCTCTGCAGACCCGGCACGTTAAATTTGTAGAAAGGAGTTTTGCCAGAATGAATAAATCCAGAGATATACTTTTGAGAAACATTGCAAGGTATGTGTTTATTCTCTTGGGCTCCATAGTAACCGCAGTAGCGCTGGAAATCTTTCTCAAATCCCATCAACTCATCGGAGGCGGGATGATCGGAATTGCCGTTATCAAAAGTTATTTTGTGAATATACCTTTGAGTGCTACTGCTTTTATTGTAAATCTCCCGTTTCTTCTTTTTATCTATCGAAGAATGGGAAAAAGCTTTCTGCTTCCCTCTATTTTTGCTATGGTTTCCTTGTCCTTTTGGATTTTTATACTGGACCCCATTGTTTTAGAGAATCAGGAAATTTTACACGCGGCTGCCTTTGGGGGAATTTTACTGGGTATAGGTTCCGGACTCATTTTACATTATGGAGGCTTTGTAGACGGGATCATTTTCCAGCGCACTCTTTTTAAAAAACGTTTTCCTGCCACTTTTATTCTGATTAACCTGCTGATTTTACTTACTTCTGGCATGGTTCTCGGTTGGGATAAAGCCATCTACTCCCTCATGGCCTGCTTCATCTCCATAAAGGCCGGCGAGATGACCTTCGACTTCTTTAATAAAAGCCGTAAAGTCATCATCGTTTCAGAAAAAGGAGATACCTTGTCCAAAATCATTATGGCGCGGATGGGAAAAAGTGTTACATTCCTTTCCGATGACGGCGCCCCCGGAAAATCCCCGAATAAAATCCTGTACCCCAATGCTTCCACCCAGGAAATCGCCATACTGGAGGCTATCGCCCACGACATCGATGCCAATGCTTTCGTTCATGTAAGCACAAGCTCCGAAGAACTATAAAAAATAATTTTAAAGGGATTTTTCACCTTACTTTACCGGGAGAAAAGCAGGCGAATTATGAATTCCGCCTGCTTTTCCTCCAAATTGGGAATAAAAAACACGATCAAACCTTATTGTCCGATCGCGTTGATTTATACTATATTCTGTGTTTTATATTTCTTTCATTATTCTGTTAGGTCGGAGACCCCGTTAGCAGTTTTTTTCTACCGGGCTTCGAACCGCAAGGATGATTTTATCCAGCATCACGACACTTGTTCAATTTGACTCATTTGAAGGAAATCATTTTCAGCCTCTTGAATATCCTTATATCTTTCCTTAATCCCCATAAGCCTTTGTAAAAGGTGAAGCTCCTTTTGTGATAGGTTCAGCTCTTCATACCAGGGCCTTGACTTCCCGTTGCCGCCTTCATAAGACGTATAATACAGGTGAAGCAAAAAATCTCCAAGATAGGAGAAGTCCACATCCCGTTTATACTCATGGCTGATCCATCGTGCTAATCCAAAGTCCACCAAATAAACCCTCTTGTCTTTATAGATTACATTAGGAAGCCTTATATCCCTATGAGCGATTTGATTTTTATGCAAATATTTCAGGATAGTAATCAACTGTATCCCTACATCATAGATTTCCGGTCTTTTAAAAATACGATAGTCATAAAAAACAATCTCCTCAAAGGTCTTCCCTTCCATGAACTCCAGGACATACCCCGTAAGTTCCTCGCTTTTGATTTTGCGAACCAGCTTCGGAATACGATCATGCTCAATATGTGCCAATACCTCTTCCTCATACACCGCCTTCGGCCCTGACCTTCTCAAAACCTTGGTTTTAAGCTGCTTTAGTATATACTTTTCACTCTCTTTACAAACCAGGTAGCAGATGCCATATTTGCCTTCACCTATTATATCGATAACAGTGTACTCTTCAATCCTCTGCCCAGGCAGGTAAATTTTATCCTTTGCAAAAAAATTTACGACCATGGTTGACGACGTCTATGGTAATTATTGTACTGGTTTGAATGGGAGTAGGAACGACGCTTCCTTGAAAGTAATGAATCAAAAATTGCTCCTAAAATGCCCGGCCGCTTCACAGGTCTCTTATAATAATCATTTCCATGGTTATAGTTCGGATAATGCCCCTTTCGGGATGACCTTGAAAAAGAAAAAAAACTCATACGCGCCTCCTTTTCTCATACAATTATTATGGCTGCCAGTTCCGGAAAGAATTTTTTCTCTACTTGCGCTGCTGTGAGTAGGGGTGGTTTTATCTATATAAAAAGACCTTTAACACGACTCGTCATACAACGAATCATGTTAAAGGTCTTGCTTTCCCTTTGGAGTATAAAGCCAGGCAATCACAAATGCCGGTTGTTGGCTTTATAGCTTTCAGCTACTCCCCTTTAATTATTACAAGCATACCATAATATTTTGCTTTAGTCAATACATTTTATTTCTCTATACTCTATGGCTTTTCACTATACGTACACGGATAAAAGGGAACAAGAGAGCTGTCCTCTTGTTCCCTAATGCTTAATTTCCTGGCTACTGTTCTATCAATGGAGTATTAATTACCGGCATCCAACAATTCGCTAACAGTGAAAATTGACTGTATACCTTCCGGAATAGTGCCTTTGGTTACAAACTCTATATAGTTAAGGTCATGATCTGCATTATCAAAAACATGTGTCGTCAGATTGGTTTTTCCCTGGGCCTTGAAAGCCGCCTCAATGTCATGAACGCCCTCAATAGACACATTGGCGTCATACACTCCGTGAAAAATATGAATGGGCAGATCAAGCGCCGGTAGTGTCTCGCGGTTAGTCGGAAGCGTGGCAAAGTCAAGATACCAGTCAGAGGTTAGCATCACCGGATAATTTTTCGCCAGCCATTCGTCGTCGCCTCCCTCGAAAGCAGCAAAAACAGCTTTACGGTTTTCTGCCAGGAGCAAAGCAAAATCAGCCTCGTTTAATATACCGTCACCGTTCATGTCGATTTGCTCAAATGTAGCTCCAAGATAGCTTTGCAGCTGATAGCGGTCCTCGGAAAATTCTTTGGGAGAAATATTCCCGTTACCATCATAATCGAAATATTGCCGGTAAAACACCATACTGGAACCGCCGGATTGCTGCCATTCCAGAGTTTCTGCCATCGAGCCGTTCATATACCCGGCCAATAGTAAGGCGTCCACAGGAACATTACCATTCTTCGCCACCAGCGGAGCAATGAACGATCCCTCACTCCAACCCAGCAGATACACTTTGGCATTCTTTAGTGCCTCTATTGATTTAAGTTGCCGGATAATGCATTCCACATCTTTTACCTGATTACTGGGCTTATAGGTTTGATAAGCGTCCTTGTCGATGCTCGCATAATAAGGCGGTGTCTTGTCCGGCTTTACACCTCGGGTATTATAGCTAAAAAATGCAATCCCTCGCCGATTAAATTCATTGGCAAAGAGGTCAAAATAATTGAACTCCTTTCCTCCGGTGGAACGGTGGTTATCGTAGGTATTGGGGCCGGACCCGTTCACAAAAATCACCAGCTTGGGAACCTCTCCGCCAGAAGGCAGACGTAGCTTACCGTCAAATTCCATCTTGTCAAAGGATGAGATAGTGATAACTTCTTCAGAGGGCGCTTCTCTTACCGCAACAGCAGACGGAGCGTTCAAAGATACCTCCGGTATATTCCCATCTCCATTCGGTTTAGTGCCTACTGTAACGAATAAACTCATTATCAGGGATAAGCAGATTGGGACAACACATTTCATTATCCATTTTCCTCCTTTTTACTGCAATCTCTTTATAAATTACCGGTATGCCATTTCTAACGGTGTTACAAATAGGTATTCCCAGGTAAAAATAAGCTTCTCACAGCAGTTGCTGCATATTATTTACTATACTACTATATATCGTAAATAATGTGCATTAGAATGTCAATAGCGTTAAGGACAAGGAATCCGGTTTACTGCTTGTGCATATTCCAAAGCGGATGGGCGGCTCCAGGCCTGTAGCACACCAGACAGCGGTGGCCACCCCCTGTGGGATGGTTTTGATTTGCCTTGCCGGGTAGAGAATCGGCTTTCCTTCCTTGTGAAGGATGCCGCCTGCCACTTATTCTTCCTGTGAAAGATGCTTTTGAGAGGCCCATATCCATGCAGCTTCTTCAGCTATTTTATTCCTGGTAACTATTTGCCCAATGGGGTTAATCAAGGTTTCTTAAATTTGCCTGGTATTAACTGGGTAAAAGATTCTTCTCCTTCCGAAAGGTTTTTGAAAAAAGAAGAGAATCCTCATAGCCTACGGAACGGGCAACATCTCCAAAAGTAATATTTTTATACTTGTACCTCACAAAGCATTACTTACGCCTTTGGACTATTCATTTCTTAGAGACAGAATATAGATAGGTCAATATATTTCTATTTCTACTGTTGAAAAACTCCTTTTCCTTTTCCATTCCGATCCTTTCAGCAACCCTTCTTGATGCTTCATGGTCAAAAGGCATATTTGCACACAGCCTTTTTAATCCTAAGTCCTTAAAAGCATAATCCTTACATGCCTCTGCCGCTTCAACGGCAAATCCATTATGCCAATAGGGGTAATGAATGATATAGCCTAAATCATTTTCCTGTTTGCCATCGATCTCGGAAAGCATAATTCCACAATCTCCAGCAACCTCACCGGTTTCCTTTAAAAGGACAGACCATCTTCCAAATCCTAACTCCGTATACCTTTTGATATTATTCCGCACCCAATTCTCAGTCTGCTCCAAAGTGAATGGAGCAGGCCAAAAGCTCATTGTTATTGGGCTAGAAAGGATTTCATATAGTTTTGAGACATCATTATGTGAATACTCTCTCATAATTAACCTTTTTGTTTCGATTACATTCATTTCGTTCCCTCTTCCTATACATTGTTATTGGCATTCGTAAACCGGTGTACGGCATGCACTATAAATGCCCCTGTAATAGCTTACTCCGTTGATTTTCTTGCTTTTATAAAAAGAAACTGCGGGTTCTTTGTTAACCGATCGTATACTTTGGGTTGTTCCATTTTAAATTGTTCTGTTGGCATCGGTTCCAGTAATTTTCCCATCACGAAGCCTGCTTCAATCACAGCCGCGATGATTTTACTTAAAGGCCTTCTATAGAATTGTACTTTTACCTTTCCCTTATGGGTATCCCATTCATCGTCCAGTAACTCCGTCATAAAGTAATTTTCTCTTTTGAATACCGTAAAATCCATAAACGGATGATGGACGGAAAAGACAAGTTCTCCTTCCTTTTTCAGTATTCTGTTAAATTCCCTCATTACAGGATTCCAATCCTTAAGATAATGAAGTGCTAAAGAAGATAAAACAATATCCATAGACTCATCCTGAATAAAATCTAAGGGCTCATTTAAATCGGCCCTTATGACTTTGGCCTTACCTCCAACTCTTTTTTTCGTCATCTCGATCATATTGGGGCTGAAATCCACCGCTGTTACATTCGCCCCTTTATCCAATAACCAGTGGGTATACCAGCCTGCTGCACATCCCGCATCCAATACCCTCTTCCCTTTTACATCCGGAAGCAGCGACAGGGTTGCAGGCCTTTCATAGTAGGCATTAAATGGTTTTGTGTCCACATATTTAAAATAGTACTCCGCCATTTCTTCATAAGAATTGTATGAAACCAATTCTTTATTCCTCTCCGGCTCCTGCTGTGGCAAATCACTCAATTTAATTCCTCCTCATTCCTTTGTACTATAAAGCCCATATATTACAAACCCGGAAACCTACCTCCGGGCAAAGATGTTTTTACTCCAGGCTCCCACTGCCGCTAACGCTCATAGGAATAATATTCATCCGGCAATCTTTCTACCTCAAATTCAACAATACCATTATCCCTGCATTTAAATACTTCCTTATTTCCTACCGCTCCTTTGCGTACTCTGGCAAAAACGTCATACAAGTCATGTAGAGCATGATAGCAATATTTAGTAAGAGAGTTTTCGCTCAAATCAAAGCAGTGCTTCCGGATATAAAATACGTCACCCGTTCTGAAAATCGGGCAGGAACTGTTAACCCGTATTGCCATTATGCGGACTACCGTTTGTTTTTCCATTATAGTAAACATTCCTTTCTATTATTAGACTATGACGTTATTAAGGTTTATATAACAGAACTCTTATTCTGCTGAAAATGAGAAAATCAGAATTTAGCCGCTTTACCCAGTCTATCTTCTTATATATGACGACACATCCGGTAAAATGTTCCGTTAATATCCAATTTATTTCCTGTACTCTTGTTTTCTATTAATATCCGAGAACTCGCCCATACTGCTTGTAATGTATAAACCTCCTGCCGCAACACCTAAAATTCTAGAATCATCTCAGAATACTTTTATTGCATTATCGATAAACTCCCGGTATGTTTGAGGAATTAAATGCCCCCTCTCTTTTGTCTTCATTATATTGATGCTTTGTATCATACGCCGATCCCTTCAGTGTACAACTACAAATTCCCGATAAATTTTACTATCGCATGTGTAACCGCCTCTTTGTCCTGCATATAAAGAGCATGCCCCACTCCCTTAATCTCCTCATGCTTTACATTCGGTATGAGCCTGTAGGCATGGTCAATATCTATGTCCCGTATCAAACTTCCTTGGCTTGCTTCCCCTTTAAGGATGAATACGGGACATTTTATCATGGGAAATAACCGGTCAACATCGTATTCTCTATACGTGGTGTCAAACTCATCGATAATAGCCGTAAGCATATCCGGGTCATTCTGTTTCAGGTTTTCGGCCATGAACCGGAACCAGGGATGGTTTTCACCATAAGCCTGTGAAGCGGGAGTACTGCCTTCCTGTCCTGGAATCTGTACCTGCATTGCTTTTAACTTTTCAACAATTTGTTGTAAGGTTAAGGTCCTTGCCCATTCTCGCCAAAGCATTGTCATTTCCTTCTGCCCATCTGAGTGCTGCTTCAGAACTTCCAGCGATATTGGTGAGTCACCGATGATGACTGCCTTTACTAATTCCGGGTGGTAAGCAGCTAATAGTACAGCGATCATTCCTCCCAGGGAGTGTCCGAAGAGGATTACAGGTTTTTGAATAAGCTTTTCAATAAATTCTTTAATATCCGGTACATAGTCCTGAATTTTATATTGGCCTGTAGTCCGCCCGGATTTTCCATGCCCTCTGAGGTCTACCGCATATACACGATATACCTTTGATAGTTCCGGAATGATGGAATCAAAAGTTTGCCATCTTGAGGATCCTCCGTGTAGAAGCAAAACCGGCATATCGCCGTTACCGCCCTGTACATAATTTAGGGTTACTGAATCTGCATTAAAAGTGTTTTCTTTCAAACCGATCCCTCCAATCGTGTACTCTATTTTAAAACAAATACAGCCTAATTGTAAGGCTTTATTTATTTGTAATTTTATGGTATAATATATATCGAAAAATCAATAGAGCTTGCACTTCATATTTCGGCATTACTTTGTAGAAACGAGGAATCGTCCTCTTGTCGGGAGTTATTTTATACACCCGCCATGGAATATACACTCATATACTTTGATGTCGTTACGGAATATCTCTTCATACCCGCTAAACCACTTAAATTCTCCATTCACTACACAATGATACTTGAATTCCCCATTTTGATATACCAAGGGTCCACGATATGGATATTCCTTTGGAACTAATGACAGGCATTCCTTTAAAAAATCCCCGGAAAAGCCGTCAGCAATGATGCGTCCCATATAATTCATTGCCCAGAATGGCGAATCATCCAGCCACAATGCTTCTTCTCCGGCAAATTTTTCTCCCCCGAGGTACGTATCGATATACTTTAGGTCATTTTCTATAAACCGTAGATCATGGGAATTAGGCCGGGAAGCGGCAGTTTCCGCTCCTTTACCTGCATAAGTAGCTTTTTTCGCACGACATAAGAAATCTATTACCTTATCATTTGCAAAATTCTGTTGTTTTGCACATTGGCATGCGCAATTTTCGTCATCGTAATCCTTTACAAGCTTATCGATGCTTATTCTAAACAAATCGCTTAAAATAATGATTTTATCCATCTCAGGATATGACTCCCCTACTTCCCATTTTGCCACCGCCTGTCTCGATATCCCGATTTTTTCTGCTAATTTCTCCTGAGACATTCCCGTTTGTTTTCTTAATATCTGTAATTTATCTTGAAATTTCATGTCCATCACCTCTATTTAAGAATACAGAAAGAATCATCCCATTTCTACCAAATAATAATAACAAATATGACAACCAGCGGTTGCCAAAGCGGGATAATGGTTAGCCGATCCTGTCCTTTTACCAGAGGCGGCGGTGACCGCTACGATACTGCTGAAAAATATAGGCAAGTGTTCTAGCAAGTTCGAATAAAAAGAGAGCATCGCTTCCTACTTAAAAGTAGTTTTGCGACACTCCCTTTCGTTTGAAAAAACGATCAGAATTCAAATCAAAAACTCAAAAGCATCCTTTACCGCTTCGGGTTTTTATTTGATCTCCAGATAATCCACGTAACCATCCCATTGCCCGTTATCGGCTGTTACAACGAGCTGGATCTCTTGATTTCCGGTTCCATGGCTGACAT
The DNA here is from genome assembly GCA_023419605.1 of Bacillota bacterium. GTDB lineage: Bacteria > Bacillota > Clostridia > Acetivibrionales > JAEZXR01 > JAEZXR01. The sequence goes on along the minus strand of JAEZXR010000003.1, from coordinate 25,028 downwards.
TGTTTATAGTATAGACCGCAGGACTGCTCCCGCCGAAGTAGAAGGTACCCTTCGTCTGTCCGCCGATTTTCAAGTCGACTTTGGCCATGTTGGAGTTACTCGAACAACCACGGAGTGAGAAACTATGGGTTCCACTTTCGAAATACTGCGTGTATTTGCACAAATCATTGTTGGCGTATAAAGCGACTCCGGAGAACGGCGAGCTGATTTTCCCGGCGTACTGACCGCTAAGGGTCATATTCTCGCATTCCATCTTCGTACCTGTGTTACCACCGGGGGTTGGAGTGGGTGTCGGAGTGGGTGTCGGAGTGGGTGTCGGTGTCGGGTTACTGCCTCCGCCGATAGTAATTGTATTACTAGTCACATTAGCACTCCCACTACTTTGATATCCCTCTACTGTAAGCGCAACTTCATACATCTTCCCCATTTGCATTCCTTTACTCTCCCACGCATTAAAGTGTTGGCTAACAGATACGGTTCCGCTCGTGCGTTTCGACGTCCGGACACTCCAATACTGCTGAAAAGTTGCAGTGCCGTCAATGGAAGGTTGATTGGTTCGCGTGGTCTCATATACGTCATAGGTACCCCCATCAACAGTAATGGTGCCCTTTGACGTTGCTCCGGGCGGACGCCAGCTGCCCCAGCTATCAACGATGTAATATTCTACAAGTGGGCTCCTCGTCCATCCATATATACACAAATATGAATTGCCGTTTGGCTGGTAGTTAGCACTGTAGTTTACTGATATGTTTCCAAGCTGCTGATGTGTTTTGGTCGAGTCGAATTTCTTGCCTATACGGAATAACGCATTATTGATGTTACTCCACGAGCAATCGAACGTGCCGCCACCATTGAGAGTCATACTTGTGGTCCCGGAATCCTTCCACAGTTCATAGTTGTAGCCGTCAATGGTGCCGGTTTGATTTGAGGTAATCGTTGTCGCCGCTTGTACGTTTACTACAGCCAATGTAAACGTAAACAAGAGCAAAACCGACAAAAATAACCTCATTCCTTTTGGTTTCATGTACACATCTCCTTTCTGTTTTAATTTTTTATGGTTTAACTTTACGCGGTACACCTTTTGTACATTTTTGACAATGACATAGGGATACCTCGTAAAACTGTATATAATGTGAAAAGGATTTTTCATTCGCAGGCATAGCCTGTCGATAATTGCTTTTGATACCTTGTTAATTGAAGATAGAAAGCCTTGTACAGCCTTGCGAATTGCTGCAACATCAGGAAAGAAAACATTACAGATAACTTCATTCTTCAGCCATTTCATTAGCCATACCACCATTCTATTCGTGCCTATGGTTGACATAATAACGCATACCGAATGGTGAATTCTCTGGTAATACCTGTTTCGTTTTTTACCCTACTTGCCTGCATTCGGATTCATCTGGATGCAAGACATAAAAAGAAAAAATGGAAAAAACAGTTTACTCGCCGCGACATACACGAAAACCTTGATCGGGGCCCCTGCCATTCGCCTCGAACTTGCCCCGGTAGGACGACTCGCAGCCTCTGACGTCGCCGAGCCAGCCGCCGCCCTTCCAAACCCGGAGAGAGCCGCTATTACTATCAAAGTCTCCGTACCAGTCCCAGCACCATTCCCTTACATTACCCGACATATCGTAAAGTCCCAACTCATTGGGTTTTTTGATACCGATAGATTTTGTTTTATTATTGTTGCTTTCTATTGCAGGCCAGCTCCAATCTCCTGATAAGTGTTTATTTCCAGCGTTTCTCCAATACCATGCTACTTCTTCTACATTATTGCTTCCGCTGTATGTGTAACTCTCGCTCATCTGACCTCCACCTGCAGCATATTCCCACTCCGCTTCTGTCGGCAATCGGTAACCGTTAGCTCCTGCATTGACCGTTACCGTCCATTTTATATCATCGTTATCACTCTTATTATTCGGGTCTTTTTTATTCCTGTCTATATTGTAATACGGTTCTAAGCCCTCTTTTATACTCCTTTTATTACAGTACTCAACACAGTCATACCAACTTACCATTTCTACCGGCAAATTGTCGTCTTTGAATTTTGAGGGATTACTTCCCATTACCTCAATCCATTCTTTTTGGGTTACCTCATATTTGCCCATATAAAAGTTCGATATTGTTACACTTTTTCCATAGTAGTTGGACTTTGTGTTCATAAAAGTCCCGCCTTTGACTAATACAAAGCGGTCGGGCTTTTCTTGCGAACAAGCACTGATAACAATCATTATGGCCATTAAAAGGAAAATTAACAGCTTTTTCATTGATATATCTCCTTTAAACCGATAGGAAAAGTTATAGGCCGTGACGGCCTACAATTAGCCTCCGGCAACGCCAAAGGCCGTTCGTCTTGCGGGAAACGGCCCGCAACGCATCCGGACCGACGGATTAAACTGGAGGAGAACGGCCATCGGCCTGTGTCCAATTCTTAGGGATCGGTTCCCTCCGTAATATATTTGGGTACACAATATTCAGATAAGCTCAAAACCCGCTTGTCCGCGCCTCTTCACTCTTCTAAATCGTTTTTTGAAATATATAAGGCTGCCGGCTGTGAGACCGGCAGGCCCTAGTAATATAAATGTCTAAAAGACTTTCTCAATATTTCGGAAACGGTCGGCGCCCGTCAGTTGCCCTGCTTGTGCAGTGACCTGTTACCACACCGTTACGTTAGCGTTTCCACTACTTTGATATCCCTCTACCGCCATTACCTGGTAAGCCCAACTACTCCCCAGATTCATTCCTTTACTCCTCCATGCGTTAACATGGTTGCTAAAATTGATTTGGACGTTGCTCCCGGTGGGTCTCTTCGACTGTCTAACACTCCAGAACTGCTGGAAAGTTTGAGTGCCGTCAATGGAAGGTGCGTTGTATCGCATCGTCGTATATATGTCATAGGTACCCCCATCACTGCTCACAGTGCCCTTATGCGTTCCAGTAGGTCTATAAGTGCCCCAGGAATCAACGACGTAATATTCTATGAGTGAGTTTCTCGTCCACCCGTAGAAAGTTAAATATCCATTGCCGGACGGCGAAAAGACGCCGGCATTGTAGTTTACTACTCTGGATGCCGATCCGGCATTCCAGCCTTTACCCACAACAAAATTCCCGCAATTTGTCCATGAAACACTGTAATTGCCACCCGATCCATTGGTAGCATTTACTGTCCCGCCACCATCGGTCCAATTTTGCCAGTAGTCTGTCGCTGCATATGCAGTTCCTGCAAACATGCTGGTAAAAATCATTGAAAGTGCCAAAAATAACATCATTGCTTTCTTATTAAATTTACTCATACTATATACCTCCAAAATATATTTTTATTTGTTATAGTTACCCTTTGCCTATATACAATTTAAATATTATCTTTTGTGAATCACTCCCTTTCATTTTTTGTCGGTTGTTTCTCTTTGCAGTACATAACTTATCCTGTGTCATATTCCGTGAACATCTGCCTCCCACCTCCTCTCTGAGAAGAAACTTTCTTTCAAAAATAACAACAAAATGTTGGTTTTAACCTATGTAATTACCTTGACCCACATTGACTGCCTTACTCCTTAACACTGCCGACGTTCAAGCCTACGATAAAATACTTCTGCAGGAAGGGATACACCACGAGAATCGGGACTGCCGCAACAATTGTTATGGCCGCCCGGATAGATACCGGGGTTACCATGTTTTGTGAGGTTTGGGAGCTGGCTCCGACCCCGGCCGCCATAGCAGGATTGCTGTTGGTGTTGGCCGTTGACGCCAGCAGCTTCATCAGCTCATACTGCAGGGTACTGAGTTCCTGCTTGGAGGAACAGTAGATATAGGTATCAAACCAGGTATTCCAGGAACCCACGGCAACGAACAGGGCTACTGTGGCCAGCACCGGCTTGCAAAGCGGGAATATTACCTGGATGAATATCCTGAAATCACCCGCCCCGTCGATTCTGGAAGACTCCACGAGGCTTTCAGGTATGGATTTTATATAGGTCCGGATGACAATCATATTAAATGCGGCAATGAGTGTCGGGACCACATATACCAGAAAGTTGTTGGTCAGCCCAAGCCCTTTGATCAGAAAGTAGTTCGGTATCAATCCGGCATTGAAATACATGGTCAATACGAATAGAATCGTGATGGGTTTTCGTAAAACATATTCCTTCCTGCTTAAGGTATAGGATAGCATGGTGGTCAGAAATATATTTAAAACAGTGGAGAGTACGGTTCTGGCCACCGAGATAAGGAAGGCATTAAAAACCGTTCCCGTGATAAACACTGCCTTATAGTTTTGAAGCGTAAACATCCTGGGCCAAAGGTAAATGCCGCCCCGGATGGTATCCAGCCCATTATTGAAGGATACGGCAATGGTATTTAAAAACGGATAGAGCGTAACCGTTATCAATATCAGCATAAAGGCTATGTTAAAGGTGTTGAATATAAAGTCTTCCGCCCGGCTGGCATTCAATCTGCTTTTCATAATACCCCCTATATAAGCTTATCTTCGCCGATTTTTTGTGCGATGAAATTAGCGGTAAACAGCATCATGATGTTGATGACACTCTTGAACATGCCGGCTGCGGTAGCAAGAGAGAAATTGGACTGTGTGATGCCGTATTTCAAAACGTAAATGTCGATGGTTTCCGACCAGTCCACCACCAGGCCGTTGCCGAGGAGGTACTGGATTTCGAAGCCTGCATCCATCACATGGCCGATGGACATGATTAGAAGCACCATAAAGGTTGCCTTGATTCCCGGCAAAGTAACATACCGCATTTTTTGAAACCGGCTGGCACCGTCAATCTTTGCAGCTTCATAGAGAGCAGGATCTATTGCTGCCATTGCTGCTAGGTATATGATTGTATTCCACCCGACTTCCTTCCATACGTTTGTAATACCGACGATCCCCCAGAAGTACTTCCCCTCGCTCAGCCATAAAACCGGTGAATCAATAAAGCCCAGCTTCATCAGAAGTATATTTACGATTCCCCCTTCCGTAGAAAGGCACGTCGCTACAATCCCTGTCACGATGACCCAGGACAGGAAGTGCGGCAAGTAGGATATGGTCTGTACAGTCCTTTTGAAGAAACTGCCTTTTATTTCATTCAGCAGCAATGCAAGCAGAACCGCCGTCAAATAACTTAGGATCAAATTGATAAAGCTCATGCAAATGGTATTCCTAAAATCGCGCAGGAAATTTTCATCCGTGAAGAGAAACCGGAACTGCCGGAAGCCGACCCAGTCCTGTTCAAAAAACGGTTTCGCCGGCTTAAAATCCTGGAACGCCATGAGCCAGCCCCAAATGGGTGCATAAGAAAATACCAATATGTATAGGAGCATGGGCACTGACATGAGGACAAGCTGTTTCTGGTTAAAAAGCGTCTTCCAGAACACCTTGGGCCCCGTGGTCTTCGTACCTGAAGTTTTGTAATGAATTAAACCCGTTCCTTGATTCGTCATAATGCCCCCCGCATGAATAAAGATTAGAGTACTTTTACAAATTCTATTCCTGCAGGCAACCGAAGCATGTGCAAATATCCTCGGATTGCCTGCAGGCTGTGGCTAGGATTTATTTCTTGGTCCAGTTGTCCACCCTCCATTTGAGCTGCTCATTGATTCTACTGATATAGGCACTGATGTCCGACTTATGGAGTTCTTTTACATACTCATCCCAAACGCTGTCGAACTTATCGGGTTTTGAAAGGATTGCTCTGGGAAGGTATTTTGTGGCGGTTTCACCAAACTTTTTGTTTGCTATGCTGGCCGGGGAACCGTCTACCAGGTCGATCTGCCAGGCCGGATAGGAGATGCGGTTTTCCGGTGCAGGACTGAAGAATTCCGTCCAGGTCTTGAATTTATACGCGCTTAGGAATTCCTTGTCATAAGGCTTCAGCGAATCATAGAACTCCTGCGGCTGGAAACCGGGAGTGCAGGCATTCCCGTCACTGAAGGTTCCTTCCATCTTGGGTCCGTAATACCACAAGGTATATGCCTGGTTTGCAAGGATCCAGGACTGGTCGTTGGCATGGTCACGCTGTTCCTGTGTCCTATAGAATCTTCCCGTGTCGTCCACTTTGTAGTCTTCATCTTTAATTCCCCAACCGAGGATTTTCTGCCACTCTTCCGTCAGTAAAGCATCAAAGAACTTGATCGCTGCAACCGGGTCCTTGCATTTTTTTGTCAGGGCAAAACCTGTATTTATATTCAAAACGGTACGATCCAGGTAGTAATCCTTCGTGCCTTCATCAAATACAACAGGACAGGGAGCATAGGTTCTTTCGATCTTGTTCTGTTGTATAAGGGTTTTTTCCGCATTGGAATAATTCCAGTGCTGGTCGAACATTCCCAGAACTCTGCCGCTGGACAGCTTCGCCATATACTGGTCATAGTTGAGGGTAAAGGTTTCCGGGTCTATGAGTCCTTTGGCATTCATATCATTCAGCTTTTTATAGTATCTCTTTGCATAATCCTTATCCCAGAAAAATTCTGCAACGTTGGTTTTGTAATCTACAACAACACCACCGTCATTGGGGTGACCGATCAGGTGCTCTGGAGGATTCTTCAAACAGAAATCCCGCCACCCCTCGCTCAGTATTTCGAAGCCGATGGTAGGCTGCCCGTCGATGGTAGGATATTTTGCCTTGTATTTTTCAATCAAGTCAAAATACTGATCCAACGTTTTCACCTTCGGGTATCCGAATTCCTTCAGGACCGCCTTTTGTATCCAGAATGCGGGGCCCTCCCATACATTCGCTTTATATTCTCCATAATTTCTGCCGTAATTGGGCATAACGTAGAAATGCCCGTCCTTGGTATCCTTTACCATATTTGCATAGGGTTCATAGTGCTTCTGAAGGTTCGGGGCATTCTTCGCAATCAGTTCCTCCAGCGGAAGCAATGCGCCAGCCCCTGTAAATTTTCCGACACTGTCCGAGTCAACAAACATAACATCAGGATAGTCGCCGCTTGCAACCATGACACCGATTTTCTGGTTTTTATCACCCACAAGGAACTCGTACTTTAAGGTCACACCCAGTTTCTCCTTAATCAGCTTGTAAATCTTGTTATCAGGGGTAGGGGACTGTCCCGGGTCGGAAATGAAAAAACTCAATTCCAGCGCTTTCGAAGACTTCTCTGTCCCTGAACCGGACGCGGCACTCTCATCCGATGCTCCGGGCGCATCCTTTTTCTTCGTGTCACCTGCACTACAGCCCGAAAACGCCAGACTGACAGCAAATATCGCGGCCAAAAGCCATGCTGTTACACTTCTCTTCCTTGCCAACATTTTTTTATCCTCCTTACGACTCTTTTACAGACTCTTCATGTCTCAACTGCAAGCCCGTTTCTTTCATTATATTTTTTTCTGCGTCCGATTCAATTTGTGAAAGTAAAGAATCATTTCATAAAAAGTTTAGTTTTTATGAAATTTCCTGTAATCACATGGCTTCATGGAAGTGTACTTTTCAAACTGCTGCAAAAAGCTGCTATATATGCTGTAGCCCACCTGAAGGGCTATTTCGTGGGCTTTAAGGCCGGTACCGGTGAGAAGCCGCTTCGCCTCTTCGATGCGCAGCCTGTGCAGGTATTCGTTGAAGCTGCACCCGAACCACTTATGTATCTGGTGTCCCAGGTAGTTGGGATGAATGTACAGCTTGCGGGAGATCTCCCGAATGGTGAGGCTTCTTTTATAGTTTTGACGGATATACTCCTCCACTTTTACCCGATCCGTCTGGGACGCTTGATCCCGAAAGTTTTGTACATATTTGCAAAAATTCATACAATATTCCCTGAGTATTCTTTCCAGTTCATTGAGAGACAGCCGCGAGCCATGAAGTCGGCTGATTTCCTTTTCCACCGGCAGCTCTCCAGCCTTCCCGCCCATAGTTCCGATGATCGCATGGCTTGTACTGATTATATGGATTACATACATTTTTACCACCTCAGGAGCGACAAAGGCACTGCGGAAGGAAGCAAAAACCGATTCCAGCATACCGGCAAGCCTTTCGCTGTCGATATGTTCAAGGGCGTCCAGTACATCTTCCACCTGGTGAAGGTTATGGAGGCTGTAGCTAAAGGAACAGGCCGTAAAATCCCGGTAATACAGCACGCGCCTTGCCGGGTCGAAAAAACGGTAATCCAATGCTGCCTCCGCCTCTTCCATGGAGTTTGAAAGCAGCGTCAGGGTCTTTACCGGATTCCCTACCGACAGGTAAAAGCCGTCGGCATAAAATTGAACCAGTCTGAAAGCTATGTCCGTAATCATTCCATCCAGGGCATTTTCACTGTCACTGCACAGCACCACCCCGTATACACCCGGAGTGTAGGAAACTACAAACACCTTACCGTGTGGAAATGCGGCGCCGGACAGTTCCTTTTTCAGGTCATCCATGCTCATACCCGGACCGGTTTCCTCCTCGCTGTGCTCCACCCATCGGGGAAACGGAATATCCAGCACCGCGTAAACCCATACCGCATTAGCGGGCAGCCGAGCCGCAAGCGGCTCACCCTCCAGCATCTCCTCCGTAAATTTACCGGTTAGAAGCCCTTCAAAGAATATTTCGATGTCAGCTTCCTCGCTCTCAGCATGGAGCTTTTTCATTTTCTCCTGCCTGTCGAGCTGCGCATATATTTGAGCCAGCAGGTTGGAGAACTCCTCTTCGAATACCGGTTTCAAAACAAAATGCTCGATACCGAATTTCATTGCCCTTTTAGCATAGTCAAATTCATCATAGCCGCTAACCATCATAAACCTGATCCCCGGCCCCATATTCTCCACGACCCGGCTGACCAGCTCAAGCCCATCCATTACAGGCATTTTGACATCGGTAACCACCAGGTCAGGGTGCAGCTCTTCCACCACCCGCAGCGCTTCCTCTCCATTGCTGCACTCTCCGCATATATAAAAACCGGATTTTTCCCAGTCGGCTGCCAGTCTGAGGGCTTCCATGGCCATGGGCTCATCGTCTACCAAGACTACTTTGAACATCCCATCCCCCCTCTCTTTTCCGTACACATCGACGCAGCTTCCACAGGCTAAAGCTTTTCCCGGGGTATGATAAAATAGATCCTCGTGCCTGCGTTCAAGCAGCTTTCAATATGAAATAAGACTTCTTCTCCGTAATAAAGTTTCAGCCGCCTGTATACATTGCGTATGCCGATGCTGGCATTAAGTTCTTCCCGGCCGGTGATATTCCGGGCAACTTCATCCAGCTTCAATCGATCCATGCCGGTCCCGTTATCCTCCACCTGGACACGCAGACCTTCTTCCACCATGGCAATGCAAATACGTACCGCGCCTATACCCCTGATGGTCTGCATCCCATGCTTGCAGGCATTTTCTACCAGCGGCTGCAGGCTCATTTTGGGTACTTTATAATGGAGAAGCTTTTCGTCGATGCTGACAGAATATTGGAATTTGTCACAAAACCGGAATTTCTCGATTTTTAAGTACATTTCTGTAAAGGCTAATTCCTCCTCCATAGTCACGAGGTCCTCCTTCCAGCTTAAAAGCCTCCGTAGCGTTTTTGACATGTATTTGATAACCTCAATGACCTCCGTGTAGCTATTTTTCACACATACCACAAGCAGTGCATTCAGGGTATTGAAGAGAAAATGAGGATTCATCTGGCTTTGCAGGAAATTGATCTCGGCACGTACCCGTTCCAGCTCCAGATCTTTCTTTTGAAGCTCCAGCTTATATACATCATTGATTAGCCGGTTGATCTTTGCCGCCATAAGGTTGAAGTTTCGGATCACACCTCCGATCTCATCCTTCCCTTCGTTGATTTCTATGAGGTCGAACTGTCCATCCTTGAACTTGAGCATGTGTTTGGAAAGCTTTTTTAGACGGTAGTTATAGGAACGCACAATGATAAACATCAGTAAAAAAGAAAGCGGGATGCTGGACAATGCCAGTAAAAAGACAAACTGCGTAGTTTCCTTGATGGATTTGGACAGGCGCTCCCTGTTTGCTGAACCAATCAGCTTCCACCCCTTCAAATACAGGGCATCACCCAGATCACTCTGAAACAGCAGACCATCCTGGGGCAGCATATCGGGACTGAACTTTAGCAATCCGTTGTCAATGTCAAATTTGTAAAGATTATCGGAGGAACACACAACATAGCCGTCCCGGTTAATCAGGTAAAAGCTTAGATAATCCTTTTCTCTTTTTAAAATGCTGTAAAGCTTTTCTACATCCATATCCACTTTCAGTATTTTATCTCCGGTGCTCTGAGCCGGATATTCACGGGAATTTCTCAGAATGCTGAGGTATTGCAGGGATCTTGCGGGAATGCTTTGTGAGGGGCCGATGTACGCCTCGATCAATACGCTTTCGCCGGAGGAAACGATGGCCTTATACCAGGATGTGTTTTTCACCATTGCATCCGTACTGTAATAGGTTCCACCGGTTCGAATGGAAGGATTGTCCACATAGATGCCGATGCTCCGGATGTAGTTATACGCCGCAGTATACATAATGAGCCGGTTCCGCAGTACGCTATCATACACTTCATAGTACTCCGAGCTGGTTTTATAGGGTTTGTCCAGCAGGTCATACAGGATTCTGTCCGTTAGAATGGAGTGGCTGACTGCAATACAGCCTTCGACTAAAGCGTTAATATCCGCCTTTGTACGGTCCATGGATATTTTATAGTTGTTTTCTTCCCTTTCCCGCACAATTTTTGCAAACCGGTCGAGGAAAATGGCATGAATACAGAGTATCGGCAGCAGCAGGCAGACGACATAGATGATCAAAAACTTAAAATTCAGCGGGATATCGTTCACTTTGTTGAAAAGTCCAATCTTTACCATGATCCCTTCATCTCCTCCGGACAAAAATCCTTATTTCATATTTTTGTAAGCTGAGGGTGACATACGGGTAACGGACTTGAATTTTTGTATAAAGTATTTAGGTTCGTTGTAGCCCACAGTGCGTGCAATGTCCGAAATCTTCATACCGGTTATTTTAAGAAGCTTTTTGGCCTCTTGTACGCGTACGGCATGCAGATATTCGTTAAACTGCATGCCTGTGGCTTTTTTGAACAACTGCCCCAGGTAGACCGGGTTTATGTATAGTTCGCGTGCCAGGTTCTTCAGTTTGATGTCCCTGGAATAATTATGCCGGATATAGTCCTTCACTTTATCCGTAATCTCCATAGGGTTGTCTTGTCTCAAAACCTCCATGCCTGCTGCAATCTGCAGACACAGTTCCAGAAAGGAATCCTGCAGGCCGGTTATGGTAAGATGCTTCAACGTTTTGTTGAATTCAACGGCTTGCTGTAAAAATTCCTCCGCGTCGCCATGAAGCTCCGCCCAGAGCCTCACGACTCCCAATTCAAAATTCCAGACGTACATTCGAATGGACTCCAGGGTCTTCAGTTTTTTATGGAATTCATCAAAGAGCTGCCGTACCTTCTGCTGAATCTCCTCCGTCCGGTTTGATTTGATGGATTCCAGCAGGCTGTGGTTATTTTCCATACAGAATTCACTGTCCAGATCTGCATCCTTCACATCTTTGTAGCTGACAAAACAGCCATCTCCCAGGAAGAACCGGAAACTGAGCGCAAACCGCCCCTGCCTGTATACCTCATACAGCGCATCGGGACCTTTTAAAGGAGCGCTGACAGAAGCAGATACCAGGGTACCCGTACCTTCTCCCATCTGTGCTGCCAGGCTCAAAGCAAAGCTTTCAAGAGAGGAGTAAAAAGGCATTTTTTCACTGGCCATAATCCCCAGCCTATTTTCTTCATCTTCAAACAAATGAAGCTGAAATTCCGGCCCCAGTGCGTCAGCCATCATTTGCCGTGTATGGTTCCTCTTCTCCCTGGTACCTACTTCATTGCCGGATCCCGTCGGGCCTCTGTGTGCTGCTGTTTCAAAAAGCAGGCATCGGACTTCTTCCTGCTGTCCCAGGTTTAATAATATCCCTGCCCTGCTTGTGAGGGATGCTTTTTTCTCTCCTTTGATGATGCGGCGGATGGATTGGTTTGCTATAAAGCAAAGCTTGTGCGTTATATCCTCTTCTTTCTTCCGTTCCTCACGAATCTGCACGGCAAGCTTTGATACTACTTCCCCGAGCTCCGTGTCATCCAGAGGCTTCAGCAGATAATCCGTAACACGGTACAACATGGCCTTTTGTACAAAGGCAAACTCGTCATACCCGCTCAGGATCACAAACTTTGCCCTGGAATGGAGCTCATCCCCCACCCGTCTTATAAATTCCAGGCCATTCATTCCCGGCATTTTTATGTCCGTGATGATCAGGTCCGGATTACTGATTCTCACAATTCCCAGCGCATCTTCTCCGTTAGCGGCTTCACCGCAGATTCTGAAGCCGTGCGCCGCCCAATCGAGCATAATCTTCAAACCCTCAATGATATGGGGCTCATCATCCACAAATAGCACCTTATACATACATCTGCACCTTCCAACCGATTTTATTAAACCTGGCTGCTCATAAGGAGATGGATCTTTTGCTCTACGTTGGTTTTAATCATTAACAAAAGGGTGCGACAGGACTGTTTCATGCAGAAAACAAGCCCGCAGCACCCTTTGTTTAGCCTTTTACTGCACCTACTGTCATGCTCTTTATAATATTGTCATTCAAAAACATATATACAAGAATACTGGGTACTACCATGATGACGGTAGCCGTCAGTTGAATTGTCCAATCGGTAGAATACTGCCCCTTAAAGCGTGTGAGGCTCACAGGCAGCGTCATTTTTTTCGGGTCCGACATAAATATCAGCGCAAACATTAATTCATTCCACATGCTTACAAAGTTAAAAATCGTAATGGTTGCAATGGCTGATTTTGACAGGGGGATGATCATCCTCCAAAACACCCCTGCCATACTGCAGCCGTCCATGACGGCCGCTTCCTCTATTTCCTTCGGGAAGGAGCCCATAAAACCCGTCAGTATGAATACCGAGGTAGGCAGTGCGAACGCAATATAGGGAAGTATCAGTGCTATATGGTTGTTGGTAAGCCCGACTTTATTGAATAGAATGAACAGCGGAATCAGGGTTGAATGAATGGGGATCATGACTCCCAGCAAAAATATTCCCAACACAAAGCCTGACAGCTTCCACTTCAGTCTTTTAATTGCAAAAGCAGCCATACTCCCCACCAGGATCGTGACGACAACGGAAATCAGGGCAACAAACAGGGAGTTTAAAAAACTCGTTCCTATTTTTCCCGATACCCATGCCGTTACATAATTTTTCACCTGAAGGGTCTCCCCTGGCAGCCATGGATTGTCAAAAAGCTCCGTATTGGTTTTCAGTGAATTGATAACCAACCATACCAGAGGATACAGACAGGTGAATGAAAGGATTATAAGCAAGCTGTATTTGATTAGTTTTCCTATGGATAATTTATTTTTTTGTAATGCACCGTATTTCATCCGATTTCACTTCTCCTTTATTAATACTGTATATCCTCTGATTTGAAAACCTTGTTCAAAACATATGTTATACCCAGACAAAGCACCAGCAGCACCACGGAAATCGAACTTCCATAGCCGTACTGCATATCCCGGAAGGACTTAATGTACATATAGGAAGCCATCACCTCGCTTGCGTGATTGGGCCCGCCGTTGGACATCACATAGATGAGGTCGAAGAAGCGAAGAGAACCTGTCGCTATAAGGACAGCATCGATCCCTATGATGGGCCTTATTAAGGGGAGTGTTATATACCGGATGGTCTTCCATGCATCAGCCCCGTCAATCACCGCAGCCTCATTCATACTGGATGGAATATTCTCTATTGCCGCAAGGTATAGAATCATATGATAGCCTACAAACTGCCAGCAAATGGTTACAATAATGGAGGGCAGCACTGTCTTTTCTTCCGCAAGCCATAATCTCGTGAGACTTTCAAGTCCTATGGCCGAAAGCACCTTGTTCACTATACCAAAGTCCGGATTGTATATGAATGTCCACAGCAGTCCGACGGCCACACTGGACAGAATATTCGGTAAAAAGAATACCGTTTTGAAATACCTTTTCCCTCTGATCTCACCGCTTAATGCAATGGCCAGCAATACGGCCAAGGGAATCTGCACCACAAGGGATATTCCCAGCAGCACAAAGGTATTTTTTATTCCCGTCTTGAATATATCATCCTGTGTAAACAGCTGGATGTAATTTTGCAGCCCTACAAACTTTTTTGCATCAAGGATATTCCATTTAAAGACACTGTAATAGCCGGAATTCAGGATGGGCACTATTACAATGCCCAGGTAGATCAATAAGGCAGGCAGTAAAAAAGCAAGTATGGTTTTCTTATTTCTGAGCATTTGTTCCATAACCGATTCTCCCACTTTGTCTTTGATGATGAACGGTCAGGAGCTTATTCCTCCTGACCGCCACAAAACCAGACAGTTTCATTATTTTTCCTTATTTTGCTGCGTAAACTGCTGAAGCTTCTTGAATGCTTCTTCCGGAGCTTTTCCGGCTGTTATTGCCTGGATGGTATTGTTGTACTCGTTTCCTATGGTAGCACCAAGGCCAACATCGTAGAATATCAACAATTCCTTCATGTCTTTCTGGAGCTCTGCTACTTTTAATGCCAGGGGATTGGATTTAGCCGGATCAATCTTTACATTGGTCGCTACAAGATTTCCCGCTTCAGCAAATTTCGCCTGGATGACCGGGTCTGAAAAGGTCTTCAGCAATTCCAGCGCCGCTTCCTTGTTCTTGCAGCTGCTGCTGACTGCGAAGCTCTGGTCGGGCTGCCCGAGCCAATTGTCAACACTGCCCTTGCCATTGTCCATTGCAGGGAACTTTGCCACATCCAGCTTACCCTTAATGGCGTTTTCTTCATTGGTGAGCTGCTGGATGGCCCAGCTTCCCATTACGAGCATTGCTGCTTTTCCCTGTTTGAAAAGAGCTTGTGCCGGGTCATTATCCAGCGCATTGAAGCCCTTCGGGAAAGCATCGAGTTTTACCAGCTCTGTCATCACTTTTCCGGCTTCAATAAAGGAAGGATCTTCCCAGGTACCTGATCCGTCATAGACCTTGTTGAAGGGTTCGCTTCCACCGATGCGGTTGGCAATCAATTCACTCATCATCGCACCGACCCAGGGTGCCTTGTTGCCCAGGGCGAAAGGCGTAACGCTGTTCTTGTTCAGCGTCTCTATCACTGTTTTAAGCTCTGCATAATTCTGCGGTGCTTTCAGACTGTACTTTTCAAAAATTTCCTTGTTATAGAACAAGCATACGACCGTCTGCGTGGTCGGTGCCGCATATATCTTCCCATTGAAGGTAAGGGGAGCAAAAATACCATTTACATAACGTCCCTTCCATTCGCTGTCCTTATCCAGACCTTCGCTGAGGCTGTATACTTTTCCTGCCGTTACGAAGGGCTTTAAAAAGCCCGAAGCCCAGGTATTGAATAAATCCGGCGCCTCATTTGCGGCTAACAGGGCTGCGATCTTCGTCTTGTATTGTTCCTGTTCTGTAAATTCTACTGTTGCAGCAGCATTCTTCGTATTATTTTTGTTAAAGAGTTCAACAGCTTCCTTAATGAGCTTTGAATTGGGGTCCGTTTCAATTCCCCAGCAAGATACCTTCAAGCTAACCTTTTGCCCACTCTGTTGGTTTTTTGCAGTGTCTTCAGCCTTACTGCCGGATTCTGCCTGCTTCGGAGTCTCTGTCTTGCCGCCACATCCTGCAAAGATCATGGAAAATGCCAGAGAAAAGCATAGTAATAAAACAGTCATTCTTTTCATTTCCAGTTATTCCTCCTTTACTATTTACAGCTGTTTTGCTGTCCATGGCTAAATTATAAATCGAAAGCCGAAAATACACATCAGACAGAATAAACTTCATTCTTTAAAATATTAACTTTATCCAAGGCCGTTATGAGAATCTTCAACAGGTATTCTTACGGTCACGCAAGTTCCGCGGCCTGGGCCGCTTTCAATCCCAACCCCATACTCCTTTCCGTAATACATCTTGATCCTGCGGTCTACATTGCGAAGCCCTATATGGGTATGGCCCCCGGCCGGCTGTATATTGTTTTTTTCTTCAAGAAGCCCCATTACCTGCTCTTGATCCATTCCTATCCCATTGTCCTTCACCTGGAGGACCACCCTCCCGTTTTCAGCAGTTCCCGTAATCTCTATCTTTCCATTCCCCACCATATTTTCAATTCCATGAACAATCGCATTCTCCACAATAGGCTGTAAAATTAGCTTGGGAATTCTAACCAGTACAATAGCCGGATCAATCTCCATGTCCACTTCAAACCGGTCTCCATACCTGAATTTTTGAATGGTGAGATAATTATTGATACTCTTTATTTCCTCTTCCAGCGGCACAAAATCATCGCCGCTGATACTCGCACGCATGAGGTCGCCCAGAGCCTTCACCATTTTACCGATTTCCGGGGCCCCTTTGATTCTGGCCATCCAATTGATGGATTCCAGGGTGTTATACAGGAAATGAGGATTAATTTGCATTCGTAAGGATTTTAACTCGGCTTTTTGTTTCAGGAGCTGTTCCTGGTAGACCTCCTGTATCAACTGCTCCACCTGGGAAACCATTTTATTGAAGTGACTGCTTAATATACCGATCTCATCCTTTGATTCGTAGGTACTGAGTACGCTGAAGTCCCCTCCCCCCACCTTCAGCATCATGGAGGAGAGCCTTCTTACGGGCTTGGAAATGCTGTCAGAAAGTACGATAGAAAAAATAAGCGCCAGAAGGCAGCAAGAGACACATAGCAAGAGGGTCCAGTTGCGCAGCCATATAATATCCTTTTCGTATTCTACCGCAGGAATGAAGCTGATGATCCTCCAGTTCGTTCCTTCTATGGCTCTGAATGTGATGTAATAATTCCTCCCATTCACTTTTGAGGTAATAAAATTCTCTTTGAGTTCATACAGTTCAAGCCCGTTCATGGGCAGCCCGCTCATACTGCCGAGGACTTCCTTATCCTTATAGGATATCACCCTGCCTTCCCTGTTGATTACAAAAAACTCTCCGTTCTTAAAGAGCTCCGTCTTTTTGTAAAAATTGTAGATGCTGTTCTCTCTGAGATATAGGAATACATAGCCTACCTTATCCTGGTTGATAAGACTATTGATGACTCTTCCTACGGCAATTGTTTGCGTCCCCTGGTCCGTATCAAACCAAAATGTACTTCCACCGCCCTCCTCCAGGATTTTTTTATCTGCCTCCTCCATATTCATGGTAATAGAGCCGGGATTGACATAGTAGGTTATACCGGAGCGGGTTACTATCTGTATGGCTGCAACATCCGTGTCTGAAGATATGAAGCCTCTTAGCTGTGAATCAATGACTTTTTCCGTGGCGATCCTCTCATATTCATCCGTAAAGCCTCTATTGGCTACTTTTAATGCATTCTGTATTTCCGTGCTGTAAACGACCTGAAAGGAAAGCCTCTCTACTTCTCTTAGCTTTACCTCAATATTGTTGCCCGTTTCCATCAGTATATCTTTGGTGTACTGCTGCGTTTTATGCTTTAAAAGCTCGCTGGATCTGTAAAAGGAAAACAGACCGATGAGCGTAACAGGAAAAACAATCAAAAGCAGAAAGGATAAGGTCAGCTTTCTTCTTATGGGTATATCCCGAAATATTTTTCTCAAACTATTCCATACTCCCCTCATCTTCGTATCCTTTCCTCTTTGCGCTCTCCCTGGATCTTGAATACAAGTTTTCCCTGTATTCAGACGGCGTCACTCCGTAATATTTCTTAAAAACCTGGCTGAAGTAGCCCGAATCCTTAATTCCTACCTTGTACGAAATCTCATAGGTTTTGTAATCACTATTGGAAAGCAGCTCACTGGCTTTCTTCATTCTGATATTGGTCAGAATATCCAGAAACGTTTCCCCTGTTTCCCGCTTGATGAGGCGGCTGATGTAGATATGGTTCATATGGACATGCTCGGAAAGGGTAAGAAGTGAAATATCCTCCATATAGAACTTTTCGATATAATCAATACTCTCAAGGACGACTTTATTCCTTGCAGAAGGTACTTTTGCGCAAATTGAATCCATGATGCCCATAAGCATATGAATTACATACTCTTCCAGCTCCTCCACATCCGTACATGCCGTGAGCCTGGAAAGCAGCTGCTGCTCATTGATATCCATGCTCTCCGCCGTTTTTTCTTCCTTTAAGATTCTGTAAGAGGATACCAGGATATCAAAACAGACACTTTTTATAATCTGTTCCTCCGCCTTCTGTTCCTTTGACAATCGGAAAAGCATCTCTCTCGTTGCTTTTTCAACCATCCTATAGTTGCCTGTTTTGATATTTTCAAAGATTTCCTCGGTTATCTTCAGAACCTCAAGACTTTGCCTTTGCACGCTGTCCTTCAGGTCCTCTATATGTATAATTGCACCCTTTCCCAGTGAAAACTTCATTTTCAGGCAGTTCATGGCCTGATTGAACGCCACGTGCATATCGGCAGCGCTGTAGCAGCATCTGCTGATACCGATGGAAACATAAATGTCAAATTCACTTTTGAGTGTATTCCTTATTTCCATTGCCAATGCAAGCATTTTGTCTTTTACATTTTCTTCGTCGGAGGACAGCTCATTGATGATACAGCAGGTTGACTTTTGAATATCCAGTACAATGCTCTTGCTAAAAGCAGAAGCTGTACTGCAGATTTCTTCTTTCACTTTGCTTATGGATTCAACGTTCGACTTCTTAGGATCTGATTTGAGTTCGATCAACATGACCACATAATTATCAAAGGTTTGACTGAATTCCCTGCATTTTTCTGCAATCACCTGCCGGTCTGTGATTCTTCCGAACAGCAGGTCCTGCAAAAAGAAATTGAATACTGCCGGCATTACACGGTCCACCTTCTGCAGTATCTGCTGCTTCTCAAGCCTGGCCTCGGTTTCTTCTTCGATCTGTTTCTTTGCTTTTAGTACAATATTGACAATCTCATCCGGGTCCGAAGGCTTCAAAACATACCCCATGGCCCCCAATTGAATGGCAGAGTGTGCATATGCAAAATCCTGATACCCTGTAAGCAAAATTGCCTTAAGATCGGGTACCTCCCTTTTCATAGCCTCAATCAGCGCAAGGCCGTCCATACCAGGCATTCGAATATCCGTCAGAAGAATTTGCGGCTTCACAGCTTTAGCCAGGTGCAGCGCTTCCTCTCCATTGGATGCAGCGCCTATTACTTCGATACCGTATTCGCTCCATGGAAGGGTCAGCAGGCCCTGTCGAATCATCAGCTCATCATCTGCAATTATCATACTTACCATCGTAATCCCCCATATGGTTTTTTATAACAACGGAAGCAAATGTGTAGCATTTGCAACACACCGTTTCAACGAGGCGGGAGATATGCTCGCCGCCTATTCAATTGAATCGGTACCCGCCACCTATAGAGGTGGGGGACATCTTATGCCCCGTTATATGCCCTGATAATGATAATAGAGAAAATTGTTTATAAAGTTATATTACTAAGTATAATATTTTCAGACTAAAATTACAATACAGGCGTAGATATCACTGCATCTTTTTAATATCTTATTAGTTATAGTTGCACCTTCACGCGCCGAAAAGAGGCTGGGGCAAAAATAGAATTTGCCCCAGCCTCTTTTCGGCTTGGATCCAACAAGCATAAACCATTGTAAAGGCTTTATGCAGTCAACCCATTCATTCTATTAACATTCTGTCTGTATTGCTTTGTAAATATATAATGCTCCGTTTGCTCATAGGGTGTGGGTGTAATAGCGTTTTCACTTAAAACATAAATTTGTGCAGACGGAAATGCAAGCAATACAGGTGACTGCTATTTTACAATTTTAATTGGCACATAATAATCCATTTGGTTATATCCCATTGCCTTGCCAGCTGATGGTGGAGTTGGTATGTTGCCTAAATATTCACGAGAAGTATCCTCTTCAAAACATCCCTTTTCCTTAATAAAACTTTTAATTACGCTTATTACACCGGAATTGTCCCGTCCATCTACATCAGACGCAACGGCATATAACCCCCCTGGAAAATCAATAATGCTAAATTCATCGGGTATGGCCATTCCTTCACTGTACATGTAATACCATACGAAGCCTCTACGCTTATTGTCATACCATAAAAAGTCCTGGGGGAACATAGTTTTGGGTAAGGAGCTAAACCATTGATCAAATTGTTCAAGTTTTCCATCACCAAGCATACCACACTGTGAAGATACCATTTTACAAGCAGGGATTTCATAAACGCGAACGTTTTCCATATCCATTCTCCTTTGCTTTAATAAGAAAACAAGAAAATAATACCATTATTACTTTTACCTGTCTATACTTGGTAAAAAAATACTGCTCCAATTATGGCAGGAACAGTAAATATCTACATTATGTACATCTAAATCCTCCAGGAAAATAATCGTATGTGTTTCAGTTGAATAATCATACGGTTTAACTTCCTCCTTATCCTCCCTGTATGGTCCGGTGATAGATTCATATTCGACATGAAAGCGATCTTCTCCGCTACCTCTTCAATGGACATGCTTTCCGTATCGATATGATATTGGAACAGTTCATTCGACAGTCCTTCCAGACATCTGTCAATTTGTCTGGCGCCCCATGAATGCGCACCATCACCCCTGCTTTTTAACCTTTTAAGCAATGTTTCCTTTGAGGCCATTAATGTATAGTGCTTTACATCGATTCCACAGTCACGAAGAGAACCTACCACTTCATTAAAGTATTGCGGGTTCACTATTGTCATTGGAACGATCAAAGTACCCTCGTATTTATCCCGAATATCTTTTATAAGCAAGAAATTAAGTTTTCTCCACATTTCATAATCTTGAAAATCGTTTTCCTTTGTATTCGGTGGAATGTTCCTTGAAATGAAGGACCCTAAATTTTCGGGATTATAAACAAAGGAGTTCGGTATTCTTCGGTTTAATTCAAATGCAGTCTGTGTTTTACCGGCACCAAAAGCCCCGTTGATCCATATCACCATATAGCTACCTCCTATTCCTTCCTGTCCATGAGTTTCCTAAACAATAAAAAAGCCGTCTGTTACCGTCGAACGGTACTGTGAAGGCGAAAGCCCCTCAAATTTTTTAAAGTAAAAGCTGAAATAGTGTACGTCATTAAAACCCACCTGCTCACAGATCTCGCTAATGGGCTCACTGCTTTGTGCCAGCAAAGCTTTTGCTTTTTCTATCCGTATCCTTATGATATATTCCTTTGGGGAATAGGCTGTATGCTGTTTAAACAGCTTACTGAAATAATTGGTACTGAGGTTGCACAAGGAAGCCAGGTCCTCTACCTTTATGGGGTCCATGTACCTTTCATTTATAAAATCAAAAGCCTTTTTTATCTTTTCAAAGCCATTGGCCGTATTGTTTTCCGTTCTATCGGCAATAATTTCGTTGTATATAAGATAAAGCACCTCAAAAAAATATGACTTGGCGATCAATTCCTTACCCGGAATGACTGCCGTATTTACATCGATCAACTTTCTCATCAGTACTTCAACGGACGTATAGTTTTTCAACCGTACGTAATCCGGGAACATCATATTTCTTTCAAACACCGGAACATCCCTTAAAAGATGTTTTTCCGGTATATTTGCCGCTGCTTCTCCATCGGAAAGGTGGAACTTCTTATGGGGCCAAAAGTTCCGGTCACGCTCATAAAAAAAGTCAAAATGGACCACCAGCATCTCAAAGGGTGCTTCGTCATCTGCCACAAAACCGTGAACTACGCCCGGCTTGATCAAAAAAAGATCTCCCCTGGAGGCATTATAAACTTTACCGCCAATGGTTACCGTACCTCGTCCGGTAGAGGTAAGAACCAATTGATGGTCATAAATGATCCGGTTGACCAGGGACCACCCGGGATGGGTTTTTGTACAGACACAAATCCTTACATATGGATTAATGTCTTGGAGCTCCTTATGGATCATATTTCCAGACCCTCCTCCGTATAGCAGGTAAAGAATATATTTATTATATCAGATTACTGACGGAATGATAATTCATTGTGAAAAGTTGAAAACTATAAAATAATGTTTGGATTCTATAAATACATGTTCCAGGATATAAAGTATAATCTATATACAATCGGATTGGCAACTGCTGATCTGAGCCTCATACAGCCAACGGTTCTGAGGCTTTACGAGGCACGAATCAGCTAAGTTCCACCTGAATTTGTATAAGCCATAGTAAACATTATGAATCCTACATTGTTTAAGGAGCGGTCAACATGCTGGAAAATCTGAGAAATCAATTTCTGAATCCTTCTGATGAATTTACCCCTATCCCTTTCTGGTTTTGGAACGATATATTGGAGGAAACCGAAATATCCAGGCAAATTCATGACTTCATGGAAAAAGGAGTCATGGGCTTTGTAATACACCCCCGCATCGGGATACCGAAAGATATACAGTATTTATCCGACAGGTTCATGGCTCTTGTAAAACATGCAGTTATGGAAGCATCAAGACTTAAAATGAAGGTTGTACTCTACGATGAAGCCATGTATCCCTCCGGTTCGGCCCATGGCCTGGTTGTAAAAGGCAACCCGGAATATGCCACACGGGGCATACGAATGCAGGAGTATCCCTGTAACGGTTCCTGCGAAATAGTTCCGGTACTATCTGACGGCGAAACGATTATTTCTGTTCAGGCTGCTCAAAAAACATCTACAACCACTTTACATCCTAACAGTATCTTACAGTTAGAGGTCCAGGAGGGCAAAATCCGCTTCGAAGCCCCTCAAACCGGACCATGGATTGTGCTGCTCTTTATTGAAACCTTCACTCATGGGACAATCCGGGGAATTCATTTCGGTGAAGATGACGGAGAACCTGATGCACCTCCTTCCGGAGACCTTATGAATCCTGCTGCTATGGAAAAGTTCATCCACCTGACGTACGACCGTTATTACGAAGTTCTAAAGGAATACTTCGGCAGCACTGTTATTGCCATGTTTACGGATGAGCCGGATGTCATGGGCCGATGTGCAAAATCAGGGATCAAGGCCTGGACCTCAAGCTTTTTAGACTGGTACAAGCAACACGGCGGCAGCGAATGTGACCTGCCTTTCCTGTGGTTTGATGCAGATAAAGCTGCTAGGGTCAGAACTACCTATAAAAGAGCTGTAAACAAAAGGCTGGAGTATGCTTACTACAGTAAGATATCCCATTGGTGTGAAGACCATGGCATTGCATTAACCGGCCATCCCCACGAAAGTGATGACATCGGTTTTCTAAAACACTTCCACATTCCCGGTCAGGATCTGGTATGGAGATGGGTGGCGCCCGAGAACAACAAAGGTATTGAAGGTGTTCACAGCACAATGGCAAAGTGCTCATCAGACGCCGCAAAGCATATGGGAAGGCGCAGAAACTCCAATGAATGCTTCGGCTGCTGCGGTCCAGAGGGTATTCACTGGGCATTTTCTGCCGATGACATGAAATGGTACCTGGACTGGCTTTTTGTTCGTGGAGTAAATTTACTGTACCCTCACGCATTTTATTACTCCATTGATGGAGAGGGAAGGTACGGGGAAAGACCTCCCGATGTTGGACCCAACAATATATGGTGGAAATATTACCGTCATGTTTCAAGCTATATCAAACGCATGAGCTGGCTCATGACCGACTCTGTAAATGCTGCACGGGTTGCAGTGCTTTGTGAAGAGGACCGGTTACCCTGGGCTATTGTGAAGCTGTTCTACCTGAATCAGATGGAATTCAACTACATTGAAGATACTGTGATCGTATCGGATGCCTGTGAAATAGCTGGCGGTTGTATATCGGTTCAAAAGCAAAACTACAGGGTTCTGGTGGTTGAGGAAGCAAATAGGCTGACTGCGCCACTGTGTAAAAAGCTTCAGAACTTTATCCATGGCGGGGGCTGCGTTATTGTCCATAATAACAGCGGACATGAACTTTTATTGCAGGGTGCCTATGAAATAGCGTGCATGGATACGATTGCCGAGGATATTGTAAAATTTGCTGACAGGGACATTTATATATGCCCTCCTCATAAGGATCTCCGGTTAAGTCATGTAATAAAGGACAATGTCCACTTTTTCTTACTTGTAAATGAAGGAGAAAATACAATTGAAGGAAATCTCCATGTCGCAAACTATGGAGGCGTTGAAATCTGGGATGCATGGCATGGGGAGTTTGAAAAGCCGGCTGAAATATATTCAGAGGATCATTATCTGGTACTTTCCGTATGTATCCAAAGAAGAGAAAGTATGATCCTATGCTTGGACCCCTCTAAAAAGCCTGAGTTACATCCTTGTAAAAGTAAAATGCAAGACGTATATAAGGAAATGGAATTGCAAAACGCCTGGAGAATCAGCAGTAATCTCCTCATTGAGCCGATAACCACCAAAAAACTTGAGTCATGGACCCAATGGGATGGAATGGCGGAATTCTCGGGAACCTTCATTTATGAGACGGATTTTGAATGGGAGGATTTGATAAAGGTAAAGGGGCTGGAGCTTGATTTAGGACAGGTCTGTGAGATGGTTCACCTGCATGTAAACGGCATAGACGCAGGCTTTAAAATGTGGAGCCCTTATTCCTTCGACATTGCACCCTATGTAAAAGCCGGACGTAATACGATCCGGGCTGAAGTGACCAACAGCCTCGCAAATAAATTAAGCGGTGCAAAGCTTGCCTCCGGACTGCTCGGGCCGGTTAAGCTAAGATGGGTTTAAGGCACTTCTGCTATGATAAAAAATTTTTTCTAGAATCTATTGTGGAGAGGTAGGTCCACTTCGCAATTTTACCAGCCTTCGGAATCCAGAGGCAGTATGTATACACCGGAAATCGCACTATACTTACCTAAAGCAGGTTTATTTCATGCACACAGGCGTAAACCTAATCCAGCATCTGAAAAACCACTGGGCAGGCCATGATCTGATATGCTCCCCTTGTGGTCAATGTCATTTAGTTAAGCTGTATTTCATCAGAAAAACATTATATAATGGTAATAAAAAACGGTAGATGCTATCATAAGCAGCTGCCGTTTTACTTTTTAAGCAACACAAAAGCAGGTGCCAA